>JBIKPA010000286.1:0-3014 GCA_044357715.1 Microthrixaceae bacterium
ACGTCAACCCCACCGTGTTCGTTGACGTGACCCCAGATATGACGATCGCCCAGGAAGAGATTTTTGGTCCCGTGTTGTCCATCTTGACCTACACCGACGAAGACAATGCCGCAGCGATTGCAAACGGAACCATCTACGGGTTGCACGGTGCAGTGCAGTCGGGCAGCGATGAGCGCGCCATAGCGTTTGCTCGGCGCATGCGCACTGGCTCAGTCGACATCAACAGCGGCGGCTTCAACGCCGTAGCGCCCTTTGGCGGCTACAAGCAGTCGGGTAACACACGTGAGCGCGGCCGCTGGGGCCTTGAGGAGTTCCTCGAGACGAAGTCTTTGCAGCTCCCCGGGTGACAGCACTCTCTCACTCTTCTGAGGCACCCCCCGAGGACGAGATCCCGCAAGTAAGTGACTCAAACCTTGACGAGCAGGCCGCATCGCCTACTCGTCAAGGTTTGGCACTCATCGCCAGATTTGTGCGCATGCACCCGGCGCCGTTTTTCATGTCCCTCTTGGGTGGAGTGAGCTGGGCGCTGTTAGTCGTTGGCGCTACCTACATTTTGGGCCGCATTACAGACGAGGTCATTGAGCCTGCCTTCGACGGCGGGGTATCGGCATCTACGGTCTGGTTGGCAGTTGCGGCACTGTTCGTCATCGCCCTCTTACGAGGACTGTCGGTGGGTGTTCGACGTTGGTTTGGCTCCCTGACAGAAACGCGATCGCAGGCCACTTTGCGAACCGAGGTCACCGACCGCTTACTCGCTATGCCAATGTCTGCCTACCGGCGCCACCCCACAGGCGAACTCCTTGCCAATGCAGATGTAGATATCACCACCGGCACCCAGTTGCTCATGCCGCTGCCGTTTTCTGTCGGGGTGATTGCGCTTGCCGTAGTTTCGCTGATCAGCTTGTTCACTGCTGATCCTTCGTTTGCGCTAGTTGCACTAGTGCTGTTCCCGTCTCTTGCCTTTCTGAGTCGTTATTACACCAACAAGGTCAATGACCCCGCAGCACAGGTGCAGGCTCGCCTTGGTCAGGTTTCATCGATTGCCCACGAGAGCTTTGACGGGGCGCTTGTAGTAAAGACTCTTGGCCGCGAAGGCGCTGAGGACCAGCGCTTTCAGGATGCTGCGCAGCAACTGCGCACAGATCGCCTCATCGTTGCGAACATGACCTCGGTGTTTCAGCCGCTCATTGATCTTTTGCCCAACCTAGGAATCGTTGCACTGTTGCTGGTGGGGTCTTGGCAGGTTGATAATGGGGAGGCCACGGTCGGGCAACTTGTTCAGGCCGTAGCCCTGTTTGGCTGGCTGGCCTTTCCCATGCGGATCGTGGGGTTCATGTTTGAGTCCATGCCCCGCTCGGTGGTTTCGGTGAAACGTGTTGATTCGCTCCTTGATGAACCGGTTGACCCTGCAGCCCAGGCGCCGCTGCTGGGCACAGGTGCTGCTGGTCGAGCGGCTGAAACCGCCGAGCCTGTGGCAGCGCTGTTGCCCGCTGGCCCACTCTCTGTTGAGGTCAACGCGGTCTGCTTTGACTACGGCACCACTGCAGTCTTATCAGGGCTGACTTTTACCGCAGCAGCAGGAGAAACCGTGGCTCTCGTCGGCTCAACTGGCTCGGGCAGATCTACCCTTACCAACCTGATGATGCGCCTAGACGAGCCACGCTCGGGGCAGATCCTGCTTGGCGGCGTTCCAATTACTCAGCTCAATCCCGATGAACTTCGCTCTGCGGTCTCGGTTGCGTTCCAAGAGAGCTTTCTGTTTGCCTCAACCATCTCTAGCAACGTCTCGATGGGCCGTGGCTTGACCCAAGAACAACTCGACGATGCGCTCGACCGCTCACGAGCCAAAAAGTTTGTGGCCAAACTCCCTCATGCTCAGGACACGATTTTGGGCGAGCGTGGGGTCACGTTGTCGGGTGGGCAACGCCAGCGCGTTGCCCTTGCCCGAGCCCTCGCAGGCAAGCCCAGGGTTCTGTTGCTTGATGACGCCACCTCGGCCGTTGACCCGGTGATCGAGGCAGAGATTTTGGGTGGACTTCGCAACAGCGACACCACGATGTTGATCGTTGCGCATCGCCTCTCAACGATCATGTTGGCCGACAAGATTGTGCATCTTGAAAACGGTCGGATTCGTAGTGAAGGCACCCATGAGCAGCTACTCGCCGACCCAGAATACGCAGCGCTCGTGCGGGCATATGAGTCTGAAGAAACTCGCGAACATGACCAGCATTTTGCCGAGGACCCAGATGCGGGGTTAGCGAAATGAACGGGGTGACCGCATGAACGTGGTGACCAACCCACCCGGGGACGAACTCGATCCGGCCGAGGTGAAGGCTCTTGAAGTACTCAAGGCTGGCATTGCAGCAACCCCAGAGCTGAAGGTTGGCTTGGGTGTGTCGATTGCAATGGCGTTAGTGATGGCAGTTGGTCGAATGATCATCCCGATCGCTATTCAGCAGATTCTTGACAAAGGGATAGACCAGGGCGACCCAAACTGGGGCTTTGTGTTGACTACCTGTGCAATTGCTGCAGTTGCAATGGTTGCGTTTTCGGTGCTGAACCGTTTCACCTATATGCGCCTCATGGTGACGGCCGAGAACGTGCTGTTCGGGCTACGTACTCGTGCGTTTTCTCATGTGCACAAGCTGAGTGTTGCCAACCATAATGAGTCCCGGCGTGGGGTCATGGTGGCCAGAGTGACCTCTGATATTGAGACGTTGGCGCAGTTTGCGTCCTGGGGTGCGGTCTCTTGGATAGTCAACCTGACCATCATTGTGGTGGCAGTGGGTGTCATTGCCCTGTATAGCTGGCAGCTTGCGATTCTGACGGTGCTGGTGCTGATTCCCATCATTCCCATACTCAAGACGGTGCAGCGACGACAGTTGCAAGCCTATGACGCGTTGCGGTCTCGAGTCTCTGACACGCTGAGCGAAATCTCTGAGACTGTGATGGGGATTCGTGTGATTCGTGCCTACGCTGACGCACCCGCCGCTCGCAGTCGCCTGCATAGGGCA
>JBIKPA010000087.1:0-10573 GCA_044357715.1 Microthrixaceae bacterium
CTCAGGTCGAGTTCAGTTGCAACGACTTCACCTTCTCCAGAGACAAGCTCGTGGATGAGAACGGAGCCTTCTTGCGCACCAGCTAGGGCTGCTGCACGAAAGCGATCCCAGCCATCTAGGAAGGCCGATTCTTCGGACCAACGGCTGTCATGCAGTTTTGCGAGCCGGTCTAAAGCCTCGGGCATTTCACTGAGCGGGACGCGTCGAAAGAGAACCCCTTCTTTTGCAAAGCGCTTGCGGGTGCGAACAATGGTGCTGCGCACTTGTCCCGGGCGAGCGGCTAGGTACTGCGCTCCGTCAGCTGGCAACTTTGTAAAGGGTGCAGCAACGCTCGCAATCTCATATGAGCGTAAGGCCTGCGCCAACGCCCCTGTTGCTGCAAGACCATCAAGATCAATTACTCGTGACCCTGATCGCTTCAGCCAACTCATCACCAGGGTGAGCACCTCGGGTGCGTGTGCGGGTTGTGCAAGGAGGTCAAGATGGTCAGGGGCGAGTGTTCCCTGACCTAAACAGCGCACGCGTTCGAGTTGTGCTCGCCCCCTGCCCACGGTATCGAGTTGAAACGCAGCGCCGCCTACGAGTTCAGAGCCGGCAAAGCAACAGAGCAAAGCGCTAGTGCCCTCTGCGGCGTTGTTGATCCACCAACTCGACAGAAACGGCGAGCTCAAATCTTGCTGATCAAGGAGTTCATCCCACTCGGTTGCGAGCGAATCGAGTCGATAGCGAATCTCCAACCGAAGCGGTGAGCGAGGCGAAGTCGGCGAAGTTGTCACTCGTGGAGTGTGTCTGAGGAACGAGTCCTTCGCCACCTGAGTGAGTCGGAACAATTACCAAAATTCGCTTTCGCAAACCAATTACTGCCCTAAACGGGGCACATTCGCCCTTTTCGGGTGATTTTGCCTAGCTGTTTCCGGGGATTTCGCAAAAAGCCGCTTGACGATGAACTAAGTCACATCTTTACTAGTGGGGCGTGAAACATTTCGATCATGTTTCGGGTGGAGTTAAAGAGCGGACATCGGCTGCAGGTCGGCTGTTGTGATCTAAACGGGGGCAAAATGCTGAAATACTCAGAAGCGAGCGAGGTGCCCACAAAGCGAAGAGTGCTTCGCTTTCAGGGTGGCTCTGCAAAAGATAGCTCTGCAGTAAATCTTGGTAGTACTTCTGAAGTTATTGATCTGCGAGATGAGACCCCCCTCGACACCGCAGAAACAGCATCCGAGTCAGTCACGATTCTCCCGCTTCAGCAGCGTCGTGCCGTTGGCCGCACGCTGGTACTTCTTGGCCACCTCTTCGACTTTCTTGCTCTGCTCCTGCCGCTCACACTCGGCTACATCTTCTTGAACGATCAGATCTCGATGAAGGTCGTGACACTGTTCGCTGCTGTCGGTACTGCTCTGTTGTGGCCAACAGCTCGTCGTGGACGCCACGCCGTAGCGCCAAGTGAGGGCCTCGCATCTGTCATTGGCCGCCTTGGGTTGGCCCCGGTTGTCACGCTGATCATCGTCTCGATCATTAATTTGGGCCGTTTCGGAATGCCGAGCGAGTCGATTGATGTGTTTGTCATTGCGCAGATTGTTCTTGCAACTGTTCCGCTCGTGTTGCTGGGGCGTTTGGTGAGCTTTCGCCTCGTGGCATCTGCTAGGTCGAAGGGGTACGACCTTGAAGATGCGCTCATCATTGGTGTTGGTCCGATTGGCCTTGATGTAGCTCAGGCGCTCATCGATACTCCCTCGTTCGGCCTTGTACCTTGCGGGTTCGTGGACCGCTTCCAAGAGGAGCTGCCGCTGCCAATTCTTGGCCGCCCAGAGAACCTTCCAGAGATTCTTGAGCAAACTGGTATTCGCCACGTGGTGCTGGCCTTTGGTTCTGCAGGTGAGGAAGAACTCGTGAGTATCATTCGCCGCTGTCAGGACCGCATGGTGCAGTTCTATGCAGTGCCCCGACTGTTCGAGCTAGGTCTCTCTGCCGGTGATGTCGGCTATGAGGTTTCGGGCTTGCCCCTAGTTCCCGTTCGCAGGCCTGGAATGTCTTGCAACATGTGGCCAGCGAAGCGAGCCTTTGATCTTGTGGCGGCCTCGATACTGTTTCTGCTGACGTTGCCACTGATGATCGGCTGTGCCCTCGCAGTGAAACTCACTAGCCGTGGCCCCGTCTTCTTCCGTCAGGTGCGCATTGGGGTGGGTGGCAGACCTTTCGAGATTCTGAAGTTCCGCTCTATGAAGGTCAATGACGAGTCCTCTACGCAGTGGTCAGTTGAAGAAGATGAGCGGGTCACAAAGGTGGGACGCTTCCTGCGGCCGAGCCACCTAGATGAACTTCCTCAATTGTTGAACGTGTTGCGTGGCGAGATGTCACTAGTTGGACCACGACCAGAGCGCCCGCACTTTGTAGAGCAGTTCAGCTCAGAGATTGATAGCTATCAGTATCGCCACCGTGTGCCGGTTGGTATTACTGGTTGGGCTCAAGTGAACGGATACTGGGGAGACACCAGCATCGAGACCCGTGTTCGGCTCGATAACCGTTACATCGAAAACTGGTCACTGTGGCGTGACCTTGTGATTGGTCTGCGAACCATTCCCACATTGCTCGGAAAACGTCGCTCCAGCTAACCAGGCTCAGCAGAACGGTGGAGTCAACCTCTCTAGGTGCTTCTGCTCGCTAGAGTTCTCTTGGCTTGAAACTGCTCGTTATTACCCCACGCTTTCCGTATCCGCTTGAACGTGGTGACAAGCTGCGCGCGTATCACCAGATACGACAACTTTCGCAGCATCACGAAGTGACACTCGTTGCCCTGTCAGAAGGGCCAGTCGACCCCGATGCCCTCGAGAAGGTTTCTGCTGATTGCTGCAGCAATATTCATGTGATCACCCGATCCCGACTCACGACGGTCCTCGCAACCTTGCTCGCTGTGCTTCGTGGTCAGCCTCTGCAAGTGGGCTATTTCCACTCTGCTGCAGCGGCTCGAAAGATCGATCAGATTATTGCCGAGGAACAGCCTGATCACATCTATTGCCAACTGATTCGCACGGCCTCGTATGGTCGCAAAAATTCCATTCCGCGAACGCTTGACTACCAAGATGCCTTCAGTGCATCGATGCAGCGCAGAGCAGATCAATCACCAGTTTGGCTGAGATGGATATTCACACTCGAGGCCAGAAGGATTGCGCGGTATGAGCAACAAGTGTTCGCATGGTTTGATTCACAGGTCATCATCTCGGAGCAAGATCGAGACCTCTTGGGCTTTGCTGGTTCCGAAAAGGTCCAGGTTGTTCGCAATGGAGTAGACACCGAGTTCTTCTCTCCGAGCAGCACTCCGACTGATCAGCGAGACCTGTTGTTCGTGGGCAACATGGGCTATCCACCCAATGTCAATGCAGTAACCACGCTGGTGTCAGAGATTCTTCCGCTAGTGAGGGGTGAGCGACCCCAGACCGACTTGCTTATTGCCGGGGCGCGACCCACCAAGGCCGTGCAGCAACTTGGTGGGGTTGGTATTGAGGTGAGCGGCTGGCTTGACGACATCCGCTCCGCTTATGAGCGTGGACGCATCATGGTGGTTCCGCTCGTGATTGGGGCCGGGCTTCAGAACAAAATTCTGGAGGCCATGTCAATGGGGGTTCCGTGTGTAACCACCGAACTCGTGAACCGTGCAATTGGCGCTGTGCCAGACGAAGAGATCCTGATTGCAACCTCTGCGCAGGAGTTCGCCCAACAGACGCTCCGACTATTGGAATCCCCAGAGTTGTATAGCCGGATTTCTGCAGGCGGATTGAAGCTGGTGCAGAGTCGCTATAGCTGGCAAGCCGTGGGTGAAACCTTGATTGCGGCCTTCGCCCACCGAGGTTGAAGGTAGCATCAGCGCAGCTTCGCTCAGGGAAGGCCGCAGGTAGGCAAGGTGAAGAAATTGAAAGGAGCAGTAGCAACATGGAACGGCTGATTCAGAGCCTGCTGCAACGAGTCTTGGGCTTTGACCGCTACCTGTTTTTGTTTGCGTGGTTCAAGACAAAAACGCTGCATCGTGACCCAAATGAGAAAGATGTTTTGCAGCTCATTTCTAGGATGAGCGAGGAGTCTGTGGTCTTAGACATCGGAGCAAACATAGGCATTATGACGGTGCTGATTGCCAAGCGGGTTCGCCTCGGACATGTGCACGCCTTTGAACCCATCGAGGAAAACTTCCGGGCTTTGAAGCGCCTTGTTGCTCATTTCAAGCTCACCAACGTCACGTTGCACAATATGGCTTTAGGTGACAGCAGCGGCCATCTAGAGATGGTCATGCCAGAGCAGCAGTTCGTTCGGATGCAGGGCCTCAGTCATGTTGTTCAGCCCGGCCAAGAAGTTGTCGGCCGTAGGTACACGGTTTCGCAGGAACGGCTCGACGACCTTGAGTTTCTGCAGGGCCTGCAAATAGATGGCATCAAGATTGATGTCGAGGGCTTTGAGAGATTTGTCTTTGCCGGCGGACAAAAGCTTCTTGAGCGCTGTTTGCCCTTGGTTTACGCCGAACTTGTTGAGCCAGAGAACCGTCGATTCTCCTGTGAATTGTTTGAATCTATGGGTTATACCGTCAGTGTTGCGCAGGGAGATCTGATCGTTCCGCTCGATGAAAGCCTCCACAATTCACACAATTTGTTCATGATTCCTCCGTCAACCTGACGGTTCCACCATTGACGCGGTACCGTGTTCACACGCAGTCGCGGGTAGTTCAATTGGCAGAACGCCTGACTTTGGATCAGGAGAGTGCAGGTTCGAGTCCTGCCCCGCGAGCAATGAGTTGGCAGCTATGAGTCCTTCAGCCCCCGAATCACCAATTTCGATACCGCCGCTCTCGGCAATAATTCTTGCCGCAGGCGAAGGAAGCCGGATGCGATCCGAGCGACCCAAGCCACTCCACCGGCTCTGCGGTCGGCCGATGTTGATGTACGTACTCGATTCGCTCGCTGAGGCCAGACCGCAAGTTGCGGTGATCGTGGTAGGGCACAAGGGCGACTGGGTCACCAAGAAAGTCCAAGAACACGCCCAAAACATTGCGGTGGAGTTTGTAGAACAACAGGTGCAACGCGGCACCGGCGATGCCACCCAGGTGGGCTTGGTTGGGCTAGAGGATGACTCCGAAGAAGAAGACGTTCTCGTCATGCCAGGAGATGCGCCACTTTTGCGACCCGCCACAATTTCGCGCCTCGTTGAGCAACACCGCAGTTCGGGTGCTGCCGCAACGATGCTGTCGGCGGTACTTGATGATCCCACCGGCTATGGGCGAGTTCTGCGTAGTAAAGATGGTTCCGTTGCGCGCATTGTTGAACAGAGAGATGCAACCCAAGACGAACTGCAGGTCCAAGAAGTCAACACCTCGATCTACGTGTTCCGGCGGAGTCTCTTAGCCCCTGCGCTTCGAAGGATCGAGCCAGATAACAGCCAAGGCGAGTACTACTTAACTGATGTGGTTGATGTGTTGAATTCGGCTGGCCATCGTGTCGAGGCTGTTGTTGTTGCAGATGCAGCAGAGGTGCAAGGAATCAACGACAGAGTGCAGTTAGCAGCAGCCGAGGCCGAACTCAGGCGGCGAACCAACGAAGAGTTGCTGCGTTCAGGAGTCACCATGGTGGATCCATCTGCGGTGTATGTAGACACCACTGTGTTGGTCGGAACCGACGTGACGTTGTTCCCGGGGGTTATCTTGCAAGGCAGTACCGTGATTGGTAGCGGCAGCGAGATCGGCCCAAATACCCGCTTGGTAGACACGATCGTTGGGGATGGCTCGCTGCTGCAGGCCTCAACTGCTGTACAAGCCCGCATTGGCGATCGATGCATAGTGGGTCCGTACGCTTCGCTTGGACCCGGTGATCACCTTGCGTCAGACACGGTGACTGGACCGTTCTACACTGGCAGTCCTGAACTCTGAGAGCGCCGTTTAGGCTGGCGAAAGCTAGTCTCCGCTGGCGTCTATGGCATGGGGAGGCACACCATGGAACTAGTAACAAAAAAGCGCTTGACGATAGTGGCGGGTCGAGTGAATCAAGAACTCGCTCAAGAAGTCGCCGAGCGGCTGAGCCTAGGGCTAGCGCCGCTGCCGATTGCTGAGTTCGCGAATGGCGAAATTCACTGTAAGTACGGCGAGTCCATTCGCGGTGCTGACTTGTTTATCTTTCAGAGCCATTGCTCAACCTCAGAGATGTCAGTAAACGATGCGCTGATGGAACACCTCATCATGGTCGATGCGGCCAAGCGCGCTTCCGCTAAGCGCATCACAGTGGTTGCGCCGTTTTATGGCTACGGCCGTCAAGATCGCAAAGCCGAAGGTCGCGAGCCAATCACCGCCAAGTTGCTTGCAAACATGTTTGAAGTTGCCGGAGCCAAGCGCATCATTAGCGTTGATCTGCATTCGGGGCAGATCCAAGGCTTCTTTGACGGCCCGGTTGACCATCTCACCGCCATGCCGGTTCTTGTTGACTGGATGGCTAATAACCTGCCCGAAGATCTTGTGGTGGTTTCGCCTGATGCTGGTCGTGTCAAGGTTGCGGAACGCTACGCAAACCAACTTCATGCTGACCTTGCCATAGTTCACAAACGTCGGGTTCGTGGCGCCAAGAATACTGTGGAGGCCAAAGAGGTTGTTGGTGAGGTTGCAGGTCGTACCTGTGTTCTGATCGACGACATGATTGACACTGCGGGCACGATCTGCGCCGCTGCAGAGCAGCTCGTGGAGCGGGGTGCCACCGCCGTGTATTGCGCTGCCACGCACGGAGTGTTCTCGGGCCCAGCTATAGACCGACTCAAGAATTCTGTTATCGAGAAGGTTGTGATTACCAACACACTTCCCTTGCCGCAGGAAAAGAGCATCGACAAGATCGAGGTGCTTTCTGCTGCTGGGATCATTGCGGACGCAATCGACGCAGTCTTCGAAGACACCTCTGTTTCAGAGATCTTCGACGGCCAAAACCAAAGCTAATCAGCCGAAGTGATGGCCGATCACACCGGTGCTTGAACTGCGTCTCGGCGCTGTCTGGCAATGATTGTGCATCAAGAACTACACTTTCCGAGTCCCGCATGGAAGTTTCCTGCGGCTTCCCCGCATCAGCAGTCTCAGGAGTCATTCCATGTCCGAGGTCACCCTCACCGCCGCAACAGGCCGCCTTACAGGCACACCTGCCTCACGTCGTGCCCGCTTAGAGAATTCCATCCCAGGCGTGGTCTACGGGGCAGGTAAGCCTTCAGTTTCCATCTCTGTTCAGCGAAGTGACCTTCGACGAGCCATGACCACTGATGCAGGAAGCAACGCACTCGTCTTTCTTGCCGTCGATGGCGAAGCCGCCGACCAAGTGCTTGTTCGAGAGATTCAGCGTCACCCTGTTCGTCGTGATGTCACCCACATTGACTTCATGCGCATCGACCCCACCAAGCCGGTAGAACTCGAGGTTCCAATCATCTTGGTGGGTGACGCAAAGCAGGTCACCGTAAATGGTGGCATGACCGAACAGCGCCTCAATAAGCTAAAGATCCGAGTGCGCCCGGATGCAATCCCGAACTCAATCGAGGTCGACATCTCCGTTATGCAGCTTGATCGATCACTTCTCGTGAAAGATCTTGTGCTCCCAGAGGGAAGCGTCTGCCTATCGAAGCCGCAGCAGGCTGTAGTTACTGCAGAACTCACTCGTGCAGCAGTAGTCGCCAAGCCTGCCGAAGACGCAGCTGCCGACTCAGATGCAGCCGCAGCCGCATCTGAGTGAGTTGTAGCACATAGTCCGCATGGGGTCCCCCTGTGATCTCCTCGTGGTTGGATTAGGCAACCCGGGCGACCGTTATGAGCACACTCGGCACAACGTGGGTGCAGATGCAGCGGCGATTTTAACAAAGCGCCACGCAGGCGAAATGTCTTTAGAGAAGCGACTCAAGGCGCGTGTCAGCGAGTTTCGCCTTGATGGCCAACGCATTGTGGTTGCCGTTCCAACCACATGGATGAACGAGTCAGGGCAGTGTGTGTCTGCGCTAGTGCGAAGGTATGGAATCGAAGACTGGTCAGCTCTTGTCATCATGCATGACGAACTTGACCTTCCCGAGGCTCGCGTCAAGGTCAAACAAGGTGGTGGTTTAGCCGGTCATAATGGGCTCCGCTCGATCACAGCCCACCTACATACTCAGGAATATTCTCGAGTGAGGATTGGCGTAGGCAAGCCACCCGGAGGCCCCGAGCAGGGAGCGGATTGGGTCTTGTCGAAGGTGCCAAAGGCGCAGCGAGAACTGCTCGACGCGGCCTGCGAGCGAGCAGCAGACGCAGCAGTAATGATTCTGGATCAGGGTATCGATGCGGCAATGCAACAGGTCAATGCCAGCAGTTGAGCAACGCGGCAACTCATGGTGAGTCAGTCGAGCGCAGTTCTGGGCGGACTGAACGCGATGTTGCGAGAAGAGCCGGGCGTACTCGCAGCGCTCGGTAGGGCTTCGACGGTGCTTGTTGTACCCGAACCAGCACGGGCCGTCACCCTCGCTGGGCTGCTTGCAGCTTCTCGACGAACCCCCATGGTGGTAGCGGTTCCTACCGCCGCCGATGCGGAACGACTATCTGCAGACTTGCGGAACTTTCTCCCCCGAGACGCAGTTGAACTTTTTCCTGCATGGGAGACCTTGCCGTTCGAGCGAGTGAGTCCCTCAATCGAAACAATGGGGCTGCGGCTGCGGACACTGTGGCGTTTAAGAACTGCAGACCCCTCACTCTCGGTGATCGTTGCCCCCGCTCGAGCACTTGTTCAACGACTTGGTCCCCAGGTTGAAGACGTTGAACCGGTGCGAGTAGCGATCGGTGACCAAGTCGACTCTCTAGCGCTGATCGAGCAGTTTGTTCTGAGCGGGTATCGGCGTGAGTACCAAGTCGAGCACCGGGGTGAGATCGCCATTCGTGGCTCGATTATTGATGTGTTCCCAGCAACTGCAGATGTACCGGTCCGGATTGACCTGTGGGGAGATGAGGTCGAGCGTCTGACGGAGTTCTCTGTAGCTGATCAGCGCTCGACAGTAGACCTGCAAGAGCTTTCGGTGTTTCCCGCTCGGGAACTGCTGCCCTCGTTAGAGGTGCGCGAGCGCGCCGAGCAGTTGCTGGCCTCGCAGCCCTGGGGCAGAGAACAATGGCAAAGGCTGGCAGATGGTGAGGTTTTCGAGGGCATGGAAGCTTGGATGGCTTGGCTTGCCGACAGCGAACACGTGCTGTTCGACCTTGTTCCCGACGACGGACTCATTCTGCTCGCAGACCCCCGCAGGCTGCGAGACCGTGCGGCAGATATTGCAGCAGAGGAACGAGATCTTGGTGAGTCGCTGAGCCGCACTTGGGGCCTCAAGCTAGATTCGCAGGAGCAGGGGGGCGATCCGCTGCAGCGGATGCATGTTGAGTTCAACCGCTTGTTGCAGCACACCAAAGCGCCTGTCTGGTCGATCGCTGCAGTTCCTGATTCCCCAGATTCGCCGGCAGTCACTGCGCTGGCTTGGCCGCCTGCCGTTGGCGAGGCCGAAGCGCTCCTGCATCAGTTGCGCCAACTCATCGCCGAGGGCTACTCCGTGGTGGTTTGTGCCGACGGTGAGGGGTCAGCTACTCGGATCGATAAGTTGCTCAGCCAACATGGGTTGTCCTTCCCTCTTCGGATTCCTGCCGATGGCAGCGCCCCAGACCCGGCAGATCTGCGTTCGGCTGGTGGCTTAATTGTCCATGCTCCACTTGAGCGCGGATGCATTCTCCCTGCGGTGAAGTTGGCTCTTCTTGCCGAGGCAGACCTCACTGGCCGACGCCGAACACACCGTGCTGCGAAGGCTCCGCGCCGGGAGGCGCAACGCTTCTTTGAGGATCTGAAAGTCGGCGACCATGTTGTGCATCATGTGCATGGGGTGGGTCGCTTCGACGGCATGGTCACTCGCTCGATGGGCGGAGCAGAACGCGACTATTTGTTGCTTGAGTATCGCGGCGGCGACAAGCTCTACGTGCCATCGGACCAAATCGACTCCATTCGGCTGTACTCGGGTGGTGAAACTCCACGACTCAACAAGATGGGCGGGTCCGATTTCTCTCGCTCAAAGTCAAAGGTTCGCTCTGCAGTTGCCGAGATTGCTCAAGAGTTAGTGGTGCTCTATCAAACTCGCGTCTCAACGGCCGGACATGCCTTCGGAGTTGACACACCTTGGCAACAAGAGATGGAGCTTGCCTTTCCGTTTCAGGAAACACCTGACCAGATCTCTGCAATTGCCTCTGTCAAAGAAGACATGGAATCAACCGTCCCAATGGATCGTTTGGTTTGTGGTGACGTTGGATTTGGCAAAACCGAGGTTGCACTTCGAGCGGCCTTCAAGGCTGTTCAGGATGGCTTTCAAGTAGCGATTTTGGTACCCACCACGTTGCTAGCGCAGCAGCATTATCAGACCTTTAGTGACCGTTTTGCTGGTTTTCCCGTTCGAGTCGAGGCTCTGTCTCGGTTTTTAACACCAGCGCAGACCCGATCTGTGGTGAAGCGATTGGGGACAGGCGAGGTAGACATCGTCATTGGTACCCATCGACTGCTGTCAGGCGACATCACTTTTAAGAAACTTGGCC
>JBIKPA010000287.1:0-2986 GCA_044357715.1 Microthrixaceae bacterium
AGACTCTGCGAACCGATGGCCTTCACATCAAGACAGAACAAACACAAGAGTTGTATGCCAACGGACTGAGCGACGAGATCTACAGCATTTATAGCGATTGGTGGCGTCAGAACAAAGCCGTTCCGGCCTCGGGCGGTTAGCGCACAGAAAGCATGAACCAAGAGAAACGCATGGCCTAGTCTTTGTATCTCGAAAGATTTGCAGACTGGACTCTGATGGGATTTCTCGATAAGGCCAAAGCACTAGCCGATCAGGCAGCAGCAAAAGTTGACGAGGCAGTCAATACTGCAACCTCTAGCGTCTCTGGACCTACAACGGGCGCCTCTTACCCAGGAACCTCAGTGCGCGGAGCGAAAGAGGCAGATGCGTACTTTCGAGATCTCGGGGTATTGGCCTATCTGCAGGAAACCTCTAGATCACCCGCTGATGCAGAGGAGCAGAGACAACGCTGCCTTGTTGCAATTCGCGCAGCAGAGAGTCAGGGAAAAGTAAACCTGACGATGTCTTCGATTGCCCCGCCGCCTCCCGCAACCCCACCGCCGCCAGGCGCAGCAGCGCAGGCCGCACAGGCCGCAGAGGCCGCACAGCCCGCGCCTGCGCCGCCTCCGCCGGGAAGTGTTGCCGCGCCGCCTCCGCCGGGCAGTGTTGTACCGCCGCCTCCGCCGGGCAGTGTTGCCGCGCCGCCTCCGCCGGGCAGTGTTTAGAAGCCTCAGTTCGGCGCGACAGGCTCTTGCGCCGTAGCTTTGCGCAGTGATCCTCCTTGATGTTGATGCAGTATCGGCAAGTCGTCCTGGTCGGCCGTTGTTCGCCGACGTCTCATTTACGATCTCTGACTCAGACCGACTCGGAGTTGTTGGTCTGAACGGCTGCGGCAAATCCACGTTGCTTGGCATTATTGCGGGCACCGCCGAGCCCGAGTCTGGAACAGTTCGTCGTGGTAAAGGCGTGCGCATTGATGTCTTGGATCAGGATCCCAAGTTGCCGCCGGGCACAGTGCGCCAAGCAGTGATTGCAGGGTTTGAAGAAGCCGAGTGGGAAGCAACTGCAGTGGCTGACCGGCTTGGACTTGGCCCGCTGATGGATCAAGACGTAGGCAGCCTGTCTGGCGGCCAAGCCAAGCGGGTTGCGCTTGCTCGGGCACTTGTGACGAAGACTGATCTGTTGATTCTTGACGAGCCCACAAACCATCTAGATATTGATGCGATTGCATGGCTAGAGGATCGCCTTGCAGCGCATCGCGGTGGACTAGTGCTGGTGACTCACGATCGTCACTTTTTGGATCGGATCACCACTCGTGTGCTCGAACTTGATCGAGGTAAGGGGTACACACACGAGGGTGGTTATGGCGCTTACCTTGAAGGCCGAGCCCAGCGAGAGGAACATGCTGCCAAGGCTGAACAGACCCGCAAAAACTTGGCGCGCACAGAGCTTGCCTGGCTGCGCCGTGGTGCCCCCGCACGGACTTCAAAGCCCAAGGCTCGAATTGAGTCAGCAACTGCAATAGTTACGGGCCGTGCCGAGGCAGCAGCGCGAAGTGGCGAGCTTCCCTTGCACACTGGCGTGCCTCGTTTAGGGGATCGAGTCATCGAGCTTCACCAGGTCTCGCATGGCTATACCCCAGGCGTCGACTTGTTTAGCGATGTTGAGTTGTTGCTCGATAACCGAGAGCGGCTGGGTATTGTTGGCCCAAATGGGACAGGAAAGTCGACCCTGCTCGATATTGTGTCTGGTCGGCTGAAGCCCCGAGCGGGCTCCGTTGATGTTGGCTCTACGGTGCGAATTGGCTATTACGACCAAAAGGGTCGAGAACTCGACCCAAAGCAGCGAGTGCGAGATGCCGTCACAGGTGGCCACGGTGAGGCTGACTGGAGCGATACAGCACTCATGGAAGCCTTCTGGTTTGACGGTGACGCTCAATGGGCGCCAATCGGCCTGCTCTCTGGTGGGGAGCGCCGACGCCTGCAGTTGTTGCTGACCCTTGCCGAACGCCCGAACGTGCTGCTTCTGGATGAGCCCACAAACGATCTAGACCTAGATACTTTGCGGCAACTCGAGGACTTTCTTGAGGATTGGCCCGGTGCATTGGTGGTAGTCAGTCACGATCGCGCGTTCTTGGAACGCACCGTTGCCGATGTGATTGTGCTTGACGGTGCGGGGTCTGCTGCTCGCCGGCCAGGTGGGTACGCAGCCTATGAGGATGAGCGTCGAGCAGCGCGAGGCTCAGGCAGGCGCCTTTCGGCCACGGGTGCAGCAACGCGGGCTGTAAATGGTGCAGCGCCGAGCGCAGGTTCTGCACGGAATGCTGGCGGGCAAGTCTCAGCAGCCAAACCGCAACGGAGCGCCTCTACGGTTCGCCATCAACTCACCAAGGCAGAAAAGGCGCTTGCAGCGGCACAGAAGCGGGCTGCTGGACTGAACGATCAACTCGTTGCTGCTGCTGCGAGCGGGGATCATGTGGCACTGGCCTCGCTTGGGACTGAGCTTGAGTCTGCAGAGCAGGTCGTCGCAAGCAAGGAAGAGGCCTGGCTTGAACTCGCCGGAGAGGCTGAAGACCTCGGCCTTAAGACCTGACCGACTTGTCGCCCGAGTTGCGGCAGCGGTTGGGGCAGGACCTGCGGTTGTGGCAGGGCATGAGCTGATTATGCGCTGGTTGTACCGGGTTTCTTTGGCTTGAAGGCATGCTCAATGAGGTCTTGATCAAAGCCCAAGGATGACTCGCCAAACATGGCATATCTATAGAGCGCAGTTCGAAAGATGCCAGAAAGCGCAGTAGAGAACACGCTCACAAACAAGATCCAAATGACCATCAAGATTGCCCCGATCAAACTGATAGGCCAGAGCCCGGTTGAAGCGCCAAGAACAATGATCCCGATTCCTACGATGATTCCTGCAAACATCACCAAAGCAGAAATCAGTCCAATTGCACCGTTGCCAACCACGTTTTCACCCCAAGTGCGCTTGAATGCAGAGGCTGAACGGGTAAAGG
>JBIKPA010000088.1:0-10515 GCA_044357715.1 Microthrixaceae bacterium
AGGTCTCATTCAAGAGCTTGTCGAAGTGACCGCAAAGGGTGAGCCGGTCAAGGGATCTGGGGAACAAGTACTTCATGCATCAGAGGAACTTGCGGCCCGGATAGCTCAGCTAGCACCGTTAGCACTAGCTGGTTCAAAGCTGGGCCTTGATCTGCTTGAGCGGCCAGACTCAAGTACCGATCCGCAAGGGGACTACCTCGCCGCATTTCATGCTGCTTGGGCTTCGGATGACCTAGTGGAGGGCCGGTCCGCCTTTGCTGCACGCCGAAAGCCCGAGTTTAAAGGGCGCTAAAACCTCAGCTCCTACTCGGCGCTGCCTTGCTGTGACCCAGCGAGTCGTTTTCCGCTTTCAGAAAATACCGTGCAAATAATTTTACGGTCGGCTCGGGACCAAGATTCTTCGGTTGGCCACCATGTGCGAATGTCAAGCTGCGACAACGTCCATCTCACGCCCACGAACGTCTCGAACTGCTCAAAGCAGGCCTGTTCCGAGAAGTTCTGCACCGCTGCAATTCCCGGATACGTCGAGCCTCGCCCAGCAGCCGGACCTTGGTAGTCAGTCACCCAGTAGGACTCGAAGGTATGGGGGGCTGCGCAATCCAAAAGCCAGACGGCGCGATCTTCGGCGGCTGAATCTGTGACCTCATCGAAGCATGCCCCAACCTTGAGGTCATTGAACCCTTCAAGGCTTGCGCCCAGTGGCGGCCCAGGGACCGCCGTTGTCACCGTCTGAGGGCTGGCCTCGGCGGTGCTGGTGCTGGGGCTTGATGCATCCTGATCTCTGCTGTTGCCGCAGGCTCCGAGCACAAGGGTGGTCGCAATCAGGATCACTAGAGTTGATGCAACACCCACTTTCACGCAGCCCACTTTCATAGGGTTGGAAGATAGCGATCCATATAGACATACCCGTACCAAATCAGAACAAGGATGGCTGGGGTAGCCAGTAAGTAAACCGGCCATGTGCGCATGAACTTTCCTAGGAGCCAAGCCAACAAGGCCACCGCTGCTGCCGCAGCACCAAAGAGTAGGGCCGTTACGAGCGCTTTCGAATCCCCGGCCTGTCCCTCATCAAGTTGGGCTGAGGCTGTGTCTGGAACTGGTTCATCTACAGGCGCGACTGCCACGGGTGCGGCAGCGGCAGGAGGAGTCTTCAGCAGTCCATGCACGATGATGCGCTGCTTTGCCGAGTACTTGGGGTGGCATGCAGTCAGCGTGATTCGGTTATCCCCCATGTTTGCTAGCACCTCAACCTGTGCGGGCGTGACGGTATACCAAGCCTGACTGTCTTGGCCCGGGGCTGGAATCACTAAATAGGTGAACTCCCCCTGTGGCGTTGCGACTTTGATCTCATCACCTGGGACTAGCTCATCGATACGGTTAAATGGGGCCCCGTAGGTAGTGCGGTGGCCTGCAATTGCGGAGTTGCCTGCCTGCCCAGGGAGCGGGGTTCCCGGGTAGTGGCCAGGGCCCTTTTTTAGCTCGGCTTTCGCGACTCCCTCAACAATCACGCGCTGCAAGCCAATCTTTGGGATTGTGATAATCCCCACTGGATCGCCGAGAGGCGGTGGCGCCGTGGGGGGTGCTGTGGTTGCATCCACTGCAGAGAGCTCCTCGGCAAGTTGCTCCACTTTTACATTTCCATCAGTGGCGGTAACCGCCGAACCGCTTGCCAAACTATTTGTGAGATCCGCCTGAGCATTCGACTCAGAAAGACTCGTGCCCCAAAGCTGGTAACCCGCGAACCCGAGCACCAAGAGCCCCGCAACGATCAGTGCCTTTCCGAGGCCGCTAAGAAACCTTCCGAACATGTACCCAACCTACCTGCGGCAGCGGCCAAATCCCGTGCTTGGCTCGGTCGGCCGTGGAAGAAGTAGCTTGTTAGTGCTGTGTCGGCCATTGTCCACCTTCGTTCCGCCGTCGCACTTATCGGCCGATTTCCTGCGCTAGCTGGAGTCGATCTTGACGTTGGCTCCAAAGAGATACTTCTGCTGCGTGGGCCCAATGGTGCAGGCAAGACCACGCTCCTTGGCGTCTGTGCTGGGCTCATTGGACTGACTTCGGGCACTGCGATGGTGCTTGGTGAAGACCTCACTGCCAACCGCAGGGCTGTACGGCGCAGGGTTGGCCTCTTGGGGCATGATTCATTCCTGTACCAAGACCTGTCGGTAGTTGAAAACCTTGACTTTTGGTCTCGTGCTGCTGCGGCAACTACGGCCGATGGACGAGCAGCACTTGACCGCCTTGGTGTGGCCTCAAGGCTGTTTGATCTTCCCGTGCACGCTCTCTCTGCAGGGCAGCGTCGCAGAGTCTCGTTTGCGGCGATGATTTGCCGACGACCAGAACTCTGGCTACTTGATGAACCACACGCCGGCTTAGATAGCGCTGGGCGAGACTTAGTGGATGGCCTCATGGAAGAAGCTGCAGCGAGTGGTGCCACCGTAATGTTCGCTTCGCATGAATTGGATAGGGCCGAGAATGTTGCGCACCGTGCAGTCACCATCAGCGGGGGCGTAATCCTGCCTGCCGGCCAGCCCGAACCAGACGGCCAGCCCGAACCAGACGTCCAGGCCGAACTGTGAGCCAGCCCCGAGGGATTCTTGGCGACGCTTTGTTGATAGCGCGCAAGGACTTGTTGCTGGAGCGACGAGCCAAAATCGGCCTTGGTCAAGTGTTGCCTTTTGCCATTTTGGTTCTACTGCTGTTTGCCTTCGCACTAGACCCTGATCGAGGGGTTCTGAAGCAAGCGACTCCCGGGTTGTTTTGGGTGACGGTGTTGTTCTCAGCTGTACTCACATTGCAACGAAGCTTTGCACTCGAGGCCGAAGACGGGATTTTGGAGGCGCTTCGCCTCTCTGGGATGTCGCCCGCAGGCATCTATCTGGGAAAAGTCTCAGCCTTGACCATCGAACTCCTACTGCTAGAAGCAGTGCTAGTTCTGGGCGTTGCAGTGCTCTACGACACCAAATTTTTTGGTATTGCCTTGCTCGTAGTGATTGCAATTACTGCCACTTTAGGTATCGCAGGCGCTGGCGCTGTGTACGGCGCACTTGCCGCGCGGCTCCGAAGCCGAGAGACTTTACTTCCGCTGCTCTTACTTCCGTTGCTTGCACCGGTCTTGATTGCTGCAACGCGCGGATGCGAAGTCAGTCTGGAGCGCGAAGCTGTTTCCGGTTGGCCATGGGCTGCACTGCTCGCAATTTTTGCTCTGGTCTATCTCACCCTCGGTTCATTTCTATTCCGTCCCCTGCTGGAGGATGCATGACAACTACAAAAACTCAGAGCCCTTCAACCTTGTCTCCTGCTCCCTCGGGAACTGGATCTAGGGGAACCCGAGTACTCGGCGCAGTAGCCCTAGTGTTTTTGGTTGTTGCTGTGGTCTACGGACTCTTCATTAGCCCTCCTGATGCACAGTTAGGGAACACCATCAGGATTATCTACATGCACGTACCCACCGTGATGGCTGCATACTTGGCTTTCATTATCACGGCAGTTTCTTCAGGGATGTACCTCTGGAAGCGAACCGAGTTCTGGGACCTTCTTGGGTCGTCGGCTGCAGAGATCGGCGTGCTGTTCTTTGCGGTGACCATCGTGGATGGTGCTCTTTGGGGCAAAGTCACTTGGGGTGTGTTCTGGCGCTGGGAGCCTCGCCTCACTACCTCGGCAGTTTTGTTGATTATGTACATCGGCTACCTAGCAGTTCGGGCAATTCCAGCTGATCCCAGGACTCGCGCAACTCGCTGTGCAATCATCGGCCTCGTGGCAGTAGTGAACATTCCGATCGTGCATAAAGCAGTTGATTGGTGGCGAGGATTGCATCAAGGAAAAACTGTCTTGGGTACGATCGACCCAGAGATGGGTGGCACGCAACTCTTTGCCATGTACTCGTCACTGATTGCAGGGGTTTTGGTGGCCGTATGGCTGCTGATCCACCGCTTCCGGGCAGGTTTTCTTGCCGAACGAGCAAGCGACCTTGGCCTTGATCAAGCTCTCGAGGAGCGGCGACTCGAATCAAGCCTAGGAGAAGGTGAGCAGTCATGAATAGCGCAAATCTGACCGAGACCCTTTGCATCATTGGAGCTTGGGTAGTCACCTTCGGCGCCGTGGGTGCATACGCAGCCTCTGTAATCCTGAAGGGGCGTCGCTTGTCCAAGGTTGTGCCAGCGGAGCAACGCAGATGGATGTAGACCCAAATACTCCCGACCCGTCTGCTCCTACCTCGTCGTTGCTTGATGATGAGGAGTCACCAGATGCCGCAACTCCTCTCGATATCAGTCCGCGAAGCGCCCCTCAGTCTGGGTCAGGTAGCTCAAGAGGCCTTCGAAGTTATGCGGCCGTCGGAGCGGTGGTCCTGCTGATTGGCGTAATGGGCTTGGTTCTCTTCAAGGGACTTAATAACGCAGCGCTCTTTTACTACAACGTGGATGAAGCAGTGGTTCAACGCCAAGACCTAGGGGACCAACGCTTCCGAATGCAGGGAAACGTTGTAGATGGAACTATCAAGCAGACCGATGGCGGAGTGACCTTTGTGATTGCCTACGGCGATGCGCGCCTAGATGTTGTGAACAGTGGTTCACCGCCAGAGCTTTTTGATGCCGAGATCCCTGTGATTCTTGAAGGCGAGTTTGCTGGCGATGAGTTCCGCAGCGATCAAATCCTCATTCGCCATGACAGCACCTACGACGAGAAGAACGCAGATCGAGTGAAGAAGGCTCAAGCAGATGCCGACTCGCGCTCCGGGAGTAGCGGGTGAACAGAGCCCTTGGTCTTACAGGGTTGATACTTGCTCTGGGAGGCTCGCTTCTTGCTATTTCGGTCATCCTTACGGGCCTCAAGCGTTCTCGGCCCGAACTCATGCGGATGAGTCGGGCTTATTCATTAGTGGTGTTGTTCGGAGCCGTTCTGTCCGTTGTTGCCATGGAACGGGGATTTATTCAACGCGACTACACCCTGAAGTATGTAGCGGAACACGGCTCCTCAACCACGCCAGCACTGTTCAACGTGGCCTCGATGTGGTCTGCCCTAGAGGGTTCGATCCTTCTCTGGGGGCTCATACTGGCGGGCTATTTGGTGGTTGTTGCGCATAAGTTCCGCAAGCGCCTTGATGATTCACTGGTGGCCTGGGCGCTCGTCACGATGTTCGCAGTCTGCGTGTTTTTCTTTGGTCTGATGCTCACTGCGGCGAACCCATTTCAGGGGAACATACCTCTTCCCGGTTTCGATGGGCCAGGACCAAACCCGTTGCTTCAGAATCATATTCTGATGGCGTTTCATCCTCCCATGCTCTACCTGGGGTACGTGGGTTTCACTGTGCCGTTTGCCTTTGCGATTGCTGCGCTTGTTACTGGCCGAGTTGGCGAGGGTTGGCTCGTTGAGACTCGTCGATGGACCTTGTTCGCTTGGGGGTTCTTAACTGCTGGCATCCTCTTGGGGGCTTGGTGGTCATATGAGGTGCTCGGATGGGGCGGCTACTGGGGCTGGGATCCGGTAGAGAACGCCTCGCTGCTGCCATGGCTCACTGGCACGGCCTATCTGCATTCAGTCATGGTTCAAGAGCGTCGCGGCATGCTGCGGGTGTGGAACTTGTCGCTGCTGTGCGCAACGTTTTCGCTCACCATTCTTGGCACGTTCCTGACTCGGTCTGGGGTCGTTGAATCAGTTCACGCGTTCTCTGCCGGAACTGTTGGACCAATCCTGTTGGGCTTCTTTGCGCTTGTGGTCGCCGTCTCGGTTGGCCTGATTGGGTGGCGCGGAGACCGTCTTCGATCAGTTGGTCACATTGATTCCCCACTCTCTCGCGAGGGGGCGTTCCTTGCCAACAACGTTGCCTTCGCTGCGCTTGCCTTTGTGGTGTTGCTCGGCACTGTGTTCCCGCTGATCATTGAAGCAACCACTGGTGACACGCTTTCGGTCGGGCCTCCGTACTTCAGCAGGATGACGATGCCGATCGGGCTCACCCTGCTTCTGCTGATGGCTATAGCCCCCGTCTTGCCATGGAGAAAGGCCTCGGGAGAACTGCTCCGCGAGCGGTTGTGGTGGCCAGCTTGGACTGCCCTCGGTGCGGTTCTTCTAGCGGTACTACTTGGCGCTACCGGCGTAGCACCGCTACTTGCCTTCGGTTTAGGTGGGTTTGCAGCCGGATCGGCGATTCGACAAATTGCGCTAGCAACCCGCCGGCTTGGTTGGCGTGGCTTTGTGGGTCGAACAAACGGCGGAATGGTGGTGCATCTTGGAGTCATCATGATTGGCGTGGCTTTGGCAGCCTCGATGAGCTTTATGAGCCAAGGCGAGTTCACGCTCAAAGAGGGTCAAACTGCAAGAGTCGCAGGTCATACCCTTCAGTACCTGGATTCGCGCACGATTGATAAGGCCAACAGGGTTGAACTACTCGCAAGAATCAAAGTTGACGGCGGACAGGTCTACGAGCCCAAACTGAACCGCTACCGCCAGTCCGGCCAAACCATCCCCACCCCTTCGGTCAAGGCAAGCCTGCGTGACGACATCATGTTGTCGATCACAACTGCTCCGACCGAGTCTGAACCCTCTTTAGGGCTGCGCGTTGTGGTCCAGCCTATGGTGACTTGGCTTTGGATCGGAGGGTTCGTCATGGTGATCGGCACTGTGTTATCGCTCTTCCCAGGCCGCCGAAGAAACCCACTTGATGCAGTCTCTGCCGCTGCTCCGATAGAAAAAATCACGGCATGAGTGCTGGGAACGCTCGCAGGGCACCAGTCATTGCGGGCATCGTGGGCATTGCGCTGCTGGCGCTGGTGCTGCTTTTTGTAGTGAGCCCCAAAGGCGGTGAATCAAAGGTCACTAGCCCGCTACTTGGCGAGCTTGCGCCAGAGCTTGCAGGAACCACTCTGACGGGGGAGTCATTCAATCTTGACTCTGAGCGCGGGCAATGGGTTCTGGTAAATTTCTTTGCTACCTGGTGCCCGCCCTGTGTGGTTGAACACCCCGAGTTAGTGAAGCTCAGCGAACTAAGCGCCACCACTGGCCTGAGCGTTGTGAGTGTGGTGTTCGATGACTCCTCTGCGAACGTGCAGAAGTTCTTTGCCGATAATGGCGGCGATTGGCCAGTACTCGCCAACGGCACGGGCGCATTGGCGCTCGACTACGGAGTGAAGGGTTTGCCCGAATCGTTCCTAATTGACCCCGCAGGAACAGTAGTTGCCAAGTTCGAAGGCGGAATCACAGCTGATTCGCTTCTGCAATACGTTGCGCAGTCCAAAGCGGGTGGCTCGTGAAGCGCCGGCATGCACAGCGGCAAAAATGGTGGTGGTGGTCACTGATGGCAGTGATTCTGCTGGTGCTCCTAGCGAGTGCTGCAGGTTCATCTCCAACTGAAGGTAACAGCGACGACCGACTGTTTGCTCTTGCCGCACAGATCAAGTGTGTGCAATGCGTCGGAGAATCCGTAGCCGGATCTGCGGCCCCGATTGCTGTGCAGTTTCGCTCCGAGATTTCTGCGCAAATGAAGCAGGGTCGCACGAATGACGAGATCCTGAACTTCTTCGCAGAGCGCTACGAAGGGGTCTTACTCACACCGCCCTCAACGGGAGTTGGATCGCTAGTTTGGGTGATTCCCGTGATTGCAGTTGCCGCTGCAGCATTGTTGTTGGCCGAAAGCCTGCGGGTTCGTAGGGCTCATGGCCCTGCTCAGCACCCAAGCAGCGAAGACGAGTCTTTGGTTCAAACTGCACTTGCTGAGCGGCAGTCGGGTGCGCAAGCAGAGAACACGGTTGCTTCTGATGACTCCTGATGACCGCAGTCTTCTTGAAGAAGAGCGTGAGCACCTTCTTGGCTCGCTCGAAGATCTAGAGAGCGAGTTCTTGGCTGGGGACATGGATGAGCAGGACTACCTGACGCTCAAAGAGGAGTACACCTTGCGAGCGGCTCAGGTGCTGCGAGACCTCAACCCGAAAAAAGTAGGAGCGGTTACAGGTTCAACTCATGTGCAAGCGCGACCTGTCAAGCGTCGGTGGCAAACGGTGGTGGTCGTATTCGCTGTGCTGGGATTCGCAGGAATTGCCGGGGTGCTCGTGGCTCGAGGTTCAGGCCAACGTGGTGACAACCCAATCACGGGTTCCACTGGAACACTGCGGCAGCAGCTTGCAACATGTCAGACAACTTCCTTCCAAGAACCGGCCAAGGGAATTGAGTGCTACGACCAGATTCTCAAAGAGGCCCCAGAAAACCTTGAAGCCCTGACGTATCAGGGTTGGGCCTATGTTCGCTCGGAGCAGGTAGCCAAGGGCTCGGCGAACTTCGACAAGGTGATTGCGTTAGATCCGAATTACGCCGATGTGCGAGTGTTTCGCGCCAGTGTGGCAGCCACTGCGCAGGATTACCGAGGTGCTGCAGATGAACTTGATGTCTTCTATGCAAGTTCCCCATCGCCGGCAGCTGTTCAGGTGCTTCAATCGCAGGGCTTAGAACAAAAGATCTTCTTCGGCCTCCTTGACTCAGGAACCCGCAGTTGCTGGCAGCAAGCTGCTCAGGAACAAAAAGAAGGGGATCAATTCGACCAGAAGTTTCTGAATCTGCTCGGGGGTTGTCTAGAGGCAGAGCTTGCTATTAATTCGCAAAACGTTGACGCACTTGTTTCGCTTGCACTGAGCAAAGTCGGGCCAGAGGTAACGAACATTCCTGAAGCGAATGAGCTGCTCAATACTGCGCTACAGATCTCGCCCGAGTTCGCAGACGCCCTGCTGCTGCGGGCTTCTCTAGCAGCGACCGATTCTCGATTCGCCGACGCTCAGAGCGATTTAGCTACCCTCAAAGGCCTACCTCGTCCAAAAATATCGTTCTTGATTGGTGGTCCCGAGACGCTGTCGGAATCTATTGCTGCAGCAACTCGGACCCCGAGTACAACAACGGTTCTTCCCAGCGCCCCCAGCGATAGCGTCACCTCAACTACGTCGGTGCAGTCACGAGTTCCAAACCCCAACGGCGGGTGACCCTAGCTACTGTGTACGCATGAGAATACTTCTAGTTGGTGCTGGTGGTGTCGGAGAAGCCTTCTGTGCGATTGCTTCGAAGCGTTCGTTCGTCGAGGCAATCACCGTTGCAGACATTGACCTTGCCAAGGCGCAGCGAGTTGCGGCAAGGGACAGCAGGTACACGGCTTGTCAACTAGATGCATCCGACGCTGCGGCGGTCTCTGCGGCTGCAGTTCAGTGCAGGGCGCAGCTTGTGATGAATGCTGCGGACCCGAGATTTGTGATGGGGATTTTTGATGGCGCCTTCGATGCGGGTGCGCATTATATGGATATGGCCATGTCAGTGTCAGCGGCCCACCCCGAAAAGCCAACTGAACTCTGTGGGGTCAAGCTAGGAGACCTTCAGTTTGAGCAGTCAACTCAATGGGAACAAAGGGGTCTGCTTGCGCTATGCGGCATGGGAGTCGAACCGGGTATTGCCGACGTTTTTGCTCGGCATGCTGCCGATGAGTTGTTCTCGGAAATCCACGAGGTGGGGATTCGTGACGGTGCCAATATGACTGTTCGGGGCTATGACTTCGCCCCCACATTCTCTATCTGGACTGTGATCGAAGAGTGCTTGAATCCACCAGTAATTTGGGAACGCGATCGCGGATGGTACACAACCCCTCCCTTTTCTCAGCCCGAGATCTTTAGGTTCCCCGAGGGAATCGGTGATGTTGAGTGTGTCAACGTTGAACATGAAGAGGTGTTGTTGGTTCCGCGTTGGATTGACTGCAACCGGGTGACCTTCAAATACGGACTAGGCGACGAGTTCATTGCCGTGCTCGAGACTCTGCACAAGCTAGGCCTCGATGGAACTGAGCCAGTGACAGTTCGAGGCACCAAGGTTTCGCCCCGTGATGTCGTCGCAGCGTGTCTGCCCGACCCGGCGGGCCTAGGGGACCGAATCGAGGGCAAGACCTGCGCAGGCACTTGGGTGACTGGGCTCGGAAAGGCAGCAGAGGGGGCAATCCCAGCCCCAAGAGAGGTGTACCTCTATCACGTGGTCGACAACGAAGAGACCATGGGACGTGACGGTGTGCAAGCTGTAGTTTGGCAAACAGCAGTCGGGCCCGTGGTGGCCTGCGAACTAATTGATGCCGGAGTGTGGTCGGGCGCAGGAGTACTCGGCCCAGAGGCGCTCGACCCGGCACCTTTCCTAGACCTACTTTCAGGGGAGTATCGGTCACCCTGGGGTATGGAAGAGCGAACACCGCAGGCCTAGCCAGATGCCGGCCTAGCCGAGTGCGATCTTGCAAACAGCGGGCCCCTAGCCGAGTGCGATCTTGCTGACGTAGGTGTAGTCCGCTGCTGGGCTAGCAAAGCGGAAGGTACTGGTGGATGGGGTTAACGACCCGAGCTTGATCTGGAAGGTACTCGGAAGGCCATCGAGGGGAATGAAACCCTGATCAAGGCCCGGCGAGAAGATGCCCCCAATGGCAAGACCCGTCCGGATCAGGTCGGTGAGTGCACCAGCAGTGGGAAGGTGGATCTGAACGGCCACGCCGATGATGTCGTCTGCGTTACCCAA
>JBIKPA010000288.1:0-2960 GCA_044357715.1 Microthrixaceae bacterium
TGATTGGTGACGATGCTATGGCGGTTTCCGCTACAGACGCAGAGCAGTTAGAGAGCGCCCTTCGTTCTGCTAACGCTCCGTTACACAAATTTTTGGTGTTCCATGCGCGCGAGGCCTCTTATGTGGCCAATACAAACCTGACTGCCCTGACGGCAGCCGTTGACCAGCTAGCAAGCCAAGCAGGGTTGAGCGTGCTCGGGGTTGCGGTCAACAACAATGCGCCGCCAGAGTTAGAACTCCTTGCAAGCATTGCTCAATCCGGCGAACTTGTAGCCCCGTGGAGCGTGATTGACTCTGGCCAATCGGTTGAGCTCACCGTTGCTCTGCTCGCACGGGCATCGGCTGTGGTTACCCATTCGTACCATCTGGCACTTTGGGCGCTGCAAGCAGGTACCCCGGCAGTCCTGGTCGCCGATTCGGACTACTACCAACTCAAAGCCGATGGGTTGGCCGCTCTCGCAGGGTTTCCAGGCGGCATCAGCATCACATCAACGGCAACTACTAGCGAGATTGATGAACGCCTCGAACAGGTGAAGCGCTGGCTGGGCCAGAGTCAGCTCCCTGCTGTGGCCGAACGGGTTGAGGCATGGTGGTCGGCGCAGCTCGCCAACGCTCTGGAAAGCAATAACAGCGCCAACTGAATACCTTGGCGAAAGTTGGGGCTCCAATATTATTGGACCGCTGCTTACATCATCTGTGCAGCGGCAAATACTGAGCGGACCTTTGGCTCAAAATGCTCCAACGGAAGCGTCTCTCGCTCAGGGTCGAACGCAATCTGATCCCACTCATCGGCAAACTGCTCAGCGAGTGCAAACTCTTCAGCCGAGAGGGTGTCTCGGTGTTGTTCGCGAGCGTCTGGGTTGCCGCCGAAGTGGGCGTAGTAGTGCCGGCCTTGAAAGTCCTGGTGCACCAGAATCATGTTGAAAACTTCCGGTCGCACGTATGGCCGCAGAATCTCGGCAGCAATCTTTGGGTGGTTCGGCACCGAGATTGCCTTGCCGATGTCATGGCACAGTGCAGCTACCACAACCTGATCGTCAGCGCCAGATTGTTCTGCCAAGGTGGCAGTTTGCAAGCAATGGGTGAGTTGGTCTGTGCCGAACCCGTCAGTGATGCTCGAAAGTGACCGCAACAGGTCAAGCACGCTTTCTGCGACTCGAACCTGATTCTTTGCTGTCTCAGCGCCGATGACGGCCCATTGTTCGGCGGTGGACTCGTCCATACGTGTGAAAGTTGATCCCATCTCATAAGTATGGCCGCTCTTATGAAAGGCGGCTAGAAAACGCGTTTGGATTTTTACTCATACAAAGTTCGCGCCACTCTAAGAACAGATGAATTCCAAACTCCTTGCCGAGCAGCAGTTTCTGTCCGATTCTGATCAACGAACCCTTCCAACACGCAGTCAAGTGCGAGAGACGATCCCTGCGGAGTGTTTTCAACGCAGTACTGCACGGTCGCTCAGCTATTTTGCAGGTTCCTTAGCCCTAGTGGCGGCACTTGTAGCTGTTGCAGTTCTTTGGCTGCCCATGACTTGGGCTTGGCTGCCAGCGTGGGCTCTCTACGCCGTGGTGACCGGTACGGCCGCAGTAGGGCTATGGGTGATTGCGCATGAGTGTGGCCACGGCGCGTTCTCGCAGCGAGCGTGGTTGCAAGACAGCATTGGGTTTGTTCTGCACTCAGCGCTATTGGTCCCGTATTTCTCTTGGCAACGTAGCCACTCGGTGCATCACGCCAAGACCAACCATCTGGATGAGGGCGAGACACACGTCCCGGGTCGTGCAACGTTTCATAGCCATTCAAGTGCCGAACGCTCCTTACCGAAGCATCCCAATCTGGCGGCAGTAATTGCCATTTCTCAGGCGCTACTCATTGGCTGGCCCGCTTACCTTTTGGCTGGTGCATCTGGGGGGCCGAGTCGGGGCAAGACCAATCACTTCTGGCCGATCCGGCCCTTCTCTACGGAACTCTTCCCTCAGCGTTGGCATCGTCGAGTGTGGGCTTCGACTCTAGGAGTGCTCGCAGTGATAGCGGCCCTTGTTGCATGGTCAGTTGCAGTGGGCTCTGTGGTGCCCGTGTTGCTGCTCTATGTGGGCCCTTACTTGGTGGTCAACGCGTGGCTGGTGACCTACACCTGGTTGCAACATACCGACGTAAAGATCCCGCATTTTGCCGATCCGGAATGGTCATGGATGCTGGGTGCGTTCCAGACGGTGGATCGCCCCTACGGCAAGCTGATCGACCTGTTGCATCATCGAATCGGCAGCACACATGTGGCGCACCACATTGATCACCGCATTCCGCACTACCACGCAGAAGCTGCCACCGTGGCGATTGCCGCTGCGTTTCCTGAGTGGTATCGATTCGATCCGACTCCCATTCCAGCTGCGCTCTGGCGTGTCGGGAGAGACTGCGTGAACGTGGCCGACTCTGATGGTGGCTGGTATTTTAGCGATCCCCGCTGAGCGCAGCCCGGGCAGATCCTGCTAATAAAGGGGGATGACCACCCCTGAAGATGGCACCACAGTCTCGGTTTCAACTCAAAACGGTACCCTGCGTGGACTCTGGCATGGCAACGTGGCGCGATTTGGCGGGGTTCCATTTGCACAGCCACCGGTAGGTGCTCTGCGGTTTCGTCCACCAGTAGCGGCCGAGCCGTGGCAAGGGGAACGTGACGCAACCGGGTTCGGCCCGGTCTCTGCGCAGAACCCCTCGCTCATGGACTCGCTGTTTGGTGGTGAATCAGAGCAATGGTCTGAGGATTGTCTGTACCTCAACGTTTGGACTCCGCAACTTCCTACTCCTGATCAGCCAGATGCCCCAGCGGCTCTGCCTGTCATGGTGTGGATCCACGGCGGTGGGTTTGAGATGGGCTCTGGGTCCTCTCCGCTGTACCACGGTGACTCATTTGCGCGAGACGGGGTGGTGCTGGTCACGCTCAACTATCGATTGGGTGCACTTGG
>JBIKPA010000089.1:0-10425 GCA_044357715.1 Microthrixaceae bacterium
CCTCATCTTCAACAACTGCTTTCGCCGGAGAAAGCGTGGGGGTGACTGGGTAGACCTCGCGGATCAGAATTCGAGCCGGATCTTTCAACAGGTCGCTCTGTTGGGGGTTACGAGGAGAGCTTGTTGGTGTCATCCTCTTCGCAGCCCAATCCGGAACTTGCCTGAAACGAACGGCAGGTCATCTGTTGAGACCCAGATACCGCTCACGGACGCAACCCGCAGGCCAATCACTGAGGCCGTCCCTAAGACGGTGAAGCTGCGGTTAATCCCCTTACTTGGGTCAACAAGAGTTATCTCGCCGGTGACAAACTGGCTTCCCTGCGCAACCTGAAGATCTAGGCCTAGCTCTTGGTCCCCGCTGATGAGATCAAGAGTGATAACGGAGGTTGCGCCATCAACCTCGACCAACTCAGCCTCACTTTCGGCGTCAACCGGAAAGGTCCCGACGTACTCAATTGGTCCCGCAAGCACGACTGTCAGCAGCAGATCTCCGAGGAGCGGCCGGGTCACTGTTGCCACCGTTGTTGCAACAGCTCCGGGAACCTCAAGGAGACGGTCTGGGTCTAAGAAGGTCACTGGGCCACCGCAGGTAACCGGACCATCGGTTGAGCGACAATCTGCGAAGGCAATAAACCTGCCGTCGGCAGTCCAACTCAGTTCTCCCGCACGGTAACTCGCCCTGCCTGGCTGAGCCGGAGGGGTGATCTCTACCGGGGCACCTCCCCGAGCGGAGATCAACATCAGCTTTGAGCAGTTTGGTCCAGCGCCGTAAACAATCCGAGTGCTATCAGGAGAGACCGCCGGAGCACAGATGAGGTCTGCAGAGACCAAGGTTGTGCGGCTCAGTGAATCAGTAGCAATCCGGATCATTTCCTTTCCACTTTTATCAGGGCCGATAGCAATGATGAAGCTGCCATCAGATGAAAACGTGGGTGAATCTGCAGAAAGAAAGGTCGGAGTAAGAGCATCCGAGCCTGAGTTTGCAGCGGCCAAGGTATACGGATTGTTCGTCCCAGGAATCACAGATTCGACCAACATCAGGTCGTCAGATTTGGAACTTGCAAGCCCGACCATTGAGCGAGTCGAAGGATCACCGATTCGCATGACAGCAGCACCGGTGCGGTCAACTACCTTGACCACGTTACCTAGAACACCCTCGGGCAACGGCACTCGGTACACGCCTTGCCCGGCAGAGAGAGGCCTCGTCGTTGAGTCCCTTGGCTCGACCATCGAGGCAGTGCCCACTGCGATGTAGGAAATCTGTGAGCCCGTGGGATCCCAAGCCAACAGGTTGTGCTTACCAATGTCGGTGATGACCGCATCGGTTGCAAGCGCCAATGCTTCGCCGCCCGCTGAAGGCACCACTACTAGAGCGCCGTCTGTTCGCAGGTAGGCAATCAAGTCACCGGTTGGGGCCAAAGCAATCGCACCAAGACCGGTGGGGCCTCGAGCGGCACCGTCTGCTACCTGCACGGGCGGTTCTGCGCCAGTACCGCTCAGAACAGCGCCAGTTGAAGTCACATACGCAACCCTGTCAGTTGGGAGTGGCCCCTCATTAACGTCTGTGGTGCTTGTGACCGCAGCAACGGTAGTTGCCGGTGCTACCGAGCTTGATGTCGTGGAAGGACCCGAACCAAATGGAGATCCGATCACCATAAAAAGCAGCGCACCAACAACGAGCACGGCACCAAGGCCGCCGAAGGTCCAACCTAGGCCGGTCACTCCGCTCTTGGCGGCTTCCTCGGTCAACTCGTCCTACCCGTGCGCGCACACATTCGTCTACACAGTACCGGCGGATTCGGCCCAACACTCTGACACAACCCGGCAATCAAGAGAGCCCTCAGCCACGTTGCACAAACTCTGTGCATTGAGGCTTTCGTGAACAGACTGTGAACCCTGTGCATTTTGGACACTGAAATGGTGGCGGACTTGGATACCCTCAAACCTAATGAAGGCACTTAAAACTTTTACCGTTCGCCCACACCTCCCCGAATCGCTCGCTGCGCTAGATCGCTTGTCAAGCAACCTTCGTTGGTCTTGGGATCGTCCAACTCGCGAGTTGTTCATCATGATTGATTCCCTTGCTTGGGACGAAGGCGGCCATGACCCCCGGAGGGTATTAGCCGAAGCATCCACCGAGCGACTACTTGAACTCAGCACAGACCCGTCGTTCTTAGAACACCTTTCCGCCGCCGATGCAGCACTCACCGCCTATCTCGATCTGCCTAGGTGGTATCAACAAGTCACCCTTGAGACTTCTGGAATCACCGCTGCAGCACAGACAACGATCGACGCCGAAAAGGAGGGGTCGATTGCTTACTTCTCCCCCGAGTTCGGTATCTCTGAAGCAGTGCCGCAGTATTCTGGCGGCCTTGGGATCCTTGCTGGAGACCACCTGAAGGCTGCCTCTGACCTTGGGGTACCGCTCATTGCCATAGGGCTGTTTTACCGACACGGGTATTTTCGGCAGTCACTCAGCGTTGACGGCTGGCAACAAGAGCGATTTCCAGACTTGGACCCTCATGCAATGGCACTCGAACTGTGCGATGGCGTTCGCATCAACTTGGACTTAGCTGGCGAGTCTCTGACCGCTCAGGTTTGGAAGGCAACAGTCGGAAGAACGCCGCTGTACTTGCTTGATGCTGATATTCCAGAAAATTCTGAATCCCTGCAACTCGTCACCGATCGCCTCTACGGAGGAGATGTCGAGCACCGCCTGCGTCAAGAAATCCTGCTGGGGGTGGGTGGGATTCGAGCGCTCCGGGCACTCGGTATTACTGCCGAGGTGTTTCACACCAACGAGGGCCACGCCGGTTTCTTGGGCCTCGAGCGGATTCGCGAACACATGAGCAGCGACGGTCTGTCATTTGCGCAAGCCCTGACTGCTGTTCGCGCTGGCGCCGTGTTCACAACACATACGCCAGTTCCTGCCGGCATAGACCGGTTCCCGCGTGAACTGATGGAGAAGTACTTCGGCACTTGGGCCGCTGCTTGCGGAATCTCGGTTGACCAACTTATGGAGCTTGGCCACCGACCTGAAGAAGCCGCCGAGGAGCCATTCAATATGGCGGTCATGGGTATGCGTCTCGCCGAGCGGCGAAACGGAGTCTCGGCCTTGCACGGCGAGGTGAGCCGCGAGATGTTTGCCGACCTGTGGCCAGGGGTGCCAGAAGATGAGACTCCTGTTGGTTCGATTACAAACGGTGTGCATGGCGCGACGTGGGTCTCAGCAGAGATAGCCGAACTGCTGTCGGCCACAGTGGGCGAGAACTGGCAGTGGGCCGACACAGAGGCTTGGCAGTCAATTCTGAAAGTCGACAATCAGTTACTTCAAGACGCAAGAGATGCATCAAAGCTGCGGATGGTGGACCATGTGCGGGATCGTTTACGGAACCACGGTTTAGCTCAAGGCCGGTCGTCCTCTGAATTGGAATGGGTCAACGCCGCGCTCAGCCCCACTGCGCTCACAATCTGTTTCGCTCGACGCATGGCTACCTACAAGCGCGCAGCGTTGTTGCTCAGTCAACCAGAACGGCTCATGCGGTTGTTGCTTGACGAGGAGCGACCAATTCAGTTCATCTTCGCCGGCAAGGCGCATCCTGCAGATGAACTAGGCAAAGAACTCATCCGACAGATCGTTGCTTTCTCTGCCGATCCGCAAATTCGTGATCGATTCATGTTCGTCGAGGACTACGACATGGCACTAGCGCGATCTCTGGTTCAAGGTGCAGATGTTTGGCTCAATACTCCGGTGCGGCCCATGGAAGCCTCGGGTACAAGTGGCATGAAGGCCGTACTGAACGGCGCACTTCATTGCTCGGTCTTGGATGGCTGGTGGGCGGAGTGCTTCAGTTCCGGAAATGACGAAGAATCCTCTGAAGGACAGACCTTTGGCCCCAACGGTTGGGCCATTTCCTCTGCTGAGTCCATCCAAGATGAGGCGCGGCGGATTGAACTGGAGGCCAACAGCCTGTTTGAGTTGCTCGAAACGCAGATCGTTCCGCTCTACTACGACAAAGCCGATCCACAGGGATCCTTCTCTGATGCATGGCTCACGCGAGTAAAGGAAAACTTCCGCACGCTAGGCCCCTTTGTTGGGGCCCACCGCATGGTCAGGGACTATGTAGAAGACCTCTACCTGCCCGCTGCTGCTCGAGCAGTTGAACTCTCGAGCGATGACTTTGCTGGCGCTCGCACACTTGCTGCTTTCCGCTCACGCCTACAATCTGAGTGGCACAACGTGCACGTGGACCGAATCGAAATCAACGAAGATGTTGCCGACCTAGGAGCCAAGCGCCAAGTAACGGCGAGCGTTGCGCTCGGTGGCCTTGACCCCACAGAGGTCGATGTACAACTCCTTGTAGGGCACGTCGGGCAATCCGGTGAACTTGAAGACACTCAGATTGTCCTTTTGCAGGTTCACGGCGCAGAGGACGAACACCACCTTCGCTACACGGGTACTGCAGTGCTGAGTACCGCTGGTCGCATGGGGGTAACAGCGCGAGTAGTTCCGCGACATGACCTACTCGAGGTACCAATTGAGTTCGGCCTTGTGGCCTGGGCCGGCTAGGAAAAATCTGCGTGGCCCGGTCCAGCAGCTAGAAATGAGCTCACTCCTACTGCTGCATCCGGAGTTGTAAAGGACTTCACAAAGAGAGCCTGTTCGAGTAGCAGACCCTCATCAAGCGATACTTCTAGGCCTTGGTCAATTGCAGCTTTCGCGAGTGCGAGCGCGTGTCGAGGTCCACAGGCAAAGCTCTGCGCCATGGCCATGGCACCTGATAGCACTTGATCTGCTTCGAAAATCTCGTTGACAAGTCCAATGCTGAGCGCTTCTTCTGCCTGAACCATGCGACCAGAAAAAATCAGTTCCTTTGCAACCGAAGACCCCACCAGTCTGCTCAGGCGCTGTGTACCGCCGCCGCCGGGAATGATGCCAAGCAGAATCTCCGGCTGGCCGAATCGCGATTTGGTCCCCGCAACTCGAAAGTCGCAGGCCAGTGCCAGCTCACAGCCCCCGCCTAAGGCAACTCCAGACACTGAAGCAATGGTGGGGCAGGGCAATGCGGCTACAGCATTCAACGCGCCCAAAAAGGCGGCTCCAATCTGAGCGATCCGCTCTGGCGAGGACAGCCCAACCTCGGATTCTGCAAACTGAGCAATATCCGCTCCTGCAGCGAACGCCCGTTCATTGCCAGCTATGACCACAGCGCGAACCTGCTGGTTTGCTGCTAGCTGCGAGGCTGCACTTTGGAGTTCGTTGAGTAGTTCAACGCTCAGCGGGTTGACCTTGCCATTGTTGAGCGTGAGAACTGCGACCCCGTCTTCATGTAGCTCGGTGAGTACCAGTGGGGTGGGTGATTCTTGGTTCATCTCATTCGACATCTTTGCGAGGATACTTCCATCGCAAGCGCATCCTTTTGTGCGGCCGTAGATTCCCTTTCAGCCACCTCGCTACGACCAGAGCGTCAGGGCGCTCAGCAGGCAGTTCACGAAGTGCTCCCAGCATCCAATCTTGCTGCAGTTCGGCTTGTTCGCTCGGAGCCTGAACCGCTAGTGGAGACTGCGCGAACCGGGCGTGCCAGAGCGTGGCTGCTAAGGCAAAGACATCAGAGGCTTGGTCCGGAGGACCACCACGAATCCGCTCAGGCGCTGCGTAAGCCGGAGTAAACCCCGCTACCCCCAAAGCCCCATCCCCGCCGCCAAGCAGGGCAGCCATTCCGAAGTCCGCTAGCAACGGCTGATCTGACTTACCGAAGAGCACATTCGCCGGAGAGATATCGCCGTGAATTACCCCTGCTTCATGAGCTTGACCTAACGCAAAAAACAGGCTCCGGGCCAAAGCTGTGATGGGTTCGCTCTGCGCCGCACCCACTTGGGCAGTTGCAGTTACTTGGGCCGGTAATCGATCTTGCAACGATCCACCCGCCGCAAAATCGAGCAGCAGCCAAGCCGTTCCATCTGCACTGACACCAACCTGATGCAAAGAGACTGCGCCCTCAATCTGATTCAACCTAGAGAGCGCTCTGGCCTCACGCTCCAACCTCGCAGCAGCGAGGGATCCACCCATGTTGATGGGAAGCAGCTTGATAGCGAAGTCCTGTCCCGTTTGGCTGTCCCGGGCTCTCCAAACCGTGCAGAAACTTCCGGCTCCAAGTACTTCAACAAGGCGAATACGAGTTGGCAAACCAATCAATTGTGGTCGCTCAACATCCATCAGAATCTCCCCTCTCGTCATCCTAGACTGGCGATTCTCATGTGTTCTTAGTACTGCGGTTAGGGCTACTGTTAACGCATGTCTACACAGGCCGGCAGCCGGTCTCCGCAACGCATGAGCAACCCAACAGCCAAGATGGACCCCGAAGAACCTAACAAAGAGCTCCATCTCACGGCTTCTCAACGGCTCCGTTCACAGAACCTTCGTTATACATCCTCTCGACGGGCGCTCGTCGAGATCTTTGCTTCTTCTGATCGCCCACTCACGATCCCGGAAATCCTGCAACAGGATTCCTCACTGGCCCAAAGCAGCGCCTATCGCAATCTGACTGAACTCATTCAAGCTGGTGTCGTGCACCGACTCATCGCCGGAGATGAGTACAGCCACTTTGAGTTAGCTGAGGACCTGACTTCGCACCACCATCATTTGGTGTGCACGCAATGCGGTCGCGTCGCCGACATAACGCTCAGCGATGAGATCGAACGACTCATGGACAGCGCCCTCGAAACTGCCGCAGACTCTTTGGGCTTTACAGCCGAGCACCACCGGCTCGATGTGCTCGGCCGATGCGCAAACTGCAACTAGACCAACACGCGCCAAAGTAGCGACCTTCAGGTTGATTCCTACAGGGTGACTGCTGTTCCAAGCTCGGCGTTCTCACCCGGCTGAACAACTGCTGTCACGCCTGCCACGCGATCCATCATGATTCGTTCGATACCCGCCTTCATCGTCACAGTCGATGCCGGGCAACTCACGCATGCACCAGAAAGCTCAACAACAACAATTCCGGTGTCTTGATCAACCTCGATCAAGGTGATGTCTCCACCATCGGCCTGAATTGCTGGTCGGATGATCTCAATAACGACTTCAACTTCAGACTGCACGATGCCTACTTCACTCGGGGGAACATGTCCTGCACCCACTGGCACAGATCACTGCTTCAATAAATCGGAGCACAAATACTTAACTGCATAGATGATGGTTCCTCGTAGCCACCAGAACAACCCCGCGGACTAGGTTTATGTTTCAGATGATGAATTCTTTGCTCTTTGCCCACCAAGGTGGTTGGGACGAAATCCTGATGGTGCTCGTTCCTGTTGCGGTGTTCGCCGCTCTTCTCTATTTTGCCAACAAGCGTGCGGCCAAACTTGGCGATTCAGTCAATTCCGAAGATGACACTGAAAAGAATTCAGCGACGAAGAACCCTCGCGGCGGCCCCCGCTAATCCAAGCGTTCGATCTGCACACCTACTGCGCTCAAGCGGTCAGTAAATCCCTCATAACCGCGATCAAGGTGGTGCGCCTCGGAAATCACGGTCTCACCGTCGGCACCGAGGGCTGCCACGACAAGCGCCGCACCGGCACGAATATCTAAGGCGCGCACCGGAGCAGCCGAGAGCCGCTCAACACCATCAATAACTAGGTGATGGCCGTCCACACGCACCTGTGCACCCATACGGGCGAGTTCACCCACATACCTGAACCTTCCCGAAAAAACGTTTTCGGTGGCATAACTTGTTGCCGTATTGAAGCACTGAAGAGCTACTAACAAGGGCAAGTAATCGGTTGCTAAACCCGGGTACGGCAAGGTAGCCACATTGGTGGGATTGGGGCGGCCACTTGCCATTGCCCACAACCCATTGGGCTCGGGCGAGATTCGCATGCCCATAGCCCCGAGTTTCTCTACAAGCAGGTCTAGATGATCTGGTCGAACATGCTGCAGCGTGAGTTCTCCGCCTGCCACACCAAGGGCACAGAGAAAGGTTGCAACCTCTATGCGATCAGGAATGACGGTGTGCTCAACTGCGCGCAGGTCGCTCACGCCATCGATAGTCACCACCGAACTACCAGCACCAAGGATCTGCCCGCCCATGCGGTTGAGGAATGCGCCCAGATCTGCGATTTCGGGCTCTCGTGCAGCGTTACGCACAGTTGTTCGCCCCTCGGCGAGTACTGCTGCCATCAGCAGATTCTCGGTAGCGCCAACGCTCGGGTAGTCAAGCACAACCTCGGTGCCAACAAGATGCTTGGCCCGCCCGTGAATCATTCCATGGCTGAGTGTGAACTCGGCCCCAAGCAGTTCAAGGCCCTGAAGATGCATGTCGATCGGGCGAGCGCCAAAGTCATCACCCCCGGGCATCGCCACCCGGGCTTCACCAACTGCTGCAAGCAGCGGACCTAACACTGCGCTAGAGGCACGCATGCGTTCAACCAACTCATACGGTGCTTCAGGAATCACCTCTGCACCGCGGATAATTTCTAAAGCCCCATCCTCTCGCCGGCGAGTTTGCATTCCCATGGCTTCAAGCAACGAACACATGTACTCAACATCTGAGATTGCAGGAACGTTTCGCAATACGTAGCGGCCCTCGGCGAGCACGCAGGCTGCCATCAGCTTGAGGGCAGAGTTCTTGGCTCCGCTAATGGTGACCTCACCAGACAGTGGGGCGGATGGTCGAACTACAAGTCGAGACACGTCTTCAGTATGACCTGATTTTGCTCACTAAGATCTGATCTGCGGCAAGATCTCTCGGCTGCCAACCACGGGGACAGTATGGCGAGGATCCACAATCACTCTGAATGCTCAGAGTCTGACTTACTTCACCGCCTGAATCCTCGCGATGACGTGCTTTTGTTGGAGTCGGCTCCGCAGGCGAAGGCCGACCTCACACAGCCGGGAACGTTCACTCTGACCTGCGAGTCTGGGCCGTTTGTGACCTGTGAGCGAACCGTGCAGTGGGAACCATGTCTGGTACGCCAAGACACCGAAACAGCGTCTGACCATGAACCGACCTTCCTCGTTGATCAAATAGTTGACTACCAACTCGCTATTCCGTATTGGCGATGGCTGTACTCAATCCCAGTGCGCAAGGCGCTCGCCGAGGGCCTGGGAACTGAGCGGCGACCTTGGTGGCTGACTCCCGATCGTCTCACTGCTCGTCAGGCAACTTTGGTTGCCTCGGTCACCTTGCTCAACATGGTGGGCGGCTTGCTGTACGGACTGCTCTCGCAGGTACTCACCTTTGTCGCCGCAGATCTTGGTAACGGTTCTACATCGCAACAAACCACACTGCTAGCGGTGGTACGCATCGGCGTTGTGGTGACGCTTCTGGTGATGGTTTTTGCAGACCGCATCGGAAGACGCAAAGTAGCGCTGGCAGCTTTTCTAGCCGCCGCCGGACTCACGCTAGTCACGTCGCTCGCTCCAAGCCTTTGGGCCGTGGGTGCGCTGCAGTTCTTTTCTCGCAACTTGGCCATTGCTGGTCTTCTCTGCGCCGACACCATCGCTGTTGAGGAAATGCCACCTGGGTCACGGGCCATGGTTGCAGGCCTTGGCACTCTGGCATACGGCCTTGGCGCAGGATTCATTGTGATGACCCTGCCGCTAGCCGACCTAGGGAGTTGGGGTTGGCGACTGACCTTTGTGCTCGCTGGAATGTCACTTCCACTTATTTGGAATGTTCGCAAACACCTGCCCGAAAGCAGGCGATTTACCAAACTGGCCCAAGATAGAGAATCCGTCGCGCTCGCCGCTCTGTCCACAGAAATTGCTGCCGAGCCTCTCGCTCCGCTCATTGCCACCTCTGAGAATCAATCAACTACAAGCAAACTCAGCATTTGGCGCTTTGCTCTGGTTGCAGGGATCTTTTTCCTTCTGAACGTTTTTCTTGCACCAGCCTCCCAACTTCAGAACGACTACTTGCGAACTGAAGTTGGTTTCAGCGCACTCATGATCACTCTCTTTGTCCTTGCCACGTCAACCCCCGGGGGAATTGGAGTCCTTCTCGGCGGCCGCTTCGCCGATAAGCACGGAAGGAAGGCCACCATTGTTCCAGGACTGCTCGCCATTGGAATCTTCAATGCCATCTTCTTTTCGGTTGTAGGCGTTCCCATGTGGTTTGCCTCTGTGTTTGGATCAGTCATCGGCGGTATGGCAGCACCGGCCTTGGCTGTCATTGCACCCGAACTCTTCCCCACCTCACACCGAGGCAAAGTGCGCGGGGCTGTCGCTGCTGTTGCTGTTTCAGGTTCTGTTATTGGCTTGGTACTTGCAGGAACATCTATTGATGCGCGGGGTTACGGGTTTACCTTCACGTTGTTGGCCATCGCTCCGATTGCGGCCGCGTTTGTGGCTCTTGCCCTTCCGGAAACGCGTGGCAAAGAACTCGAGGAGATCAATCCGTGAATCACTCTGTTCGGTTTCGAATC
>JBIKPA010000289.1:0-2940 GCA_044357715.1 Microthrixaceae bacterium
TTGCGTGGGCCGTAGCGCAGATGTTTTATGCCAACCTTCGCATCGTGGCCGTACCATTTGCCTTTGGTCTTGCATTCCTGACGCTGACTAAAAATCCACTTTCTGCTGCGCTGTCTGATCCAGAGCGCGAAGAACCAGACCAGCTTGACGACGCGGACGACAGCAACGGCCGTGCGGAAGATCCAGTGCTGGCAGCAATGACCTCATCACGATCTCGATCATTGAAGCTGCCACGAGGCCGAACCATGAGCAACATGACTGAGAATGCTGCTGCCCAAGAGGTTCAGCCTGAAGAAGTTCAGCCTGAAGAAGTTCAGCCGCAAGAGATGAAGCCGCAACCTACGGAATCAGGACACATCTCTGAGCGCTCTGAGGAGGCGGAAGGCACCCCGCCTCCTTATACGGGTGGCCCGCAGACCAACCCCTTCGCCTGAACCCAGCTGAAGCAGCCGCGGAATCTGTTCAGCTACCGCGTTGATGTAGGGATCATGCCGCAGGTCTTTCCGCTTCATGGCATGCCCTAGTCGATGACCCCGCCTGTGGGATTATTGAAAAATGCAAAAAATTCTTGCGATCGGTTTTGCTCTGTCCGTGCTAGTCATCTCGGGGTGTGGCGAAGGTGACAACGCTGCTCCTGTCGAAACGGAAAAGCCTGCAACAACAACAACAACCGCCACCAACTTGGCAGAGCAGCAGACGGCTCAAGCGGCCTACTCGTCAATAATCTCAGAGATGCTTCCTCAGAGGAAGGCCATCGACGACCAGTACCTTGCGTCCGTTGACAGCAATCGCAGGCTTCCATGGGACAAGATTCCGGGGTACTGCGGCGAGCGGGTGAAAGTAACGCAGCGTTTCGTGGAGTTGTTGGAAAACACAGTCTGGCCTGAGCAGTACCAAGCACTCGTTACGGACTCAAGCGCAAAGAATTCGCTGGTGGCAGAATTGGAAGCGGAATGCGCCCAACTCGCGGGAACTGAAACTGCTCAGACAGCTAACCGGGAACAACGTGAGGCTGCGTATACATCAGCTCTAGCCGCTGCCGTCCGGCTTCGTGAGGCTCTCGGGCTTCCGACCAAAGGTTTCGGGCAGGCCTAGCTACTGCCCTTGACGGCACCCCGTGCAGCGCTCTCGGCGAGCATCTCTCTCGGAGGTCGACCTTGGCTTCATGAGGCCCACGGAAGAGCGATCCTTAGGCCGAACGGACTGAATGAAGCCGGCTTTCTCAAGCAGACCTAATTTTGCGTCGATGCACTCTCTAAGGAGTGGTGCAAGATGCGAGTTCAGACTCACAACACGACGGGAACCAATCAGCTTCCAAAGCCCAGAGCTTGGAGGCCAGAACTTGACCGACTTGAGCGTCGCCGGTTTCTTCAGGTTCTCGGTGTTGCCGCCACCGCATTGGGAACGGCCGCATGTGCACCGATGGCCGATTCAGTCTCGGGTAGGGGTTCCGGTACAGGACTTCCCTCTGCAGCACTAGCGGGGGGTTCAGGCCGAGCGGCTGCTCGGCTCACAGTTCCGAGCACAACCACGGTTCCTGCTCTCACAGTTCCTGCTGTGGTGACCGCTGCCTACCTGCAACTTTTGCTCGACTCAGCAACCGATGTGTGCACCTTTCCCGGTGGCGTTGTCGATCTTGCAGAAGGAACCTCGCTTCGGATCAGCAAGTCAATGCGAATTGAGGGCAACGGGACAACCCTGCGAGTTGCTGGTTCAAAGCCACCAACTGCGCATCTACTCAACGCTGATTCCCTTCGCGACGGCTCACAACTAGAAATCAACAATCTGCGAATTGAAGGCCCGTCGACTGCCAACTGGGACTCGGCAACAGAAAATACCATGGCGGGGATCTCTTGGCAGCTCTACCGAACATGGAACTCGCGACTTGTGGTGCGCAACGTGACCATTACAGGCGGGTATGGCAGTGGGATTATTCGCTCGGGTGGCGGCGCATTTGAGGTAACCGATTGTGACCTGAGCGGCTGGGTTGATGGCATTGCGTTCTTTGAGTCTCATGGAGGTTCCGGATCACTCGAGCTGCGAAACACCATCTTGCGAGCACCAGCAAACTCAAAATATTCCTCAATCGGTTTGTACATCCACCCGCATCTCAATCTGAATGCAGACACCGTTACGGGTCTCGACTGGAACCGTTACGTGGTTTACCTCAACGGCACACCAGCCTCAACCGGTCGCCATGACCTGAAGGCCGTATCGGCAATCAACTGTGCGCTCATCCAAACTGGCAGCAGCTCGCAGACCACGCTCATGCGCTGCTCAGAGTCTGGGCAACCAAAGAACGGTGGATCCTTCCTGAAGGGACCGGTCACTTCTATTGACTCCACTTGGGAAGGTGCCGGCATGATCGCCGTGCTCGAAGGCGTAGATGTTGAGCGACGCTTCATCAACGACACCATCCGACCAAAGAACATCTGGATGGCCCTTGGGTCAAAGACTGCTGGCACGGTGACGATCACCGGCGCTCAGGTCGATCTGGCTGGAAAGGCCGCTTTCGTCAAGCTGACCTCGGCATCGACTACTGCAGTCACCATTACTTCTTCACAGATCAGGTCCACAAGCTCCTCATTCCCGATCAACGCAGAAGGTGGGAGCGTGCAACTCATCGGTACAGCGGCTCCCCAAAATTGCCGGGCGGTCCTACCTGGAAGATTGGTTGTCTGAGTAGCGATCCACTAGATGAAGGCCTTGAGCGGACCGATTTGAGTAAGTGCTCGGTAGAGTGAGTTGGCGTGAAGAGCGGGAATCGCTCTCCGATAGCTGACCGAGATGAACGACCAAGGCCCACTTGAGTGACCCCATGAGACGAGCAGTGATTGTTGGGTCCGGAAGCGCTGGCCGACGCCATGCTGCTGCCCTGCGCAGTCTTGAACCGGAGATCTTGATTACCGTTGTTCAGCGACCCGAAAGTGTTCAGCCGCG
>JBIKPA010000007.1:0-31127 GCA_044357715.1 Microthrixaceae bacterium
CTAGCGCCATGAAAGAACCAGACCGCTCGTCATGATGCACATGCAAGCGCAGTCGTTCGTCTTGAGCTGCTGCAAGGGCCATGGGGGTAGAGCGTGATCCTGGGCAGATGACCGCATCTGTCAAACCGAGCCGGATCCACTCGTCAAGAAGCGTTGCGCAATAGGTGGCGGCCACATCGCCGTCAGTGAAAAGAGGATCTACTGCGGGTTCCCCTAGAGGCTGCTGCTGTTGCATAACGTGTTTAACCCTACGGTGTAGGACTGTGAGTCGGGAACTAAGCGTTGACGCAACTGAAACATCGCTTGCTGCTCGCCTGCTGACGAGCGGCCCCTATAGCCGAGTATTCGTTCATGGATTCGCTCAGAACAATCTTTGCATTGGACCGTTTGCTCAGTTGATCGCGGGTTCTGAAGGTCTGCTCGCAGTTGATGCACCAGGGCATGGGCACTCAGCGGGCCATGCTTCGGCGAGCATCACTCAGGGTGCCGAGTTGTTATGCGCAACTGCGGGTCCGGCTCACTACATCGGCTATTCCATGGGTGGCCGCTTGTGCATACAGGCGGCAATCTCACACCCCGAACTCGTCAGTTCACTCGTGCTCATCGGTGCCACTGCAGGAATCGAAGATACTGCGCAACGCACCGATCGCCGGCAGTCAGATGATGAGCAGGCCACGCTGCTCGAGTCGGTTGGCCTTCAGCGGTTCCTTCAGCATTGGCTAGAGCAACCACTCTTTCGTGGGCTTCCCGATGCTGCACGCTTTCAGCAAGAGCGAGAAAGCAACACAGTTGCTGGACTAGCGGCAAGCCTTCGTTGCGCTGGGACAGGTTCAATGATCCCCCTCTGGGATCATCTTCACCGGATCACGTGCCCTGTGCTTGTTCTCACCGGAAGCAACGATGCCCGCTACAGCGAGATTGCTGAGCGTCTCGTTGCAGGGATTGGCAGTAAAGCGACCCACTTGTCCATCGCAGATGCAGGCCACGCTGCGCACCTTGAACAACCTGAATCTGCTGCTCAGGCAGTTCTTAGCTTTCTAGATCCGCCAAGCCATTAGGCCTGTACCCCCACCTAGGCGCCAACCCACAGTCCAAGAGCCAACAACAGCGCGTACACAATCTGAACCTGCCCCGTTCGGACTAACACAGGGATCAATGCTGGGCCCTTGGCCCCAGAGAGCACTTGAGTAATGGGTTGACGCGCAGGCACAATCGCGAGCAATGCCAGCACGCCTACTGGCCTGCCGCCGAGTCCTGCTAGGAGTGGCACGAGCAGTACCGGCATCACGATAAGAACCACGTACAAGATTCTCGTGTTGCGATCTCCAAGCCGCACAGCCAAGGTGTTCTTCCCCACAACAGTGTCGCCGGGAATATCTCGCAGGTTGTTCACAACTAACAGCGCTGTTGCCAAGCACCCCATTGCAACCCCAGCACCAAGACTCAGCCAAGACAGCGACTCCACTTGCACAAAGTACGAGCCCCCTGTGGCAACAAGGCCGAAGAACACGAACACAAATATTTCCCCAAAGCCTGCGTAGCCATAGGGTCGGCTTCCACCCGTATAGAACCAACCTGCGGCTATCGCAGCCAGCCCAACAAAGATCAGCTTCCAGTCAACAAAGAGCACGAGCGGAAGGCCACACAGCGCTGTGAGTCCAAAGCAGAGCAACATTGCTCGTTTGACTTCCGATGGGGTGGCTAGGCCGTTGCCAACTAAGCGGGGCGGACCTGTTCGAGCAGATGGGTCATCAGTGCCACGCTTACCGTCGCTGTAGTCGTTTGCATAGTTCGTTGCTACCTGAACGAAGACAGCCACACCAAGAGCACAGAGCAAAATCCAAAGCTGAACTCCTTTGAGCGCTCCGGTAGATAACCCCGCCGCTGCAGCAGTTCCAACAATCACAGGAGCGACTGCTGCGGGCAAGGTTCTTGGTCGTGCACCTAGAACCCATTTCTTCCAGTTGGTGGGAAGGGGCGGTCTTTGTTGATTCGGGTTGGAAGCAGGAACGGTCATCTTTGTTCGATGTTAGAACTGCTGCTCGTCGAGTAGTGCACATGCCTGCGGATGCGCACGCAAAGAATCGAGCACCGCGTCGGCCTCTTCACCCAAAAAACGAGTTGCAGCACCAAGGCGATTATGGCGTCGAAGGCCACGAACCCGGACCTCGACAATTTGCAGTCCGCCGCGATACACAACGTGTAAGCGTTCAATCCGTTCCCATTCAAGGTGATAGCTCATCGTCAGGTTCCGGCAATGCAGGCCGTCCTCATCAAGTGCTGCACGTTGAGTGACGCAACGCCAAGCCAACACAGCAACCGCACCAAGGGTCACCACAGCCATAATCAACGGCGAGACAGGGTCTGAGGGGGTTGAGGAGAGCCCTGATTCGGAGCTTCGAAACCAGATCAGCCCGACTGCAGCGACCGGCAGCACAGCGGCCAAAACCCATGCCGGCGGACCCGCTGATAATCTGACAACTGCTGCGTGAGCCGGCCCGTTCTGCACTGGGCAACTCTAGGTGGCACGCTTGGTGCAGTGCGAGAACTTATTGCCCTTGATCTACCTGCTGGACCAGCGTTCCTTCATGCCCTCACGAGCGCGTGGGAACAGGGCGATGCCGTGTTGCCACTTGACCCCAAAGCACCGCGTGCCTACACCGAAGCCGTGCTTCGTGCCATGGCACCTGCTGCGGTGATAGATGCCACTGCCGAGCGCCATGCATTACCGGGGTCGCTTCCCGTAGAACAAGACGACGCCCTCGTGGTGATGACCTCGGGGACTACAGGCACCCCCAAAGGTGCAGTGCATACTCACGCAGCCGTTGAATATGCGGCGTTTTGCAGTTCAACCGCTGCAGGGGTGATCCCCGATTCCTGCTGGTTGGCCTGTCTGCCACTGTCTCATGTTGGGGGCCTGTCGGTTGTCACACGCGCAATCCTGACGGGAACCGGGTTGAAGATGCTTGACCGAGCCGAACCATCTGCCATTTCACAAGCCCAGATTGAGGGTGCAACACATGTGTCTTTAGTGCCCACGCTCCTAGGGCGCATTGACCCAGAACCGTTTCACACCATTTTGCTAGGGGGTTCGGCAATCCCACATGACCGACCCAAAAATTGCATTGCCACCTATGGCCTGACCGAAACCTTTGGTGGCGTGGTGTACGACGGTCTTGCTCTCAACGGCGTAGAGGTACGAATCAGCAATGCCGGGCTCATAGAACTGAGGTCCCCCACCCTCTTGAGGGGGTATCGCGACCGAAGCGACCCCCTTGATGCTCAGGGCTGGCTGCGCACGGGCGATATCGGCAGGATTGACCCACATACAGGAGTTCTATCGGTGGAAGGCCGATCTGATGAGATGATCCTGACAGGCGGAGAAAAAGTCTGGCCGCAATCCGTCGAGGCCGTGCTAGTTCTACATGAAGGCGTGAGCGAAGTTGCCGTGATTGGTGTTGCAGACCCGGAGTGGGGCCAACGCGTTATTGCCCTGGTCGTCCCGACTCAGGGTCTGCTCCCACCAACGCTTCAACAAGCGCGAGAACTCGTTCGCGAACAGCTACCCGTGGCAGCCGCCCCGAAAGAAATTCGCCTTGTGGATTCGCTGCCTCGCACTTCGGTTGGCAAGATTCGTAGAATGCAACTTATGGAACAACACTCTCCGGAAGAGCGTTCGACCAATGGATGACCAATGAGCGCGACCGACCCACAAGGAAGAGCAACCTCAAACGCTCATGAGATTGGTGTTCGCTTTGACCGCGTGGCCCTTGTAGTAAAGCGGCCGACAGACCTTTGGGGAATGCTCGCCGAGTCGCTTGGAGGGCGATTTGCTGGCAGCGGCATTGGACAGGGGTATGGATGGACTGACCTGCGATTTGCGAATGGGTTCATTCTTGAAGGGATTCACCCAGAAACTGCAACTAGCGATCAAGAGCCGACGGCCGAAGTAGTAGAGCGGTTTCTAGAGAAATATGGGGTCGGACCGCACCACCTGACCTTTATGGTGACTGACCTCGAGGCCATGCTCGCCCGCCTCAGCAAAGCTGGGATCGAGGCTGTAACAGAAAACCAAGATGACCCCCGCTGGCAAGAGGCCTTCCTACGACCTCGAGACGCTCAAGGGGTAGTAATTCAGCTAGTTCAAATGGTCGATCAACCCTCAGAAATCCTTGACGAGCCAGAGGGGTTTCCAGAAATCGGGTTTGATCACCCAGTTGCTTCTCTCGGGCGGGTTGTGCACGCCGTTCATGATCTTTCAGCGGCGCTCCACCTATTTAGAGATCTACTAGATGGCCGCGTCCTATCCACTGGCGCTGCTCTTGATGGCAACCACTGGGCAGAGTTGGGTTGGGGTGGCCCTGGCCGTCTGCGACTACTCGAAGCAACGCACGCAGAGATTGCAGACTGGGTCGGCGACCGGCCCGGACGGGTTCGTCACCTCTTCTTCAACTTCGATGAACCCGAATATGTTCCGGGAGCGCAAAAGGTTGCTGCTGGCCGCTGGGTCGTCGACTGCGATGAGGTGCTCGGCACTCGTCTAGTGATTTCATCAAGCGCTCGCTGAGCAGCCGGACACAGCTTTAGAGCAGCATTCCGCCATCTACCACGATGCAGGTTCCCGTCACCCACGAGGATGCATCAGAGGCTAAGAACAGCGCTGCTTGGGCAATGTCCTCGGGTTCTCCAAGCCGGTGCAGCGGGATCATCTGAGAAATCGCCTCCTCGCCGGTCTCCCACAGAGCCCGGGCCATGTCTGTTTTTACAAGACCAGGGCAAAGTGCGTTGACCCTGACCCCAGGGGCAAGTTCTTTAGCAAGCGAACGAGTCAGGTGTAACAGCGCAGCTTTGGTGACGTTGTAGTGGCCAATGCTCGTCTCTACGCTCAGTCCCCCGATCGAAGAGATGTTGATGATGTTTCCGCCATTTTCGGCCATGAACTGCTTCCAGGCCTCCTGAGCCCACACAAATGCTCCACGCAGATTGACCTCATAGGTTTTGTCTAACCGTGGAAGATCAATCTCGATCATCTTGCCCATATAGGGGTTTGTGGCTGCGTTGTTGACCAAAATATCTAAGCGACCGAACTGCTCAAGCGTGGCAGCAACACATGCCGCTGCAGCATCAGGGTCGCCAGCGTTCGCAGCAAACACTCCGACCTTGTGCGTATCAGTCGAATCACCACATTTGGCTTCGATCGCTGCGGCCGTTGCGAGCAGATCAGGCTCTTTACGAGAAGAAATCATCACCTTCGCGCCTGCAGCCACAAACTCGGCGGCCATTGCTGCGCCAATTCCACGTGATGCGCCCGTAATGAGCGCAACTTTGCCATCTAGTCTCAGGTCCATTGCACCATTCTGCCCGAGGAAACAGCAGTCGCTAGCTAGATCTCATCAATTCGCACAGCCCCATTGCGGGCAAGTGATAGATCGGCTGCAAGGGCCACCCTGAGGGCATCCTCTGCAGCGCTGCCCGGACACAGATTTGGGCCATCATGGGCAACAAGTGAAACAAAGGCAGCCATCTCAGCCGCATAAGCCTCATGGAAACGCACCGGAAAACTTGGGTAAGGATCAACCGGTTGCGTCACACCCGGGTCTGCCGAACGCAAAGGCATGTTCGGCCCTAGACCAGCGCTCAGGGCATCTCGAGAGCCAATCACCTCTGTCCGGTGGTCATAACCCACCCCGTTCTGCCGGGTACCGGTGAGCATTGCGAGAGCGCCACCCTCGAGCGTAATGATTGCAGCCGAGGTGTCAACATCGTCATAGCGGGCAAACATCTCATCGACCAGCACGGAGCCGCGAGCAACAACGTCAATCGGGGCCAAGCCACTCAGCCAAGCAATCGCATCGAAATCATGGATATGCATATCGCAAAAAATCGACCCGGCCGTGGGCAAGTAGCTCTCATGGGGCGGCTCGTAGTCATGACAAGCAGCCCGTATTAGATAGAGCTCACCAAGGTCACCCGACTCAACAGCGCGTCGCATTTTTAAAAATCCTGGGTCGAACCTGCGATGGAAACCGACCTGCAATTCAATGCCTGCTGCAGCCACGTACGCAAGGCATTCCTGAGTGGCAGAGAGATCGAGCGAGATCGGCTTTTCACAAAAGCAGGGCAAGCCAGCATCGGCTACCGAACGAACATCTTCAGGGTGTTGAGAGGTTGGGGTAGCAACGACTACGCCTTCGCTACGTGCAAGGAGTTCATCAACAGAGGAACACACCGTGGCGATTTCTTGAACACGCTCTGCTGCTTGGGGATCGGGCTCGTAAACAAGCACTTCTGTCACCCCGAGTACTTCGGTCAGGTTGGTGATGTGGGTCTGACCAATCCGGCCTGCGCCCAGAACTCCGATTTTCATTCAATACCTTTCGCCAAGAGTCGACGCACAATAGGCGGTCTCGATGCTCACCCCATATCTCGCTTGCAGCGATTCGGAATTCATCTTGGCAAAAACACAAGTTCCAGCAGGTGCGCAGCACTAGGTAACGTGCATCTGTGACAAACCGACTTTCGACTGAGACCAGCCCCTATTTGCGCCAACACGCAGAGAACCCAGTTGATTGGTTTCCTTGGGGGCCTGAAGCCTTTGAACTTGCTCGCTCACAAGACCGCCCTGTTTTGTTATCAGTGGGTTACTCGGCATGCCATTGGTGCCACGTGATGGCACATGAGTCATTTGAAGATGAAGAGACCGCAACGTTGATGAATTCGAAGTTTGTCAACATCAAGGTGGACCGTGAAGAGCGCCCAGACATCGACGCTATTTACATGGAAGCCACTCAGGCTATGACCGGCCACGGCGGCTGGCCGATGACTGTGTTTATGACACCCGAAGCTGAGCCCTTCTACTGCGGCACGTACTTTCCAAAAGAGCAGCGTGGCGGCCACATGAGTTTCACCCAACTGCTCACAGCTATCGACGACGCATGGAACACGCGACGCGGCGAACTGATGGAACAGGCAACACGCCTAGTCGAGAACATCGGGCGCAACCCTTCTGCTGGGTCCGAGGCTCCACTTCCAACGGCACAAGTGCTCGACGAGGCGACTCTCTCTTTACTCGCTGCCTACGACCCACAGTGGGGAGGGTTCGGTGGAGCTCCGAAGTTTCCACAGTCAATGAGCTTGGGGCACCTACTACGCCATGCCCGGCGAACGGGTTCTGCAACAGCGCTAGAAGCGGTGTCAACATCGCTAGATGCTCTTGCCGCGGGTGGAATCTATGACCATATTGGCGGGGGCTTCTCTCGCTACTCCGTGGATGAGCGGTGGCTCGTACCGCATTTCGAGAAGATGCTCTACGACAACGCACTGCTTGGCCGTACCTACTTATGGGCATGGCAAGTAACTGGCAAGGATCAGTATTTACAGGTACTCACAGAGATCATCGAGTATGTGCTGAGAGACCTCTCTCACCCAAGTGGTGGTCGATACTGCGCAGAAGATGCAGACAGCTTTGCTGATGCTGACGCTGACCACGCCGAAGAGGGCGCCTTTTATGTTTGGACCCCGCAACAGGTCGAAGCTGCCCTGAGCCAGGCGAACCTTGGGCACCTCACCGAGCAGACATTGGCGTTTTATGGCATCTCGGAGGGCGGAAACTTTGAGGGTGCTTCCATCCCGAACCGCATGCACGAACGAGGCCATCTCGAGCGAACAGCAGAGATCGACCAAGCCCGACTCGCGTTGCTACAGAGCCGGTCGGATCGCCCGCGCCCCGGCCTCGACAGCAAGGTTCTCACCGAATGGAATGCACTTATGCTGGCAACGCTCGCTCAGGCTGCCGCAGCGACGCAACGCTCAGACTGGCTCGACGCTGCAGAGTCCACTGCAAATTTCTTGTGTGACTCGCTTCGCGTGCCCTCGGACGCAGCCCTATCGGGCAAACGGTGGCTGAGATCTTGGCAAGCAGACTTAAACCAAGGTCTTGGTGGGGCGAAGCACCTTGGATATGCATCCGATTATGCCGCCCTCATTGATGGCTTCATCTCCCTGTACGAGGCGAGCGGAACGCTGCGATGGCTACACGAGGCCATAGCAACAGCCGATGACCTGATCGAGCTTTTCTCCGACCCCGACGGCGGAGTGTGGACCACCGGTGAGGATGCAGAACAGTTGGTCTCTCGGCCAAAGGACCTCATGGATAATGCCACCCCCTCTGCCAACAGCATGACTGCTGTTGGCCTGTTACGCCTAGAGGCGCATACTGGTGAATCGCGCTACGGCGAGTATGCACGCACCATTTTGAGAACCCTCGGTGGGGTGGCTGGCAAGCACGCCATGAGCTTTGGCAATCTGCTCTGGGCGATTGAGTTACATACACTTGGGGTGACCGAGGTGGTAGTGACCGGAGATCGAACGGACCTCGTGCAGGCTGTGCAATCAAGTTTCAACCCGGGCAGCATCTTGGCCTGGGGAGAGCCTGGGCAGGGGCCACTTTGGGAAGGCCGCTCGGCTACTTCCACAGCGGGCGTGGCCTATGTCTGTCAGAACCATACCTGCGGCGTTCCTGCAACAACCGTTGAAGAACTGCTAGCCCAACTCAACCGCTAGCCCAACCGCTAGCCCAGATTTTCGGGCAGCTAACTAGGTCAGGCTTTCTACTTGGTGGTCGGACACCTCAATAAACGGTGCCTCTGGGCGATCAAGCATGCCCTTCGACACCCATCCACGCTTATCAGCCCACACGATGAGCGGAGGAAGAATGGTGAGCGCCGCGATCAGGGCGATAGCTATCTTGAGAGCCACAAACAATCCGAAGTTGGCTAGAAGCGGCAGCGATGAAAACGCAATAACACCCACCCCGGCTATGGCGGTCATGGCAGAAACAATAAATGCACGACCTGTTCGACCGGCAGTTATATCAATGGCCTCACGTGGCTCAAGGCCCCGCTGACGCTCCTCGATATATCGCAACAGGATCAACGATGTGAACTCCGTGCATGTGGCAACCACAAGTGGCCCACCAACGGCTGTCATCGGGCTGAGTTCTATGCCGAGCAGGTAGATCGCAATCGTTGCTAAACCAGACGCAATGAGCACTGGCACCATCGACAGCACCGCTCGCACGAAGGAACGCAAACGAACCCAGAGAAACAAGAACACCAACCCGACAGCGAGCCAGGTCAGTTCTACCAAATTTGCCTCAAGGTTCTGCAGGAGCCCGACTCCCACTACTGCTAGCCCCGAGGGTGTGACACTGATTCCACTCGGAGCGTCAGTTCGACGAATCCCATCGACTACTAGTGCTTGGCCTTCAAGAGATGTCGGACGAGTCAGGAAAGCAATATTGAAGTTCTGACCGTTTGGCGATGCAGTAGAAAGTTGAATGTCTTTGGGTGCCAGATCCCAAGCTTGCTGCACATCAACCGCAGCAGGCGAGATGTGTTTGGCGCCGGGAATATCGGTCAGATCAGACACCGTGGCCACGATGCTCGACCCTACGAGTAGCTCTTTGGGGTATCGCGACATCTGCTCGCGTGTGAAGGTGTCAACAAATGCAACGGTCGAGTCGCTGTAGAGGCTGCCCTTGTCGGTGGACTGAACAAAGACTCCGAGTTCCGAGGAACCTCCGATTTCGGATTCGATATTGCGCAAATCTTTGATGACCTGTGAATCCTGATTTACCCAGTTGATTGGGTCAGTCTCAAGCTTCAACCGCGGCTCCAAGACGCTTCCCACCACAAATACGATGACTGCTGCGACTGCCAGCCACAGCGCAGCAGTTGCTGGCAGGCTGCCCATCTTGACCACGAGTCGGCCTAGTTTCCCCTCGCTAAAGTCACGTCCCTTAGTTGGCGATTTGTATTCTCGAATCCCCAGAGCAGCAAGGGGGTTCACGATTGAAGAGACACAAATAGCGATGATGCCCACAATCAGGAGCCACCCAAACTCACGAATCATCGGGACCTTCGAGATTTGAATCGCCAGAAATGCAAACACGGCATCGAAGGTGACCACTAACAACGCAGGGCCAAGGCCACGAGCAGCCGATTGAATGGGATGTGGAGAGCGGTCAATGATGACCTCTTCCTCGATCCGAGAATGCATCTGAATCGCATAGTCAATGCCAATGCCAAGCATCACCGGAAGCCCCGCAATGGTCACCAAGGTGAGTGGCACCCCAAGGTAGCCAGCCAGACCAAACGCCCAGATCACGCCAATCAACACAACGAGCAGCGGTAGCAGCCTCCAGCGGACATTGAAGAACAACAACAAAATGACCATCATCACTGCCACTGCAATTGCGCCAAGGCCCAACATGCCGCCCTTGAGGTAATCGTTGATACCTTTCAGGAGCACAGGAGCGCCGGTAGTGGTGACCTGCGCATTCGGGAACTCCAGAGCTTTTGTTGTTGAAACAATCGTTTCAGAGGCTGCACCCTCGGCCTCGATCGATCCGTTGCCAGGTAGCCGGGTAATCATCTGAGCATGGGTGTCATCGGGGAAGAACGGCCTGAGAGCTAGGCGCACCTCTCCTGCGTTGTCGTAGAGCAAAAACTTGACCCACTCGGGGTTATCCAAGGTTTGTTTTTCAACCGGCACTGCGAGCAGGCGTTGGGTCGTGATTCCAAGGTCTGCTGTGCGAGCAGCAGCGCTGACCATATCTCCCTCAGCCTCAGCAACCTTTTGCGCATTGACAAGCGCCTTCGCTGCAACGGCATTGAACGGATTCCCATCAGCGGAGGTGACTAGTGACGCAGAAAATTCGAGCGCCGTCACAGGAGAGATGACTCCCAACACTTGACCAGAATCTCGAAGGTCCTGAGCCACTTTCTCCATGGTTGCTATGCCCTCTGGAGTAAAGATCGAATCGATCTTGGCACCGTCGCGCATAGAGATAACTGACAGCATCGCTTGGCCGCCGAAGAGTTCCTGATACGCGATGTTGTCCTTGTAGACCACATCATTTTTATTCAGGTAGCTGTCTTGGCCCGTCGCGAACTCGAGTTTCGTGATTCCAAACCCAAGTGCGACGGTAAACACCAAACCAATCGCTGCCACCATGCCGGCGTGTCGGCCAAGGTTGACGGCCATCCATGACCAGAATCTTTGCATGCGCATATCGTCAAACGTCCCTTCACCCTGGAGTGAGATCGAACTTACTCCCGATGGGGTGCGCTGCGCTTTGTTGAAAGGCCTACCAACGATTCCGATGGATAAGAGAATCCGGGTCGGGCCGTCCACCCGCGGCCGAGGCCGAAGGAGTCCTTCCCGTTCGGGCGGGCCAGCCCAGAGCTACGGTGCCTAGGGCGCGGCAGTGTTCCGGCACGCCAAAGGCGGCTGATACGGCTTGTTCGTGCTCAAACTGCCCGAAGAGCAACGCTCCAAGGCCGGCAGCCTCGGCTGCCAACAACAAGCACATCAGGCCTGCGCCCCCATCTACAAACCAATACGGGATCTGCCAGGCCTCAAGACTCTCTCCAAGCCCTGTATGTGCCTTATCTGGCTTCTGATAGCGCTCTTGATAGGCAGCGGGCCGAACAATTGGAATCACAAGGGTTGGGGCCTTCAGCAAACCCGGCCAGGGAAACCGCTCGCGCTTCTCCTCAGCCAGGGTGAGATCCCAGTATGCAGCCACTTGCTCCTGTGACAACACCAGCAAATCCAGCGCAGCGGTGTTACCAGCAGTTGGCCCGCGGAAAGCTGCAAGAAGAACTCTTTGAAGGAGCGCAGGCTCGATCTCTTGCTCGGTGTAGTCCCGACACATGCGGCGAGATGCCAGCACGCGTTGAAACTCTTGAGCGGAGTTACTCACCCGTGCTTGAGGAGTTCCTCGGCCATTGCCCACCCGCACACAACCACGCAATCTCCGCGTTCACCATCTAGATGCGTGAACTGCGCAGCCACTGCGAACTCAATGGTGTCAGGCTTGAGCGATTCGTGATCAAGAACCAGTGGCGGTGACCCGTCGCCAGTAATTGTGAATACTTTGTCGTTATAGCGATGCGATTCAATTCCGAACCGCTTCACCAGCCGCCGGCCCCAAGCACGCTCTTCGCCCGAAGGCTTGTGCTCTGGGCGAGGCACGATGTCGGTCAGCAGTCGGAATCCCTCAAGGGCTCCGGCATCGCTCATGCGGGTACCGAGCAATACATCCTCGTCCGGGAACGCCATCAGCGCACGACGAAAGTTGTCGCCGATCAGTGCTTTGAGCGTGGCGTCACGCTTCGATGTGCGCTTCACAGCAGCCACACCCAACAAGATGCATGGGGTCCCACCAATGCGTTCTAGGGTCGAAAATGAAAACCCGCGTAGCAGGTTCCCCTCTCTCACTAGAGTCACGAGCACCCAGATATCAACCTGCTTCGAGAGCTCTCCCACCCCGTAGCAGTGTCCGCCATCAGCACAGATATCGGCCATCTCGGCCAGCTCCGAGTCGCTGAGGGCAGTGCAATCTTTTGTCGTGACGTCGAGCGCCATGCACAGCTCCCATAAAAGTGATGCAAATGTGGTCCCACTAGTTCAGTCGAAAACGGCACCTGAACGCAAACTGCGCAGACAAATTCAGCTATTTGCAGGAATCTAGCGTTCTCAGAACACAGATAAGTTCCCGGTCTCAGACCACAACTGCCTCGTGACCAAGTAGCGCCCGCAACTCCCCCACTAGGCCGCTCTGGGTGCTCACCATGTACTGCTCGGGCAATTGCAGCACGTGGGTCTCGTCGAGCAGCAGGATCACCTGCGAGGAACCAGGAAAGTCCAAAAACAGCTCTTTGAGGCGGTCAACGGTGGAGTCATTCAGCCGGGTTGGGCTCAGGTGCAGCCTCAGCGGCGGGTCAGTCTCTGGCATCGCATCAAAGATCTCAATGTCAGTTGCAATCAGCTTGGGAGTGTCATCTCGCCGATCCACACGACCGCCTATGAGGACAACCGCATCCTCTGCGAGCAGATGCCCAATCTCTGTCATAGTGCGAGGAAAGACCATGACTTCAACAGCACCCTGCAAGTCTTCAAGGGTAAACACCGCCATCAGGTCGCCTTTTTTGGTCCACTTTCGCTGCAGGCTAGAGATCACACCACCGACTGTCCTACGGGTCCCGTCCTCTACATCGGCCTCAAAGAGCTCTGGGATAGTGCAATCCGTCTTCTTACGCAGAGCGGTCTCGGCTCCGAGCAGCGGGTGATCAGAGACATACATCCCCAACATTTCTTTTTCAAAGACCAACCGCTGCTTCTTCTCAAAGTCATTTACCGGAATAACCACGCGCTCGTCGAAGGCTGGCGACTCGGCTTCGACCTCGGCAAACAGTGACATCACGCCCATCTCGTGTTCTTTGCGACGCGCTACCGTTTGATCGATGATCTGTTCATAAACCGTCAGTAGGCCTTGGCGGGAGTGGCCCATTGAGTCAAACGAACCGGCCTTGATCAGAGCTTCAATCGTCTTCTTGTTTAAGACTTGTGTGTTTACACGCTGACTGAAATCGTAGAAATCAGCAAACCCCCCTGACTCTTCTCGCTCGCTCACGATGTGGGCAACAAGTCCGGCGCCCACGTTGCGCACTGCGGACAAACCAAACAGGATTCGTCGCTGTTCGACACCGTCCTCGTCTAGCTCAATCACCGGGGTGAAATCAGTTGTGGAGCCGTTCACGTCTGGAACCACGACCTCAATTCCCATCGCCCGGCATTCCGCAAGAAAAATTGCGGCCTTATCTAGCGAAGTACGAACACTTGTTAATAATGCCGCCAGGTACTCTGCGGGGAAGTTGGCCTTGAGGTAGGCAGTTTGATACGCGATATAGCCGTAGCCGTATGCGTGAGACTTGTTAAACGCGTAATCCGCGAACGGTTCAATGATGTCGAACCAAGCAGTGCCAAGTTCCTCGCCGTAGCCCGTATCCACGCACCCTTGAGTGAACTTGATCCGCTCTCTAGCAATGAGTTCTTTGTCCTTCTTACCGCAGGCTTTGCGCAGATTGTCTGCTTCTGCGAGCGAGTAGCCAGCAAACTTCTGCGCAATTCGCATCATGGATTCTTGATACACCATGAGTGCATAGGTATCGCCCAAAACCTCTTGCGCATCGGGGTGTAAATACTCAACTGGCTTACGGCCGTTCTTGCGATCCGCATAGTCGTAATGCATGTTTGCCGCCATCGGCCCTGGGCGATAGAGGGCCACGAGCGCTGCAACATCTTCAAACTCGGTTGGCGCAAGAGAGCGCATCAACGCTCGAATCGGCGAGGACTCCAATTGGAACACCCCAATGGAATCGCCACGAGAGAGCAATGCAAAGGTGGCAGCGTCTTCAAGGTCAACGTTGTCGATGTCAACATCGACTCCGCGAGTTTGCTGAATGAGCGCCAATGTGTCCGAGATAACGTCAAGGTTTCGGAGACCAAGAAAGTCCATCTTCAACAGGCCAAGGTCTTCTACGCCGTGCATCTCGTATTGCGTAACCACCGGCGCATCCTCAGGGTTCTTCCCCGCCTCTGGCTTACGTTGGATGGGCAAATAATCTGTCAGCGGCTCTTTGGTAATAACTACGGCCGCAGCATGAATACCGTCACCTCGTCGAAGACCCTCTAGGCCCTTCGCCACCTCTATTACCTCTCTGGCGTCAGGGTCCTCGTGGTACATCTGACGAATGTCTGCTGCCATCTTGTAGCCGTCGCGGTACTTGGGGTGCTCTTCAAGGCAGGCGTATAAGGGCGTGTCTCTTCCCATCACCAACGCAGGCATGGCCTTGGCTACTTTGTCGCCGACCGAATAGGGCTTTCCAAGAACCCGTGCAGCGTCTCGCACAGCCGCGCGAGCCTTGATCGTAGAGAAGGTCACGATCTGAGCGACTCTGTCTCGGCCGTAGCGCTCTGCGGCGTAACGGATCATCTCATCGCGGTATCGGGAATCGAAGTCCATGTCGATATCTGGCATCGAGACTCGGCTGGGATTCAAGAAACGCTCGAAAAGCAGATCGTATTTGATGGGGTCTAGGTCGGTGATCCGCAAGCAATAGGCAACGGCGCAGCCTGCGGCCGAACCTCGTCCTGGCCCAACTCGAATATTGCTGTCACGGGCATGCTTTATGAGATCCCAAGTGATGAGGAAATATGAGGAGAAGCCCATATCACCAATGACTTTGAGTTCATAGGCCAAGCGCTCAAGAACGGTATCCGGAAGGTCGTCTCCCCATCGAGCGTGCGCCCCAGCAAAAGTGAGGTGCTCTAGGTAGGCGGCATCATCAGCAAATCCCTCTGGCAGCGGGAAGTTCGGCAGCAGGGGCTTGCCGAACTCGATCTCTAGCTCGCAGCGCTCGGCAATCCAAAGGGAATTATCACAGGCCACTTCTACCTCACGAAAGAGGTACCGCATTTCCTGAGCCGACTTGAGATAATGATGATCACCGTGGAAGCGAAAGCGATCGGGGTCGCTCAGTTGAGAACCTGTCTGCACGCACAACAACGCATCATGGGCGACTGCATCGCTCTGGTTGACATAGTGACTGTCGTTGGTTGCTAGGAGCGGCAGCTTGAGTCGCTTAGCCAACTGAATAAGTTGTGGGTTTGTCCGCAATTGATCCGGTATTCCGTGATCCTGAATCTCTACGAACAGGTGATCACGGCCGAAAATATCAAGCAGGCGGCCGGCACGCTCACATGCGGCGTCGAAACCCTGATTCATCATTGCCTGCAGCACGTGCCCACCGAGGCAACCAGTGGTCACAATCAGCCCCTCTGAGTGTTCCTCGAGGATCTCCCAGTCAATCTTGGGCTTGCGGTAGTAGCCCTCCATAAATGCACGCGAAGACAGCTGTATCAGGTTCTTGTAACCAACCTGATTCTCGACCAAGGTAGTCAGGTGGTAGTAGGCCTTCTTGCCCCCTTCCACCTCTCCCCCAGAGTCATCCATGCGCGAACCACGCAACTGCAGTCGCTCATCGCGATGTTCATGCGCCATGTACAACTCGCTACCGATGATTGGCTTGACCCCAGCCTTATTGCACTCCTGATAGAAATCCAGAACTCCGTACATGTTGCCGTGGTCGGTTATTCCCATCGCAGGTTGGCCGTCTTTGACCGCCGAGGCCACAACATCGCCAATTCGGGCCGCACCGTCAAGCATCGAATACTCGGTGTGCTGATGAAGATGGACAAATGAATCTGCCACGACGGGTAGGCCTCCCCAGATTTCTTGTGCACACTCGTGCCCATGGAGTTGAGACCGATGCATCTGCATCGGTTCGTTGAGTATCGCGCGCCTGAGCAGCCTGCTCGGACCGCCCCTAGATGCAAGGGGGTATCTCTACCACTTGCTCCTAGATGTATCCCGGTCCCGGCACGTGAGCAGCTCCGGCTCGTTCAGGCAATTCGCCGCGCACTCCTTCAAGTTGTTGACGAGCAGCCATCTGCTGGGCCACCAGAGTGGCCTGAATGCCATGGAACAGACCCTCAAGCCAGCCCACAAGCTGCGCCTGAGCTAAGCGAACCTCTGCCTCTGTTGGGGGTTCCTCTGGCGAAAAGTCAAAGCTCAGGGTGTCGAGTTCTTGTCCTAATTCGGGCGACAATGCAGACTTCAACTCCAAGATGGAACTTTCGTAGATCCGACCGAGTTGCTCTCGAGATGCATCGTCAAGGGAGGTATTGCGTACTTCTTCGAGCAGTTGCTTAATCATTGCCCCGATACGAATGATCTTTCCGGGCGACTCAATCTCTAGGGATGCATCAGCGCCTTCAAAGCCTTCGACACCTGGGCCCCCAAGACCTTCGGCAGAGGGCACAGCTGCGCTCAACAACTCCGCACCTAAGGGCGCCTCCGCAGAGGGGGAAACCTGTGTTGGTGCAGTACCAGATTCAACCTCTGGCTCAGGGCCTGCGCTTTGGCCGGTACTCGAGCCGTCATCGGAATCAGAGTGGGTATCAGACATCTCAGGATCCTAGTCAGAGCGAATCCCTATCGTGCACGAGTAACTGTTAGGCGCGCGCGATCAGCAGCGGCACTAGAACTTCGGCAGAGGTCATTGACCCGTGGCGGCCTTGCAACACAAAAGGTCCCGTATCTGCAGTGTCTTCGAATGCAATGGGCTCTCGAGCCACGAGCGCAACATCACCGAGTCTGCCAAGAGCCGCAGGAAGAACCTTCGGACCAAACCAGTTTTCGTCCAGAGTCTGCTCTCGAGATACCACCCATGCAACATCGCTATGGCACTGCGATGCGGCATCGAGTAGATCCGCCTGAGCTCCGGGACGGGCATGCAACCAGCGGAAGCGTGCTTCGCCTGATTGCCATGCGACTTTGCTCATCACCTCTGGGTTAGGCATCACTACGCGAGAACCAACGTCAACGTGGCCGTGATCGGCAGTAATGACCAGCGCTGCACCAGAGGGAAGCTGGTCAATGAGGTACTCCACAAAGCGGTCAACAAAGACCAACTCCGCATCGTAAAACGAGTTCAGGCCATATTCGTGAGCCACCTTGTCAATACCGTCGTAATAGGCATAGACAAACGGTTCACCGGCTTGAAGTTGATGGCCTATCTCAGCAACAAGTGTGGAGTTCATGCGGTAGGGAACGTGCCGACAGCCGCCTAAGTGGACTCGAGTAAAGCCGGTGTCTCGAAACTCCGCCCGCACAACTACCGGTGGTCGCTGACCCCCGAACGCAACCTCGCTCTGAATGGACTCTGGTGGAATTGCCTCTCGAGCATCACCTTTCGATGTTGTCCATCGCAGCACGTTGAGGATTTCACGGTCCACACTCATCCGGTAGCCAATAACCCCATGCTCCCCCGGCGGAAGCCCGGTAGTGATAGAGGTCAGTGCCGTAGCGGTTGTTGTGGGTGCCACCGTGGTGATTGGTGCCGCCTGCATCCTGCTAATTCCGCGTAGCAGGTGTTGTCGGGCCACCATCTGTTCCCAGCCCAAACCATCAAGAACCAGAAAGACAATCTGATCCACTCCTTCTAGGCCGGGCGGAAACCAGTCCGGTGCGCTGTCAGGATCGTTGATCAAGACATCGACGATGTTGGCGTTACACGCGCCCGCATAGTCAGGGAGCACCGGCTTGCCGTCTGCTACAACGGCTTCGAATGGCCGGTCCGCTGCCGCCGCTGTTTGGTCACCCACCGATTTGATCTCCTTAGTCTTGACTCACCCAAGCTAGCGAGGTTGGGAGCATCACTGACAATAAAACTAGATCTACTCCTTCGGAAGTTACGGTCTGTCTTCACCAGAGCTTCCTACCCGCCTACGATACGCACCGTGAAGGTCTCGACACGAGGTGACTATGCGAGTCGGGCACTGCTCTCTTTGGCGTTGCATTCCGAGGCTGGACCGACATCGGTTCGAGATATTGCTGAGCGCACTGCGCTTCCCCAACCGTACCTAGAGCAAATTCTGCTAGCGCTCAAAGGCGCAGGACTTGTTCGGTCTAAACGCGGCGTAGGCGGCGGATATACCCTTGCCCGACAGGCATCGGAAATCACATTGGCGCAGATTGTTTCCGCTGTTGATGGCCCGATTCAAGCTGGTGACTTTGGACAGCCGCATACGGACGGTTCTTGCGATCACGAAGGCCAATGCGTTCTGCTGGCGATTTGGCAGGACGCAGGTCGACAGATGCGTTCGTTGCTCGATGCCTACACGCTTGAAGATCTAGCTGCAATCACAGACGGCAAGCAGCCATGGCCGAACGAAGATGCTCAGCCATCTAGCTGAACCGGTTCAACACTCCTTGAAGGTCCGCAGGTAGCTGTGAGGTAAAGCTCACCTGCTCGCCAGTTGCAGGGTGCACGAAACTCAACTCTCTAGCGTGAAGAAATGGCCGAGGCGCAGAAAAGCTTCGCCGAAGGCCGCCGTAGGTGTCATCTCCAACCACTGCATGACCAATTGAGGCAAGGTGGACACGAATTTGATGGGTCCGCCCAGTTTCGAGCTGACAAGTAATGAGCGACACTTCGACTGGGTCGGTGAACTCGGCATCCACACGATAATGAGTCCGTGATTCGCGACCGTCCATGGCCACCGTCATACGAAGCGGATCGCGGCGCGAACGCCCGATGGGTGCATCAACCACACCCTGCGGGTGCTCAAAATGACGCCAAGCAAGTGCCGTGTAGATCCGTATTACTGAATGATCCGAGAGTTGCCCAACAAGGTCTTCATAGGCCTCTTGGGTTCGGGCAACAACTAAGAGCCCCGAGGTACCCCTATCTAGACGGTGAACTAACCCTGGACGGAACTCTTCACCAACCGAAGCAAGTTCTGGAAACTGTGCCACAAGGCCATGGACCAAGGTGGAGCCAGAGTGCCCGGCTCCAGGGTGTACGACTAGCCCGGCAGGTTTATCAATCACAATAAGCGTCTCGTCTTGATAGACAACGCCAAACTGCACCGATGCGTCAGCTAACACTCGCGCTACGGGCCGAACAGGATGAGACAGCACTGCAACCGTATCTTCGGCAAGCAAGCGCTGCGAAGGTTTCGTTAACACGAGTGAGTTAACGAGTACTTGCTCGTCACTAATCAGTGCCACGGCCTCGGCCCGCGAGCACTCAGTGAGCAGCGCAACGATCCGATCAATTCGTTCTCCTGCTAGCGCCTCAGGAATCGTCTCTTGGATGTACGGCTCCGGAGTTGAAGCGCCCTCACTCATCGGCAGACCCACGGGACTCAGCAGACTCAGATGCAACCTCTTCAGATGCGACCTCTTCAGATGCAACCTCTTCCGGTGCAACCTCTTCAGGTGCCCGCAACCCGATCAGCACAAGGCCAATTCCCCCAACCACGATTGCAGCGTCTGCAACATTGAAGATCGGCCACCACTGAAGGTCAATAAAGTCCACTACTGCGCCAGACATAAACCCGCTGCCGAAGTTCGGTGCTTCGCCAACGCGGCTCAGGCGGTCAATGACATTTCCTATGGCGCCACCCACCACAATGCCAATAAATACCAGTTGCAGGATCGAAGTTGACTTTCTTGCGATAACTAGCAGTACCCCAGCGACGATGAGTGCAACAATCCCAATCAGGGGTCCTCTATCGGCACCTTTAGAGAACGCCATGCCTGTGTTAAACGCCAGATTGAAGCGAAGAGAGAGCACCACGTCGATCGTCTCTTGTGAACTCAAGCGCCGCAACGCCCACGCCTTTGAGAGCTGATCAATCAACAGCACTGTCATCGTTGCAAGCGCAAGGGAACCCCACCGCTGAACTGCGGTGATTTTGGGGGGATCAGATATCAATGGAACAGAATCCATTAGCCCCTCATCAGCGGAAACTACGAGTCTTAAATTCTACGCGCTCTCTTGCATAGGGAATTGCCTTAAGACGCTCCCGCGGGATGGCAAGCCCGGAATACTCACAGATGCCATAGGTTCCCTTCTTGACACGCTCAAGGGCATCGTCGATCTCTTCAACCACATGCATCGCCGAAGCTGCGCGAGTCAGGTCGAAATCGCGTTCCACGGCGAGTGTGTCTCCTTCGCCCGACTCATCGTCGAACTGCACATCACCAGGTTCACGATCTCTAGCAAGCGCATCGGCTTCGGCGGTAAGTGCTTGTGCCTGTGACAACAAAGTCGCGCGTTGCTCGTTGAGTAGAACCACCTGAGCATCAAGGAACTTCTTATCGAGTGGTTTCGGGGCTGGGGCTTTCTTGGGTGGCGCAGCTTTCTTGGCTGGCGCAGCTTTTTTGACCGGGGGGGTCTTTTCCACTGGTACTACTTTCTTAGGAGGGGTGACTTGTTTAGCAGGCGCAGCTTTCTTTGCTGGCGCTTTCTTTGCTGGCGCTTTCTTTGCTGGCGCTTTCTTTGCTGGCGCAGCTTTCTTTGCTGGCGCAGCTTTCTTTGCTGGAGCTTTCTTCGATGGAGCTTTCTTCGCAGTTGCTGAAGCACGCTGTGACGCCATGAGTTCTCTCTCCTCCGCTATTCGGGGAACGGTTGTTCACACGGTCGAATAGTGCGAGCAGACTAGCCGTAGCACGACCACGAGTCAGCCAGAATTACGAATACAGGAAAAAGAATCAGCGCCGCCAACCAAATCTGCGGGCTTTCGAATCACTGTTTCCCTCAAAAAAGGCTGTCATTGCCTCGTCTCCCGCTGTTTCTGGCCCGGCAGCGCCAGTGTCATTGACAGCATCATCAAGTTCTTGCATAAAGCGATCCTTTGGCTGATCCGCTGTGTCAACTGCTTGAGTGGGCCTGCTATCAGTGAGTTCCTCCTCGGCCTCCCATGCCAACGAGACCTCTGGGATCTGTTCCGCTTGTGGGGTATCAGTTACCTCAGTTTCAGCATCGAGCAACGAAACCGAAGTGAGAGGGGGAACAGTTGCCACCGAGGAAGTAGCCGCAGTCGTAGTAATCGAACCGCTGGCACTCAGCGAGTCTTCTGGGCCTGAGGGGAGCTCAGACTCAAGACGTGACCAACTTCCAGGCCCCCAGCTATCGCTGCTCGGGTCTGCTGAGGCCGAGCTATCAGCGCTCTCGGTCAAGTCAAGGTACTCATCACCAGCGGAGGAACCCGCAAACGGTTGTGCCCCACCCTGGGTGGTAAGCGAGTCTGAGATTCCCGAGTCTGGGGTCCCCGAGTCTGGGGTTCCCGAGTCTGAGGGGCTCCGCTCAAGGGTTGCATCTTCTGCACCGTCAAGGTACTGCTCTGCTGCTGCATCAACAGCAGTTGGCTCGGATCCAGAAAGGGGATCTGACTCAAGGAACCCTTCGGATGCATCTAGAGCCGAAGCTAACGTCTGCTGAGCACTCAACACCTCGTCCGCAGGAATAGACAAGCCGGGACGCTGGCCTAGGCGCTCCGGGTCAGAAGCAAGCGACGAGAGTTCCTCAGCAGTGCGAGAAAGTTCAGAACGGTACCCATCAAGGCGAGCCTCGAGTTGGGCCATCACATCTTCAAGTTGTGCCCGGCGAGACTCCAAAGAACCCACTTCGGCAATCATCTCTGCCCGTCGAGATGCGTATTCTTCTTCGGCCTTCACCCGAGCCGCTCGGACAAGTTCCTCAGCCTCAGCTACGGAGTCTGCCTGCAGCCGGTCCGCCTTGGCTGAGGCGTCCTCAAGCAGGGACTGAGCTTGTCCACGTGCTTCGTTCACTGTGGCCTCTGCAGTGCGATGGGCCATGAGCAGGGTCTTGGCTGCCTGCTCAACCTCTTGGTCCTCATTTGCGCGAGCTACTGAGCTTGAAGCGGCGTCACGAGCAACAGCATCTGCCGCCGCTGCTTGAGCCTCGGCAGCTTGTTGTTGTGCCGCTCGGGCCGCGCGCTCGGCACGCTGCACTCTCTCTGTGGCCTCTGCAAGAACGGCGTCAGCCTGCGCGAGTCTGGCCTCAGCCGAAGCAGCGCGTTCCTCAGCTGCCGCAGCAAGCTGAGTGGTATGGGTGAAGCGAGCCAGCATCTGAGCAAACTCAGTGCCGGTTTCTTCTAGGAAGGCCTCAACTTGATCAACGTTGTAACCCCCCCGCTTCTCATCGAAGGTTACTTTTTCAAAGGTTTCCGGAGTCAGATCCATGGTGCAGAGATTAGCCCCCCGGGGGCAGCAGGTCGGGTAATCGGACTCGCAGAGGCGCGGGGCACCAGCTTCAAGCGAATTGAGTGGCGGGGAATCTAGCCCTGTGGGCCTGAGACAAGCAGCGGATCTCGGCTAGCTGCAAATCTCGGCTAGCAGAGAATGCTACGAAGCACCGTGATGCCGAGCAGGACAATGAGCGGTGACAAGTCCAAGGCTGCAGCACCAAGGCGAACCGGAGGAATAACCCTGCGGAGCGGACCCATGAGCCACTCGGTTGCACTTAGGACCAGATTCTGGATCTGATCGAGCACACCGCCCGTTGGCGGAAACCAACTCAAAATGACTCGGGCAAAGATCAAGATCATAAACAGTTGAAGGGCAAGACAGATCAAACCCACGAGATGTAGGACCTCACAAAATTAGCTGACACAACTCCACTTTCGATACTGCGAACCTCATGGCTCGATGCACTACTTCTTGGTCCACCAAGTTCAACGTTCGCCGTTTCCAAGGTCGCCGTCACGCATGCGACGCCGCTCGTCATCAGAGACCTCTGCACCATGTGGCGTTAGCAAGAATATCTGATCCGATACTCGCTCCATATCGCCCTCAAGGCCGTAACACATCCCACTGGCAAAATCGATCAGGCGCCGAGAAAGTTCCTTGTCAACTCCCTGCAGGTTCATAATTACTGGCTGATCGCGTTTGAAGGTGTCAGCCACCTGCTGCACATCGTTAAATCCGCTTGGAGAGACAATCTGAGGCTTTGCTGAACTTGGCAACGGCCGAACTACACCTCGATTCGATGAGGGGTCGGCTGCGGAAGTGCTAATAACTCGAACTCCCCCATCACCGTCCTCCCAATCTTCTTTGCTACGCGGGGCATTTGGGACGGCTCTGACGGCACCACGGCCTTGAGAAGAAGTACGAACCGGCTGACGCTCAGGCTCTACATCCTCTTGCTCAAGATATTCATCGTCTTCGTACTCGTCCTCAGTGCCGGGATCACCGTACTCATCTTCGTAATACGGATCGTTCCCAAGTCCGAGCCAAGTTTTGGTATTTTTCATCCAGTTCGACATCGTCATGCTCCTCGTCTGAGAGTCTAGTTGTGGGTGAGTACTGCGTTGGTGTTGATTGAACCTTGATTGGGTGTTCCTCGAGTGCTCATAAAGAGTTACTAGTCAGCGAGCGGACCCAGCGGCCGGACTCGTTCGTGGACCAAGTAGCGCAGATCCTACTCTGAGCATGGTCGATCCTTCCGAAACTGCAACCTCAAAGTCGTTGCTCATTCCGATTGAGCGTTCCGGTAACTCCAACTCATCTGCCAAATTCGACAGCATTCGGAACCCCAACCGAGACTCCTCGGGCGGACCAGGAACTCCTACACCCATCAAGCCCCGAACATCTAGGCCCAAGTCGATGCAGTTCCTGACGAGCTCCGCTGCATCGGCAGGTGCTATTCCTGATCGACCAGAGATGCCGGCGAGATCTAACTGAACAAGCACCTGCGCACCTGGGGCTCTACGAGCAATCTCTTGAGCCAAGGACAGACGATCCACGCTCTGCCAGAGCGAAACAATTTCCGCCAGACTACGAACCTTGTTCGACTGCAGCCCGCCAATAAAATGCCACCTTGGGCTAGTGGGCAAATTGGCTGCTCCCGCCCCCAGCGAAGCTGCTCCCGCCCCCAGCGAAGCTGCTGCCGCCCCCAGCGAAGCTGCTCCCGCTACCAATTCTTGTGCGTAGTTCTCGCCTAGATCAGTAAAACCTGCGGCGAAGGCCGCCGCTTTCACATTGACCCCGTGCCCTTTTGTGACACAGACAACTTTTACAGAGCGATCAGTAATGTTCAGGATTCGCGCCTGTAGCAGCGCAGCCCTTTCAACAATCTGCTGAAGCAGTTCGCTCTTTCCGGTCCCCTGCTCCTGTCTCGTCATAACTAGTTGCCTGCCGCAGAGGAACGCCCTGGAGCAGACATCCAGATTGCCGCCACTTGTCGACCAGTGTCTTTGCGCGCTCGCCAAGAGAAGTAGCCGGGGTCGGTTGCTGTGCAAGGGATTCGTTCATCGTTGCGCTGAAGAGCGGATGTTTCACTCAACGCTGCTCGCACCGCTGCCCGCAAATCCAAAGCCGGCGCCCCTGTGTCGGTGCAACTACGTAGCGACTTGCCGTAACGCTCAACCAAGGTTTGCAGCTCGCTGTCACCAAACTCGTAGGCGGCCGGAGAGATACATGGACCAAGTTCCCAGGTCACTCGCTCAGCTCCAAGAGCCACTAGTTCTGCAACGGTTGCCTGCAATATCTCTGCAGCTACCCCACGCCATCCCGCATGGGCTGCCCCCACTGCTACAACGCAGTCCACTCGTTTGCCGTCAGAGTCTTCTTGATCAGCGAACCCGGTGAACAACACTCCTGCGCAATCCGCAGTCTGAACCGACAAGACAGCGTTCGCCGAGGAGGTCACCGCTGCATCTGCTTCGGTTCCTGCAAACTGACCCGGCCTCTCTACAACCAACACACGCCCACCGTGAACCTGCCGCAGCCAAGTCCACGGCATATCAGCAATGCTGCTCCGTCGCAGACCAAGAGCATGGTCCTGTTCAGAACCACCAAGATCAGCGCCTTTGACGGGCACTGCAAAGTCGCCGTCCGCCGCGTTTGTAAACACAGAAGTAGCCTTGAGGCAGGCAGGGCGGCCCGAGTTCTCGGATCCTGCCATGCCGACCACTTCAAGCACGCTCGCTACTTCAAGAAGGATGGAACGTCGAAGTCGTCATCGCCGTCGAAGAGCGAATCGTCCTCGGAGTCATCACCGAATACATCGGCAATCACAGCGCCGCGCGTCTCAGATGATCCTCCTGCAGCAGACGAAGATGATTCCGGTTTGCGTCCGCTCTTGCTCTCATCCCAACGTTCAAAGCCAGCAGCCACAACCGTGATGCGAACCTCATCGCCCATCTCATCGTCGATCACTGCACCAAAGATGATGTTGGCCTCGGGATGGGCGACCTCATGAATAACCGAGGCTGCCTCGTTCACCTCAAACAAGGTCAAGTCGGATCCGCCAGAAATATTGAGCAGGATTCCCCGAGCGCCATCAATTGCAGCTTCGAGTAGTGGAGAGGAAATTGCTTGGCGGGCAGCTTGCAGCGCACGTCCCTCGCCTGTGGAATAGCCAACACCCATGAGAGCACTGCCGGCGTCGCTCATGATCATGCGCACATCGGCAAAGTCGGTATTGATCAAGCCGGGAGTGGTGATGAGATCAGTAATGCCCTGCACGCCCTGCAGCAGAACCTCATCGGCCATCTTGAAGGCATTGAGTACCGAGGTCTTTTCGTTGGCCACGGTCAGCAAACGGTCATTCGGAATGACGATCTGGGTATCGACCTTTTCTTTCAGCAAGCTGATTCCCTGATCGGCTTGCACCGAACGCCTGCGTCCCTCGAAGATAAACGGCCGAGTGACCACCGCAATAGTGAGCGCACCTTGAGTCTTCGAGATTTCGGCCACTACGGGAGCCGCACCGGTACCTGTTCCGCCACCTTCACCGGCAGTCACAAACACCATGTCTGCTCCGCGCAAGACTTCTTCTATCTCTGAGCGATGATCCTCAGCGGCTTGCCGACCAACCTCTGGGTCCGACCCGGCACCTAAGCCACGAGTAAGTTCACGGCCGATGTCTAACTTGATGTCTGCATCGCTCATCAGCAACGCCTGAGCGTCGGTGTTGATTGCAATGAACTCGACACCCTTCAGTCCAGCATCAATCATGCGGTTGACGGCGTTGCAGCCACCACCACCGATTCCGACCACTTTGATGACTGCGAGATAATTCTGTGGGTTGTGGGCCATGAGCTAGGCACCTCCAGGTACAAGGGAACGTTCCCTTGGTTGACATTGATAGCGGATGTTGTGAACGATTACAGACTACGAACAATGAGAAACTAGACGAGAACGAACGTCCACTCTCCCCGAACAGACTCTAAACCTCTAGCTCAGAGCCATAGAAACTCAACTTTTAGGTCCAGAGACGCCAGAGACGTGAACCTCCTGAAGAGGTTGAGGTTACGGCGAAATCAGTCTGCGAATCAACGAGGGTCAATTACTTTCCTTTGAACTACTGCTTGACGATCCCAACTTTGATCCAGCCTCTGAACTTTTTTGGGTCGAAGAATTCGGGGGCGAGATCCCGACACATCCAGGCCCACGACTCACGGCAGCTCGGGTGGGTTCACGCACATCGATGGTCTTCATGCAGTCGCGGACCACTTGATCCAGAACAGACTCAACAGCTAGCAACTTTGCCGCGATGCCTTCAGGCGGACCGAATAAAACCTGCGTGCCGTCCGTTAGCTCCAGACTCAACGCTCCTGTCTTTGACATCTGCGCACCCGCAACCTCGGACCTCAATGACTCGGGCATACGCTCAAGCACTCCGATGGCCTGTGACACCTCGCTGCTCACAGTTTTGCCAACTAGATCAGGTCCTTCTGGCTCAGAACTCGCATGAGCGGGTTCATTCTGAGCTAGCGAGAGTGAACCGTCGAGCTTGAGAAGTGGCCGCTCTGGGTCAGCTCCTTGTTCGCTCTGCAAGATGCGACCAGTAGAAGAAACAAGCAGAAAAGAGTCAGCCACCTGAAGCAGCGCAGCCGGGCGTTGTTCTGTCACGTTCACAACCACGGTGTTCGGCCACTTGCGCTCAACTTGCGCAGACGCAACCCAAGGCATCTTCATCAGCGACGCACGGGCAGCTGCTAGGTCGACCGCAACAAGGTGGTCTCCAACGGAGATACCGCTACCTGAGATCAAGGCGGCTTCTTCAATTCCGTTGCGGCCGGAAATGGCGATTTTCTGCACTGCAAACAAAGGTGACAGGGCCAGCCCAACAACGGCAGCAATAAGGGCTAACGCAACCCCCATTGCAATCTGAATACGGTGACGTTTGCGGCGCGCAACAAGTTCCACCTTGCGGCGGCGATCAACGATCCGGGGTTCAACTTGGCTCGCAACCACCTTCTTGGATGACCGCAGAGGAGTTGCAGTACTCACAATTCCTCCCTAGGTGGCACATCGGCTTCAGAGTCTGAACTTGCACCAAGAAGAGCGCTGCATTCTTCATCACTAAACCCAAGCAACACTGTCTCAGCTTGAAGTTGCACCCCGCTGTGCTTGCGAACCTGAGCAGCTACTTGCACCATTACCTGCAACACGTCGCGTGCAGTCCCAGCTGGGTCTGTTTGAATAAAGTTTGCATGCTTTGTCGACACTGCCGCAGAACCAACTCGTAGCCCGCGACAGTTCGCTTCATCAATGAGTCGACCTGCGGAGTCACCAGCAGGATTCCTAAAGACCGAACCAGCGTTATGGCCTCCTGGTTGATGCTCTCGCCGCCAACTTACGATCTCTGAGAGTCTCTGCTCGCCCAGGGCCTGCTCGCCCTCAGCCAAAATCAGTTCAGCGTTAAGCACGACTTGGGCTGCTGTGATGCTCGAGTGCCGGTAGCCCAATTCGAGCGCTGCTTTGGTCATCCACCTATTTTCACCTGACTGAAGGTCAAGCACGTGGACCCCCCTCAGCGAAGCTGCCATGTCTGCCCCGTGGCCGCCAGCATTCATTCTGACGGCGCCACCAATTGAGCCAGGCACTCCGACCGCCCACTCAAATCCCGTCAGCCCGGCCGCAACCGATTTACGAGCTACCACAGGCAAGCTCGCCATTGCTCCCGCTCGCAGAATGCGAAATCCAGACCGCGCAGACGCGCCGTGTTGATCCGCCCCCAAGCTGTCACTCTCAGTTACCTGAGACTCAACAACTTCTGCCTCTGGTACCGCAGTTTCAAGAATTTCAGTCTGTGCAAACCCCTCGCCGAGTTGAAGCACCAAGCCGGGCAATCCTGCATCCGCAATTAGCAGATTGGACCCGCGCCCAATCACATGAACCCGGAGTTCCTCGTTGTGTGCGTCCACCCCAAAAGCGCCAGCCTGTACCAGAGCCGAAGCAATCTCATAGAGCTCGGACTCGTTCTGCACAAGCACAAATCTCGCAGCAGCCCCACCTACTCGGTAAGTGCAAAGTGACCCAAGGGGTTCTGCCACACGCAGTCTCTCCCCTAAGAATGCCAAGTGTTGATCGAGTGGGTGAGCCGAGATGCCTCGCGGCTTACGAAGTGTCACGAGTCCGGCCTTGCCTGAAGAACCGGCAGCACCAGATCTGCGAGCGTCGTGATGCTTCCTGCCCCAACGCTCAAACACAAGTCGCCTGCAGCTAGTTCGCTTCCCAAATACGCAGCCGCCTGATCAAGATCTGCACACCATACGACCTGAGCTTCGGGGTGCGCATCGCGAACAGCGTCGAACAAGAGCATCCCGTTCACACCCTCCCTCGGTTCTTCGCCCGCAGCATAAATCTCGGTCAGCACTAGCAGGTCTGCCTGCGTAAATGCATCGGCAAACTCGTGAAAGAGGGCCTGCGTGCGCGAGTAGCGGTGCGGTTGAAACACAGCAACCACCCTGCTCCAGTCACCGCTTTGGCCAGCAGCCAAAGCGGCACGAACCTCGGTGGGAAGATGAGCGTAATCATCTACGAAGTGAACCCCGGCGGCAGAACCACGAGGTTCAAATCTTCGAGCAACTCCGGAGTAGCTCCGCAGCCCTTCGGCTGCATCCTCAACCGAGTAGCCAAGTTCAGCAACTAGAGCGAGTGCTCCTGCAGCATTTGTGGCGTTATGAAGTCCAGGAACCAAAAGGTGCACAGCAACCTGCTGCGGCACCTGCTGAAGAGTTGAGTCCGATTGGCGCGAACCGGCAGGAATGCTGAGGGTGAAGCTGCAACTCTGCGAACCCAACTCCAGATCGGTCATGCGGTACCCAGCCTCGGCCGAGGTCCCATAGCTAACGGCACCACATAAGGCTCCGAGTTGCGCCGCAGTGGGGTCATCGGCGCACACAACGCGGGGCCCGGCGGTTTCGATCAGGAATTGCCTGAACCCAGCAAGGAGGTACTCCCAACCACCCCAAAATTCAAGATGATCAGGCTCAATATTGGTAACGAGTGCTGCAGCACGCGGGCCGGCAAGAAAACTGCCGTCGCTCTCATCAGCCTCGAGTACAAAGTGCCGCCCACCGCGATATTGCGCAGCTACGCCAAGGGACGTCACCTCTGCACCGATCAGAAAGCTTGGGTCTGCACCTGCTGCGATCAGCGCAACAGCGAGCATGGAAGAGGTCGTGGTTTTGCCGTGCGTTCCCGAAACCGAAATGAACGGTTGTTTCTGCGCTAGCGCGGGCAGGATATCGCTCCGTCGAAGGATGGCGATTCCTAGGCGTTCGGCTTCTTGCAATTCAACATTTTGATCGTTCACCGCGCTAGATGCCACCAGAAGGTCCGCATCTTGAACGTTTGCAGCATCATGGCCAACTGATGTGCGAACCCCAAGGGCGCGAAGACGCTGAAGCGCCTCGCTTTGAACCTGATCTGAGCCAGTCACATGATGGCCCTGCTGCACCAGCACCGTAGCTAAAGCCGACATACCAGCCCCACCTGCAGCCACAATATGGATGCGTCTAGGAGATGTCAGGTCAAAGGCGTTTGCACCCTCTTGGCCGCTACTCACTAGTTCGCAAGCCTTGGTTTAAGCGCCCATTGTTCGACAAGGTCTGCTACACGATCAGCAGCCTCGGGGTGCGCTAGGCGCGCTGCAGATTCACCCATCGCTACCAACTTGGCCCGACCCGTACTTGAATTGGTCAACTCATCAGCCTCAAGCACCAACCGATCCGCATCAAAGTCTGCATCCTGAACAAGTACCGCCGCACCTGCGGCAACGAGCGGCAAAGCGTTGGCCGTCTGATGATCTCGCGTTGCTATCGGCAACGGCACCAGAATCGACCCAAGGCCAACTACCGCAAGCTCGGCCACCGTAGTGCCACCCGATCGGCAAACAGCTAGGTCTGCAGCCGCAAGCACAAGATCCATTCGCTCCTCGTAACGAACGCATAGATAAGCCAGCTTCTCTGGCTCAAGCTTTGGTCGGTCCTCAAAGTCGCGGGCGCCAACCACGTGATAGATCGCAAGGTCCGATCTGTCCGACCATTGTTCTACCGCTCCATATATGGCCTGATTTATGCGCCGCGAACCAAGCGAACCCGCAAAGGCCACAATCACCGTACGATCCACGGGCAATCCAAGAGCGAGTCGTGAACGATGTTGCTGACGGTCTGCTCCTACCTGCAGCATTTCTTCCCGGACTGGGTTTCCCGTTACTACGGCGCGGGGAAGGTCTGTCTCTTCAAATGGGACGGCACAGGCTTTGGCCCATCGAGCTGCCAATCGGTTCGAAGCACCAGCGCGTGCATTTTGATCAGCAACAACTAGAGGCACTCGCCAAAGAATCGCTGCTAAGGCACAGGCAACACTCGCAAACCCGCCTAGCGCTAGGACCACGGCCGGCTTCTTATTTCGAATGAGGACCACTGAACTCACCACTGCTCGGATGATTCCTGAGATTGCGGCAATGTTCTCAACCGTAATTTTGCGTTGAATACCACGACCCGGAAGAAGCGTGATTTCAAACCCTGCCGCTGGGACGAGCGATGCCTCGATGCCACGCTCAGCACCAACAAAGTGCAAAGAAGATGGGGCATGCCCACGAGCGACA
>JBIKPA010000090.1:0-10312 GCA_044357715.1 Microthrixaceae bacterium
CTCGCCGCTGGCGACAATCACAACTGCGCGCTACTAGCAAACGGCTCAATAACTTGTTGGGGCGCCAACACCAGCTCCCAGCTTGGGGATAACAGCTCGGTCAACCGACTCACCCCAACATTGCTCCGACTAGAATTCACCCTCCAGATCTCTGCGGGCGCGAGCCACTCTTGCGCGTCGAGCGTTGACGGCCTCCGGTGCTGGGGACTCAATAGTTCAGGTCAGCTGGGGAACGGCACTTTGGTGCCTAGACGGTCCCCGGGATCGCCATTCGGCCGGAACCAAATCCAAGTTTCGACGGGTGGCTCTCACTCCTGTACGTTGCGAGTGACCGGGGTTCTGAGCTGCTGGGGAAAGAATAACCTCGGCCAAGTTGGTGATGGCCAGTTTCTTGACCGTAACCTTGCGGTACCAGTGAGCGGAATTGTTGCGCCGTGAATGTCCTAAACCCGAGTCAACCACGCCGAGCAGGGGAAGCCAGACAAGCCAATGCGTAGAACCGCTGCCGATGCCGAGATCACTCGCCAAGAGCTGATAGCCGGAGCTAGGGCCTGCTTCGGTCGCGACGGGTACGCTGGCACTCACCCAGCCGAAGTAGCCGAACGATGCGGAGTCACTCGGGGTGCCATCTACCACCACTTCGGGAGCAAGGCAGGCCTGTTTGAGGCGGTCTTAATAGAACTGTCAGAGCAGCTTGACGCTGCGGTTAGTGCCGCAGCGGGCAAAGCTCCCGACACCCGATCGGCTCTGCTTGCTGGCTCCCATGCATGCATCAAGTTCATGGGAAGGCCGGAGTATCGCCAGATTGCAGTTGAGGATGGACCAGCAGTGGTTGGCCTACAACGCTGGTATGAGATCGACCGTTCCATTGGTCTTGGCAGCATGGAACTCGCCTTGGGTCTACTTGAATCCGAAGGTCAGTTAAACGTAGCTGCATCATCAGGGCTTGCACGTGGCCTGTTTGGAGCGCTCACCGAACTCGGTTTGGCCTATTCCAGGTCCGAGCTCACCTTAAAAGAAGCAACCGATGCCTTCACGCAGCTCATCAACCGGTTAAGTGGGCAGCCCGGCTGAGTAGCTCGCGAGGCACCTGAACCCCAGCAGGGGTGCAACTATGCTTGCGCAGGTGGATATTGGCGCCCTACTTGTACTTGTAACAGGACTCGTCTTGTTTGTGATTGTTGCTGGCGTGCTCGTGGATCGGCCTGAGTGGGGAATCCCCCTTGTTGCCATTGGAGCCGCCGCCTCGGTCTCTGGGTTCACGCGGCCACTCTCCTCATTTGGAGGATTCGCTGTGTATATCGGCGATGCCGGTTCAGTTGCTCTGCTTACCGCGCTGGGAATCCAACTCTTTGCTGGCCGCCGGCTTCGCCGACCCGCATTTGGCTGGGCGGGGCTGCTGCTACTCGCCGCTATGGCCCTGCTTCGCGGCCTTGGCACATTTGGCGTCGAAATTGTCGTCCGGTCTTACCGCAACGAAATTTCACTTCTAGCAGCCGGGCTTTTCTTTGCTGCACAACAAATACCTGCTCAGCGCGTCGAGTTATTTTTGCGACGCACCTGGGCGGCAATTGCGATCTTCATGAGCGCTGTCGCAATTCTGTTCGTTCTCCGCTTCGGGCTGAACTCAACGGTTCCTGGTAGGGACCGGCCGCTGAACGCGTCACAGGCTTTGCTTGTTTCTCAGGCAATCTTCTTTCTCTTGGCCCGAGGTCGTCAAGCAAAATCCAATTGGCTTGCCGCCTACTTTGCGTTCATCGTCTTACTCTCTCAACAACGCACCGTCTGGATTGCTACCGCCCTTGCACTCTTCGCTCTCTGGAGCGTGCTGGCGCCAAGTGGACGCCTAAAGCAGCAGGTTTCTGTTGCTGTTGGGAGTTTGGTCGCGCTTCTTGTTGCGCTGATGACAGTGCTTTCCTCAACTCAAGCTGGAACGGCCCTTCAAAAAACAATCTCAGAAGATCGAACGTTCCTTTGGCGAGTCGAGGGTTGGAACGTGTTGCTCTCTCAGCAGGTGACTGGGTCAGGGTTCAACTTAATGCTTGGCAATCCGGCCGGGAAGGGAGCTGAGCGACGTATTGCCGATCAACTCATCTCGGTGTCGGCTCACAGTCAGTGGATCACCGAGCTGCTCGCAGGCGGGATCATTGCTGTGGTTCTCTTCGCCTTAGTCACCGTGGTTCCACTCAGCAAGACTTGGAGGCGAGACCTACGTCTGCGAGTTCCGAGCCCTCTCCTCGCAGTGACCGTAGCTGCAATGACTTTTACGATTAGTTACCAACTGGGGCCTGAGCAGGGGGTCTTATTTGGGCTCCTAGGGGCAGGAATCGGAACGCAGGCCGCGCTCATGACTGAGCCAAAGAGCACCGTTAAAAACACGGTAGTGGAGACCTACCCCGGTGGATAACCCTTTGAGCAGTAGGTCAGTGCCAACTGTGGCTGTGGTCATCGCCACCCATAACCGCAAATCCACCACATTGCGATGCTTAGAGTCGCTGCTTCATTCTGCAGATGAGCGAACCTGCAAACTGCGTGTCATCCACGTTGACGATGGCTCAACTGACGGTACTGCCGAGGCAGTCCGGGGACTGCTCCCAGAGGCTCAGCAAATCCTCGGCGATGAAAACCTGTACTGGGCTGGGGCAATGCGTTTGGGGCTAGCCCGCGCCTACGAGGCACAACCCGACTATGTGCTCTGGCTCAACGACGATGTCCTGATGTATCCCGATGCAATGGAGCAACTCCTGAAGGTTTCTCCAGACCCCTTAGGACTCACGATTGCTATCGGTGCGTTAGTTGAGCCGGGGACTCAAACCTGCAGTTACTCAGCTGTGAGTGTTCGGCGAACCTGGCGCGGAATGGTCTTTGACCTGCTCCGCCCGCGTGACTCAACTAGCCCCGCAGTTGTCGACACCATGAACGGAAACCTCGTCCTCGTTCCTCAAGGTGTCTACCGTCGTGTGGGCAACTTTGACCCTGTGTTTCAACACGGCATGGCAGATTATGACTACGGCCTGCGAGCCACTCATGATTTGGGCTGTGGCATTGCTGTGAGTAGTGGTTACCTCGGCGAGTGCCCAAGAAACAGTGTGGATGGAACGTTTCGCGACCGGGCACTCGGGCTTCGCCAACGCTGGAACATGCTGTTCTCACCAAAGGGGCTTCCGCCAAAACAGTGGTTCCACTTCCAGCGTCGCCACGGCGGCTCAACATGGCCCATTGCCGCAGCTTCGCCCTACGCCCGGGCCCTTCTCCCATCCAAGCCGACACAGAGCGATGGCCCGCAATCCGCCACCCTTGACCGAAGGGAGGTAGTCATTCTTTACAAGTCACTCCCCCATTATCGGGTTCCGTTGTATGAGCTCATGCGTGAGCAACTCGATCAGAGCAATGTCACGCTGCGGCTCATAGTGGGACAACCCGATGCAGTTGAGTCAACAAAGAATGACACCGGAGAAATTTCTTGGGCAGAACATATCCAGAACCGGCAGCTTCCTGCGAGCGGCCAATCACTTATTTGGCAGCCGGTTCTTCGATCTGTCCGACATGCCGACCTAGTGGTGGTCGAACAGGCCAGCAAGTTGGTAGTCAACAACCTCTTTGCAATCTGGCGGCGCCTTGGCGGACCCAAGCTGGCGCTGTGGGGGCACGGAATCAATCGCAACACCGCCGCTAGCTCGGCAGCGGGTGAGTGGTGGAAAAAACTCATGCTGCATCAGTCGGACTGGTTCTTTGCATATACCTCTGGAGTTGCCCGAGACGTAATCAAAATGGGTGTCTCCTCAGCGCAGGTGACCGACCTGCACAACGCAATTGATACCAGACAACTCAGTTCTTTTCGCGATGCCGTCACAGAAGAACAGACTGATCAAACCCGCAAGAGACTCGGCATCGGCAATGGTCAAGTGGGGCTGTATGTGGGGTCTCTGTACCGAGAAAAAGCGCTTCTGTCGTTAGTCAAGATTGCAGAGCAGATTCGAGTGATCATTCCCGATTTCGAACTTCTCATTGTTGGCGACGGCGAGGAGCGAGAGGAACTCGATCTGCTCGCTGAGTCCCGACCATGGCTTCACATTCTTGGAACTCGATTTGCTGCTGAGCTTGCTCAGATTGCGTCTGTCGCGTCGCTCATGATGATCCCCGGATGGGTCGGACTTGTGGTGCTTGATGCCGGAGCGCTGCAGTTACCTATCATCACATCAGACCGTCCCGATCACAGCGTTGAGATTGACTATGTGACCGATGGAGTCAACGGTTTAGTCTGCCCTGTTGATGAAACTGCTTCCGCAGCGATGATTGCTGAGCTATTGCAAGATCCCGAGCGACTTGCTCTCATGACGCAGGCCTCACGGAAACTTGCCGATGAGACAACCATAGAAAACATGGCCGAACAATTTACCCAAGGGATCTTGGCCTGCCTTGATCAAGAGATAAGGCGTTGAGCGCAACAGACCCTGCAACTCAGCGCACTCAAGGTGGCGATGGCCTTCGGGTTCTTGTCGTTGCTTACGTGTGTTCCCCAAAGTTGGGCAGCGAAGCTGGCAACGCATGGAACTGGGTGTCCCATCTTGCAGAGTTGGGCTGCGAGATTGACCTCCTCACTACCAAGCGAATTCTTGACGACCTTGAATCTGCGATTCTTCAAGCTGCAGGAGTGATCAATCTTCATGCCGTTGAGATGCCGAGGACACCTGGCCTTCCACCTAAAGTTCTCGTCTACACCGGGTACCTGCGCTGGCAGTTGGCGGCTCTGCGGTACGCCCGTGAGAGCGGGCTTCTCACTAAGGCACAGATCATCCACCACGTCACTTGGAGCAGCCTCTTTCGGGGGTCTCGGTTCCACTCTGAGCAGGCACCATTGGTCTTTGGTCCAATCGGTGGGGGCCAGACTGCCGACTTTCGCCTTGGAACCCCCATGAGCCTGGGCGCCCGACTGAAGGAACGTTCGCGCAGCGCTGGAATCCGCATGATCCGCCTGAACCCACTAGCTGTTCGCACGGTGAAACACGCAAAGCTCATCTTGACAACGAACCGAGAGACACTGACGGTGGTGAAGCAACTCGGCGCGAATTCGGCCCACATGATGCTCGACTCGGCACCACCACCAGCGGTGATGGATTCTCCTCCTACGCCTGTTGATGGCCATGGACTCGGCCGAGTCATTTGGATTGGACGCATGGTCCCCATCAAGGACCCTGTACTAGCCGTGGAGTCTTTCGCGAAGCTTTCGCAGCGAATGCCGGAAGCCAAAATGGATATGTTCGGCGCCGGTAGTGAAGAGCAGCGAGTGGCTCACCGAGTCACCGAGTTAGGTCTCACAGAGCAGATCCAACTACACGGTCATGTGGACTGGAACACCCTGCCAGCGCAGCTTGATCGCTCCCGGGTACTTCTCATTAGCAGTCTGCGTGAGTCAGCAAGTTCACAGATGCTTGAGGCCCTCGGCCGAGGAGTCCCGATCGTCGGGATCAATCAGCATGGCGTGGCCGCCTTTCTGCCAACTGACTGCGGCCACCTCGTTGAAGTCGGGGAGAGAGCAGCAGTTACTGCAGATCTCGCTGCAGGGCTCGCAGGTATTTTGGCGCTTTCGGACTCGGAGTGGAGCAAGGTCTCCTCCCGGGCACGTGCTGCTGCTGAGCACATGGCCTGGCCCGAAAAGGCAGCTGAATTACTGGTGACGTTCAAGAAACTGACCGAGCGAGCAGTCAGGTAAGGTGAGCAATCTCATCGCCACGATGATCAGGGAGTACAGAATGGCAGCCGGGTGAATACTGCGATCAAGAAACTGCTGGACGCAACCTCGGGTCGCCTTGGCATTGCCATTACGCGTAAGAAGCCGGACCCCCTTGGCGGCCTGGTTGATCTGATCAACCGCCTTGAAACAAACCTGGTGATTGACGTTGGAGCCAACGCAGGCCAATACGCACTCGCGCTTCGTAGTCACGGGTACAGCGGCAGGATCGAATCATTTGAACCAGTGTCGGCACCGTACGCGGCGGCTGTCGAAGCGGCAGCATCAGATGCTCGGTGGAACGTGCACAACTTCGCACTGGGGTCCACCGAGGGCACTGCGCAAATCCATGTTGCGGGGAATGCCGCAGCTAGCAGCTCGTTGCTACCCATGCTGAGTCGTCATGAGCGATCAGCACCACTTTCTCAGTACGTTGCCGAAGAGACGATTCGAGTTCGACCTTTGGCTGACATGGCGGAGGAGCTCAATCTGGCAGAGGGCGTATTTATCAAGATTGATACACAGGGGTTTGAGCGAGAGGTACTTAAGGGCTGCGGTGATCTCATTCCGGACGGAGTAGTTGGTGTACAACTCGAACTTTCGCTACTCCCCTTGTATGAGTCCGGCCCACTTGCTGGGGAACTGATCAACTGGATGGCCGAACGTGGGCTGGTTGTGGACTTTGCAGCCCCCGGGTTTACTGATCAAGCAACGGGGGAACTGCTTCAATTCGATGCAGTTTTTGTTCACGAGAGCTTCCAGCGCAGCCGTGACAGCTCTCTTTCGGCTCAGGACTAAGCCGTGGTAAGCCGCTCTCGCACGCTCGTTCGCGGCACCAGCTGGATTCTTGCGGCCTCGGTCATCGTGACTCTGGTCCAACTGCCCTATGCCGCAGCAACAAGCCGTCTCGTGGCCCCGCAAGACTTTGGTAGCTACAGCGCAACACTGTCAGGTATCGCCCTGATCGGTTTGATCACTGCAAATAGTTTTGGACCTCTTAGTGCTCGCGAGCTTGACCCAAGCCCTCAAATCTTTCGCCAACTTCTAGGATCAGCACTGCTTCTTGGCTTGATTGCTGGAACTACAGCGATCCTCATTGCAGGACCTTGGGCACGTCTGTGGTCCGCGCCAGGTGCTGCGAGCACCATGCGCTGGGCCAGTCTGATTTTGCTGATCCTTCCTGCACAAAAGTTGCTCGTTGGCGAGGCGCGCAGATCTGGCAGATTCAAACTGTTGAGTACAAGTACCGCCCTGAGCGGGTTTGCTGGGATCTTGGTTGGATTCCTTGCGGTCTACCAGTGGCGGTCATCCTCTGCACTGATTGCACTCACGACAACGCAATCATGGGTGCAGGTGGCCATTCTTTTCGTGATGCTGAAAGTGCCCTGGATACCGCGGCTACCAAGTAAAGAGATGATGCCAAGATTCAGATTTGCCCGTTCTGCAACCGGGGTTTCACTGGTGCAGTACGGACTGATCACTACTGGCCCACTCACCATCGGCCGTGCAGTGGGAGAGGCTGCACTCGGACAGTTCAACCGCGCTGCCATCTTTGCGACCCTTCCGCTCGCCACACTGCAGACAGCAATTCACGATGTCTTGTACCCCGAGTTTCGCCATGATATCCATAACACCGACCGCAGTTGGACGCTCTGGCCCAAGCTGGTGACGTTGGCCGCCTGGCTTGCTTTGCCGGCTGGATTGGCCGGCGGAGTTGCTCTGCGGGCGCTCATTCCTCCTGTGCTTGGGCCTCAATGGGGAGCGGCAGCAGCCATGGCAATCCCATTAGCAATTGGAGCAGCGGTCAGTATCCCGGCAAGCCTGCTCTCGGTTGGTCTCGAGGCGACGGGAAAGTTCAAGCACGTTGCCGCAGGACTGGTTCCGTCACTTGCAATCATTGGTCTGGGCTGCATTTTCACCGTGAGGACTGGCTCATTTCTTCCCATGGTGTGGGCCATCGCCTTGCAGCCCGCAGCAAATCACTTGACACAAATAGTTCTTGCGGGCCGGGCAGGAATCTCTGACGCAGGCGCGACGTTGCGTGGCTACATCGGGCCACTAACTGCGTCGCTGTTGCTTGGGGTTTGGACAGCACTGGTTATGAATCGCTTGTTTGCCACAGACGTCCTTGCAGTCATCGGTTTATGTGCCGTAGCCGCCCTAGTTGCTGCGCTGACGTTCTGGCAGCGGACGCGTATTCCAGCATTTCGAATCGCGCAGGAACTCGGGTTACTCAATCTTCGAGTGTCATAAGGGTTCCAGAAGAAGACCATCGCGGAGCAACACCGCACAGAATCAAGTCACCCGAATTGCTCCACTTCTCGCCGGACGTCGAATCGCCATCCAGCTCAGAAATTTCCCGGACCCAGTTCGAAACCGCATCGCTGGAACGGACCTCGAATGGAACTGCCCGAAACCATCCCGATGCCGCACCGGCCTTTGTTGCGTCAAGCGCTGCAGCCACCGGACCAGCAGCCACCTCCTGCTCATAGCCCCAGATGCTCCCCAGCGGGCCGTGCTCAACAAGGTGGGCAGCAGGCCAAACGTAGCGAGCAGTAGACAGATAAATCGCAAGCATTGAAAACGAAGACACCGACGGAATGATCCAATCGCAGCCGGCAAGCAGACGCAGGTCGTCCAAGACTCGACGACTGCTCAGCTCTGCAGGTCCATAGGCGCTCAGACTTTTCGCCATCTGCTTAACCAGTTCTAGATCCTCACCGCCGGCATCAGTAAAGACCAAAAATCGCGTCGGCCCGATGCAGCCTTTGGCCACTGCGACAGCGGCCGCTTGAGTCCATGCCATATCAAGTCTGTGGTTGAATTCCCCTGGCTTCACTTCCCCAGTTGCAAAGTCACCGCATCGAACATGCACACCAATCGTCGTGCCCGGGCTGCCCTGTTCGGCTACGTGCGCTGCCTGTGCTGCCTGCACTACGCCGAGACGCTCAGCTAGAAAGGCTCGCTCTGAAGCGATCGCCAAAAGCCCACCTGACATTCCGCTGGCATGACGTAGAACAAAACGTTCGGGCAGCTTGGGGGCCAACTCCCTCATGGTCTGCTCATAATCCCAACCAGAGAACTCGGCCCGACCAACCGTTACGGTTGGGGTCCAAGCCCGTGACAGGTTGGCCCGAAGGGGCGGCACAATGTTGTAGCCAAGATCCTCGCCATAGTGGCGAGGGTTTAGCCACCACGGCTGCTCTACTAACTGTGCTCCAAGCACCCGGGCGCCGATGCGGGCCTTCGCTAGTGCTCGAACCTCATTACCTAGCCCCGCCCCCCTGTGCCCGATAGGCACCGCAACGGAGTACCTCACCCCGAGAGCCAGCCGTCAAGATTGACCTCTGGAGTTCTGGGGTCATTGGGTGCGTCAAGAACATGACGAAGTGTGATCAAAGGCTCAATCGGTATTGCCAAATCGCGTCGGAGCCAGGTCACTTCAAGTGCCGAGGGGGTTGCATAGGCGCCGACCGAGACAAGCGGAACAGCATTGTTCGCCCGTAGGTGTACGGGCACATGAGTCTCCCCAAGTCGTTCAAGAACTCTTAGCGCGGTCTCGGCAAACTCTGCCTCGCCGATCTGAGACCAACAGTGCAGTTCAGCAACGATCTGACGACACGAACTAGCCCAGCCTTGCGTTGCGTTGTCGAGCACTGTCCATTCGTGGCCCTCAATGTCCATCTTCACCACCACCTCTTGGTTGCCGCTGGGGTCGGCAAGCTTGAGCGCGTCGATGAGCGAAACCTTGCCGTGTGCAGAATCTGACTCAGCTGCAATCCCGAGCCGATAGAACTCGGTGTTCTTTAGGTGCCTCGGTGGCCGACGGATTGTCGGATCAAACTGGGCTAGCGATGACGCACCCAACTGCAATGCATCGGCATCCCAACTGTCATCCCACCCAACACCCATCGATACTGCAACAGCTCCCGTGAAGTCCTGAGCCATGACGTAGCCACCATCGGCAGGCCCACCCACTCTGCACCATTTGGCTTTGGGCTGATGAGTGGGAAGCATCAACGAGACAGCTCGTCGCAGCTGCCCGTCGGCCTGAGTTCTTGGATCCTGACTGAAGTCCAAGCCACCCGCTAGTCCCTGATGCTGAACAGCCATAAGCCGGCCCTGCACATCTGAAAGCGAGACCAGCTTGTTTGCCACAGAGCGAGCTGGCTCTCGAAGCCACTTGCGGGCATAGAACTTTGCTCCCATGTCGGCCCTTCTGCTGCGGTCAAGGTTGAGCCCCAGCGATGACGTTAGCAAGTCATTGTTGCTCTTGAGTGAAGTCGAAAAGCTACCAGCAGTGATGACCGTCATGGGGATCTTCGGGAGGCTGCACGCCAAATGATTCTCGTACCTCTGTCAGGGGCACGGCGACTAACTCAAAGTGGTCAACAAGGGAGAAATCAGAAGAGCAATGCGAACCTCGACTCATCTCTTCGCCCAGAAGTTGCGCTGCTCCGCCAACGCCAAGTTGACCAGACTCGGTAGTGAGTGTTCCGGCTTGGCCAAAACCAGCCTCATGGACCACCAGCGAAGCAAGCAAAGCCGCAGAGTTGACGGAGTTGTCATTCATGGCCCACT
>JBIKPA010000091.1:0-10292 GCA_044357715.1 Microthrixaceae bacterium
CTGGCTTCTCCGCCGACTTGTACCCGCAGAGTGGTCCTACACGAACTGCACGGGCCATAAAACTCTTCGGTTACCTCGAGTCGACACCTTGGACATATGAACTCGAGTTGCTGATCTTCAGTCACCCCTTGAGCTTGCCACGAAGTGCACCCTTAGGGGTGCGAATCGCGATGACTAGGAGCGCATGTGGAAACCCTCACTCCCATCCCCAGCCTTTCCCCCGTCTATGAAGCGGATACCCACCGATAATTCGTTTGAATTCACAGGGTTGATCCCCTATCGATCCACAGGGGCTACATCGTAAAATCCTCATATGGAATCAACCAGCAGCTCATTTACTAGCCAAGGAACACAGTTTGAACTGCACCTTTCCGATGGAACGGTGCAACAAGTTGAAGGCGCCGATGCCTATCAGCAGGAGCAGTCGATGACCACGTTTTTTTGCAGCAACGCTGGACGGCAGACCGTCGACTGCTGGTCAGTTCGTGTGGCTAGCTTTCGGACGGACTCCATTTTGTGGATTCGACGCCTTGAGGCTGCATCAGCAGAGATTCGCCATCTCAAGCCTGCATGAACGGCATAACCGCGCCACGGGGATGCAAAGAACTCAATCTGCTCTGAGGTGGAGTAAATCTGGCCGCTGTGAATACCAGCAACGCTCCCCTACGGGCTAATCTCAGAGTCTGTCTGCTCCGAGCAGGCGGCCCTTCACTTATGACACAACCCACTTCAGAGAACCCAAACCCGACGGCCGAACTCCAAGTTCTTGTTATTGGTGCAGGCCCCGCAGGACTGACCGCAGCTTTCGAACTCGAAAAGGGTGGTGTTCACAGCACCATCTTGGAAGCAGACGACATCGTGGGCGGCATCTCTCGCTCGGTGGAACGAGACGGGTACCGATTCGACATCGGTGGCCATCGGTTCTTTACCAAAGTTCCCGAGGTAGAAGCCCTTTGGCATGAGATCCTTCCAGATGAGGATTTTCTTCTGCGGCCGAGGATGAGTCGGATCTACTACGGGGGCAAGTACTACGACTACCCCATCAAGCCAGTGAACGCCCTTGTCAACCTTGGCCCGATTGAGGCTGTCCGCTGTATTGCATCAGCACTCTGGGTTCGTGTTCGTCCACCAAAAGAACAAAAGACCCTCGAGGACTACATCGTCGCAAATTATGGACGGCGACTCTTTGATCACTTCTTTAAGACCTACAACGAAAAGGTCTGGGGAGTTCCAGCATCAGAGCTCTCAGCAGACTGGGGAGCACAGCGGATCAAGGGCATGTCGCTCTTTGCAGCGGTGTGGGAACCTATTCGATCCAAGTTTGCGGGTCGTCGTAAGGGTTCGGCGCAAGTTACTAGTCTGATCGAAGAGTTCCAGTACCCGAAATATGGTCCCGGCATGATGTGGGAGCGCTGCACAGAGCTTGTTCAGGCTTCCGGCTCAAAGGTGCTGATGGAAACGCGGGTCGAGAAGGTTGATCACTCTGGCGGCGCCGCTACTGCAGTGTGGGCCCGCACAACTGGTGGCGAGTTGACTGAGTACCCAGTTGATCACGTTGTGTCATCGATGCCGTTTCCGTTGCTGCTTCGGGCGATGAACCCACAGCCTCCGGCAGAGGTTCTGAGCGCTGCAGATGACCTGCACTTCCGAGACTTCCTCACGGTGGCACTTGTTGTGCCCGAGTCAGCCGGATTCCCAGACAACTGGATCTACATCCACTCTCCTGATGTGATGGTGGGTCGAATTCAGAATTTCGGTTCTTGGTCGCCGTACTTAGTGAAAGACGGCAAGACCTGCCTCGGCTTGGAATACTTCGTGTTTGAAGGTGACGAGCTCTGGAATGCCACTGATGATGAACTCATTGCGCGGGGAACTCGCGAACTGGCGATGCTCGGCCTTGGAGATGCATCGATAGTCGAAGCTGGGTACGTCGTCAGACAGCCGAAGGCGTACCCGGTGTACGACGAGTTCTATGCCGATAACGTTGCAGTGTTGAACGACTGGATTGTTGAAAACACCCCGAATGTGCACCCCGTAGGTAGAAACGGGATGCACAAGTACAACAACCAAGATCACTCAATGCTGACGGCGCTGCTGACTGCTCAAAACATACTTGGAACCGGCGATCACGATATCTGGACTGTGAACGTTGATGAGGACTATCACGAGCAGTCCGAGTCGGCAACGAACGCCACCGGCCGTGATGCTCCTGTGATAGCTAGAGATGCCGCACGGGCAACTTCACGTTTGGGCTAGTTATCTTTCTTGCCTGGTTGGGCAGCAAGTATTTGTGGAATGAGCCATAGCGCATGTTCTTTGAGTGCAGTCCCCGAAAGGTGCAAACCATCTGGGCGATCACTCTCTAGGTTGCGCCCATCTGTCCATGCGCCCGCCTCAATAACCGTTGCGCCCGTTTGTGCCGCTGCTACACGAACTGACTCGGTCCATGCGTCAGTCCATGACTGATCACAACTCGTTCGACGGTTACTCGCGACGCAGTAGAACTCACCATCAGGTCTGGCAGGGGCAACGAGAAACACTTTGGCGCCGGTGGATCCAGCAATCCCAATCGCGTCGGTGAAGGTTTTCTCTCGCGATGCTGCCCCCTCGACTGAGAGGAAGTCTGGGTCATCAACGCCAAGAAGGTCGATCACGACTGTTGTGTAGATGAGGACTGCATCCGGCCCGATCCCGGCAACATTTGCTGCCCATGATTCCCGCCAATCCGGGCACCCTTCCGGGCCATAACTACAACCCAGTTGAGTTCGATCCCAGATTTGGACTCGCGGGTCAGCCACTGCTCGTAGGCCATTCGACACTCCCCGACCAGTTGAGTCACCAAGAACGAGAAGTTTCAACTGCGTTTGGCAAGGCGCAGCACTTGGATCAGCAATCTCGCCCACTGTTGCAACATCCATCTCAGAATCGGAACCAAACAAGGGGGCCTCCGCTGCTACTGGGATACAAAAGGTTGTGGGCGGAGACGAAACTGCCGGCCGAGCGCTTCCTGATTCGGTTGACGTTGCTTGACCTGGGTCGGCAACCCTGCCGAGCGTCTCTTGAACCATTTCTTGCGGCGTCGGGGTACTAGGCCACCCAACAATGATGGCAACCGAAGTAACGCCGCAGAGAAGTACTCCTAGCAGGCCAAGATGCTTCCAAGAGACCTGCCCCATCACGACTGGCCGCTCAATGATGCGATGAACCAGTGCTGCCAAGGCGACGCTCAAACCAATGACGATCACCGAACGGGTAAGAAGCGTTCCCAAAGAACCCAGAGCAACAATGAGAGGCCAATGGATCAGGTAGATGGCATACGAACGCTCCCCAACCCATACGAGCGGAGCCCAAGCCAGGCTTCGAGCAACTACGGGGTTTGTTACTGCCGATGCAACGGTTGCGCAGGCTGCGAGCGCAACGAGGGTAAACCCGCCCTTGTGCAACCAGCCTTGCTCTGGAACGAGGTTAAATAATAAGAAAACCAGACTCGCAAACCCAACTGCACCGCAACCGCCTACAAGGATGCGCCCACGAAGGCTGCGTGGACCGCCGAAGAGCCCAAACTTCTTCCACCCCCAGGCCAGTGCGGCCCCGACGAGCAGGGCAATAGCCCGGCTGAAGGTGTTGAGGTAGGCCTCCTCGGGGCTTGAAATCCATGCAATGTAGATTGAGCCGGAAGCCAAGACGCCAAGGCCAAGCCATACGACGCCTGTTCCTGTCCGCTTTGCTAGACCTAGAAGGCCAATCAAGATAACCGGCCAAATAAAATAGAACTGTTCCTCGACTGCTAACGACCAAAAATGCCTGAGCGGAGAAGGTCGAATGAACTCTTCTACGTACCCGCCGTGAGATAGCTGCCACCAATTCGACAGGTTTCCAACTGCAGCTGCTGTCTGGGCGCCAAGAGCACGCTGAGCATCTGCCCCCCAGACCTGAAATAGGCCAGCGAGCGCTACTGCGCTCAGCACAATCCAAGCTAGGGGCCAGAGTCTGCGGACTCTGCGGATCCAAAAACCTCGCAAATCAATCGACTGTCTCTTGTCATGCTCGCGTATCAGCAGGGCGGTAATCAGGTAGCCGGACAATACGAAGAAGACATCGACCCCAATAAACCCACCTGGAAGAAATCTGGGATCAAGGTGATACACCACGACACTTGCCACTGCGACTGCTCGCATGCCGTCAAGAGCAGGTTTCCTTCGCGTTTTTCTGACCACTGCCGGCGCCAGCTCACTGCCACGGCTAGATGTAGCTACTACAGGTTCCATCATGGCTGCTCGGCAACCCGCAAGGATTCAGGACCAAGCCAATCTGCAATTACGCGTGCATAGGCATCAGTGAAATGCAAGCCATCGGGCCGGAACTCAGCGTTGAGTTCACCACCCGGTTGCGCAGCTTGCCATGCGCGAAGATCAATGAGTGATGCAACTCCAGGCCGAAGCAAGACGGCCTCTCGAAGTAGCTCATTAAGTCGATCCGTTCGAGCAGGGTCAGACTCTGGCAGGTTAGAAAACCCTTGATCCAAGCCTGCGTTGAAGTGAGACTGCGTGAGCACCTGCACGCTCGCCCCGGTGCTTCCGAGTAGGTCGATAGCCGAAAGGAACTCAGACAAAACATAGTGATCTACTGCGGGGTCACCGATATGACGGAAACGATCATCGCCAGGGAACCTGCGATCTACTACTTCCCAGATACTCGAAGAGAGCAAGATGATGTCTGGTTGAAACCCGTTGATCCATCCGGGGATCTGCTGCGCCCAGTCACACTCCTCCCGGAAGAAGTCAATATCTTGCTGGAAGCGGAAACCTCCCCCACGAGCAATCGGACAACCAAACTGCGCGGCGTTCAGCACTCTGATCCGCTGCGTTGAATCTGCGAACTCCTCAAGACCGTACCCATAGCTATGTGCAACTGAGTCACCAACCACTAAGACCCGCGACGCTCTACCGGACAATATTTTTCTTCTGGCCGTTACTTCAGGTGCAGCCGGAAGTGGAGTGTCGATGTTGAGTACACCTGATGCGGGCTGTTGTGCTGCGAGCGAAGACGCCGCTGCAGGAACTGTCGCAGCTACCCTCAGCTGAGATTCGATCCATGCACGTATCTGAGCGGCTGCTTTGATGCTCACTCCAACACCATCAGGACGAAGGGTTGAATCAAACTCCCCTCCGGACCAGGTTCTCATGTAGCTACCAAGATCGAGTAGTTGCAACCCCCGGCTACTAGCCACCTCTGCGAGTAGAGCGTTGTACCGATCGACTCGGGCGTCATCATTTTCATAAAACCCCGGGGCGGGAGAATCTTTACTCACGCCAACTCGCTCAGCTAGCCGCATGGCCTCTGCAGTTGGATCGGGATCAGGAGCTACCTCGGCCAGCACGCTAGGCACGAGGGACCTACGCATATGCGGAACCGTGAGCAGAACAACCTTTGTGTTCGTTGCAGCGAGTTGATCTACAAGATCGGCTATGTCGGTTCGAAGGAAATCCTCAATCTGGGGAGAATCGGAGTATTCCCAAGCTGACTCAGTAGACAGCCGACGCGGCGACAAGTCCCGTGTCGTGCCCGATACCAAGGTGTATTCCGGCAACTCGGCTTGAACTGAAGTAATCCAGTTCTGTCGGACTCCAGCACATCGCTCAACATCTCGTTCCACTCTGCCATCAGGTACTGCGATCCACCCTCCTAAGGCCAATCCACAATCGGCAAAACTCTGAGCAGTGTTCTGCAAACCCTCGGTTTTGGCGGGTGCGGCCGAGAAAGAACCGACAAAGCCATCCCCGATCGACAAGGTACGCAGCGGCGGCGGCGGCGGCAGGGTAGTGGAAGCAGATGAAGAGATAGCCGACGCCATCTGCAAGGAGGACTGTGGTTCAAGGTTGCTCGTGGTGACGAGAGTGCCCACTAGCACTGCGACTGCTAACGCTGCGCCGACTCTCAACGCTACGCGTCCCTTCAACCGGACACCCAGCCGAACAGGATTCTCAAGGACACGAAACATCAGGACAGCACAAGGCAAGGTCACAGCTAGCCGCAAGCCGAACAGCGGCCACTGCGCTAACCCTGTTCGCGCTGGCGTCAACCAGCAAAAAATTGGCCAATGCAACAAGTAGACCCCATAGCTGATTCGACCTAACCAGAGCAGCGGGGCAACAGAAAGCGCCCGACTGAGAACATTTCGTTGCAGGCCCGCAAGAATGATTACTGCAGTACACGTTGCCGTCAGCAAGAACCCCCAGGGGTACAACCACTCGCTTCGCAGTCTTGCGCTATGCCAGAGCCAACCCGTAACACAAACTGCTACGAACGCAAGCGCCAGAAGCACTCGCTGCAGATTTATCGAGCGCACGCGCGTGTGTCGCAGCGTGAAACAAGCCAGCAGTGCCCCAATCAAAATCTCAGCTGCACGAGTTTCGGTTCCAAAATACGAACGATCGACTGCGCCTCGAGCAAGAAGACCGTTTGCGATAGCCGACAGCACGGTGAGCGTGGCGAGCACTCCGATGAGCAAGTGCAGCCGTTTTCTTTGTGGACCTCTTCCGATTCCAAAAAGCACTCCCATGACCACTAACGGGAGAATCAAGTAAAACTGCTGTTCAACCGCCAAGCTCCAGAAATGCTCAAGCGGACTCGGAGCCGCAAACTGCGCACCATAGGAGCGGTCCGCCCTAATGAAATGCCAGTTCAGAAGTGACACCAGCGAGTAGGGCACATCTGATCGAAGGTCACGGAGTTGCTCTGCGTCCCAAATACCAACAGCGCCCATAGCAAGGACTAGTGCAATGGTCACCCATGCGGCAGGAATCAGGCGGCGGCCCCGCCTCGCCCAAAACCGTCGGTAGTCAATACTTTCGGCCGAGGCCCACTCCCGAAGTAGCAACGAAGTGATCAAAAAGCCTGAGAGAGTAAAGAAGGCCGACACTCCAAGAAACCCGCCTGGAAGCCAAGAGAACCTTGCGTGATAAAAAAGAACTGCAAGAACTGCAAGTGCACGTAGACCATCTAGCGAAGCAACTTGACCCAATGGCTCACAGGGGATCCGCTGGATGCGAAGACCACCTCGCGCAGACTTCACAGAAGCAGCATCAGATCGGGTAGAGCTAGTGAACCTAGCTACGTCGGCGATGACCATGACCCTTACTCGATCACGGGAGGGCCGCTTGGGCGGATCTTTGACATCAGATACCTGCCAGGGACAGTTTGACGAACCCCATCAGAAACCCTAGGTGCCCTCAGGGAAATGCCCCACCATGTCACTCGGAGTTCTGTTTCTGCCATGGTTCGAACCACCGCCATCTTTGATGCTCCAGCAATGCGATCCACAAATGTAATGGGTAGTTCCGTAATCACAAGATCAGCGCAAGACAATCGATAGGCAGTCTCAATCTGAAACAAGTAGCCGTTTGCAGTGGTTCCATCGATATCTATTTGCTCAAGTGCTGTCGATCGATAGGCACGAAAAGCCGTTGTCGCGTCGGCCATCCGTAGCCGCAGCATTGCTCTTGCATAAGAGTTTCCCCACTGAGAAAGCTGCCGCCGAAGCCAAGTCCAATTCGGAATTGAACCCCCGGGAACATATCGAGAACCAACCGCTACATCTGCGCCGGCATCCACTGCAGCAATCAGGGCAGGCAGAACACTCGGGTCATGTGAAAAATCGGCATCCATCTGAATGATGACCTCATAACCAGCATCTAGCGCATGGCGAAAGCCATGCCGATACGCTGCACCTAAACCCGCTTTGGCCGGTCGGTGAAGGACTTCAATTCCACCCAGCTGAGCTGCCGCCACCTCGGCAATTTGACCGGTGCCATCAGGGCTGTTGTCATCGCAGACAATCACGTGCAGATCAGGGCATAGACCGCGAATCGCTACAAGCAGGGGTCGAATATTCTCCGCCTCCTGATAGGTGGGAATCACCACGGTTCTTTGCACGTAGAGACTGTACCGGTAGGCAGCGCTTCGGCTCTTGCTTTCACGAGCGGATCAAAGGATCCCCTCAGCTGACTCAAGCCTGCAGGCTAGCGACAGCGCCTGAACAGGCTGAACATTTTGGCTTCCGTAACCATGCAGTAATGGTCTTTGACGATCTGATTTGGAACTTGCGAACCAGACCCGGCGCTTGTATTGGGCTCGCTCCAATCTGACCAAACATCAGAGAGGATCAACCAGTCGTTCTTGAGGAGCTCCTCTGCGAGCCCCGAATCACTCGCGTCAGCAAGACCGGGATCCATCTCGATGTATCTGGTGCCAGGGGGTAGATCGGGAAACAGAAAATAAAAGAATGCGTCGTTGTAATTGGTTCGCGAAAGGTCCGTAGGGCCGACGATGAGCGACTCCCCTGCCTTGGACGATTCGCTGAGTTGATCAGTGATCTGTTGCGCATCGGCGGCACCCTCGGCGTTGCCGATAAAGAAGCTGCGTCCATCACGAGAGATCTCATAGCCAAAGGTGTTTCTCCCAAAGGTCTGACCCGCTAGGTCTACATACGTCCGCAGCGGATAAAAGGGGATTACCAGAACAAAGATTGCCCCGATACATGCTGTACCCACCCAGGCGCTCCGAGACACTGCCCAGCTAGGACGCGCCTGTTGAACGAGCACTGCAATTGCGGGGATACAGAGCGCAAACGAAATCCCTGTCACCCAAGACAAGTGAGTGCTGTCGGGCCGTTGCACAGCTTGGGTAATCAGGGCGGCACAAAATAGTGCGGCTGGTCCTAATGCAGTCGTCCGAGCCGAAGTTGGCTCCTGTTTGCGAAGCCTCCAAGCGGCGAAGAGCACGAGCAGTATCGATGCGGGGACCAGAAAAAACCAGAGAAAAATCTGCTGAGAAATCTCTGGCATTGGTAGCGGCCAACCCGAGGGACGAAGCGCCCCTGCCCGCTGCAAGAAACCATCGGCCTGATCCCAACTTGGCGGAACGGGAAGCGCTCGCCCTGGGCGCAACTTAAACACAGGCTCTATAAACATCCCCTCGAATGAAGCACCTATGCCTGATAGCAAAACATGGGGTACATAAAGAGCAACCGTTGCTAGACCGCCGAAAAGTAGCGGCAACCGCTGCGGCTTCGACATGCGAAACGCCATGGCGAAGGACCCCAGTCCTACAGCAATGATGAGGTCCGGCCGAAACAGCAGAGCGGCTCCCGCAAGCACACCCGCAAATGCTGCCAGAGCTTTTGGGTGCTTCAGATCTGCCTTGCAAGCAGCCGCCCCGACAGCGAGCGAGCAAACCGCCAACCCAAGAGCTCCGTTCCAAGCCATAGCGGACAACCCGCCGGGACCGATAAGAATCACTAGCGAAACCAACGCTGCCGCCGTTGCGATTCGCCTACCAAAGGGCCTCAACAAGGCAAGCATGCCGAAAGCAACAGCGCCATGTTGTAGCAGACCGACTAGTCGCTCAACGATGATATTGGTTCCAAACAATTTGTAGACGCCAGCGAGAAACCACAACGAGCCGGGCCCGTATAGATGCAAGAAGTCGCGATGAGGTAGTCGACCCAGAAGGATCTGCTCTGGAAAGGCCAACATGAAGCCCTCTTCCATGGGTGGGCCTTGATATCGCAGTAGCCCCCATACTGGAAGCAACAGCGCGAAACCAACGATAAGCACTGAGAGCAGATCTCGAGTTCGGTCAGAGAGCGACGAAATCCGGGGTATCACGGCAGTCGGCCAAGTAGGTAAGTCCATAACAACACCGCCTGACCCTAGACCCGCTAAGTGGGTTCTCGCAGCCATTAGATGCCCTTGAGTGCTGTGGTGTGTCAAGGTGGAGGGGTAAATTTTGTCGAGGAGGACAACGATTCGCGTCCTAGTGATCATCCCTGCGCTGAACGAAGCGGCAACCCTGCCTGCTGTTTTGAAATCACTACATGCGGCCGTACCCGAGTACGAGGTTGTCGTTGTCGATGATGGTTCCACCGATGGCACCGCAGACGTCGCGCGCTCCCATGGATGCGCTGTGCTCGTTTTGCCTTTCAACTTAGGAATCGGTGGCGCTTTGCGGACGGGATTTCGTTACGCCGTAGAACAAGACTTTGATGCCGCTGTGCAACTTGATGCTGACGGCCAACACGACCCCAGCATGATCCCGACGCTGATTGCAGCGCTCGATGGAGCTGACTTTGTCGTCGGCAGTCGATTTGCCACAGAGAATTCTTACGAAGTTGGCCTGACACGACGCAAGGCTATGCAGTTACTGGAGTTCTCAATGAGAGTTCTGTCCGGCAGAACGTTCACAGATACGAGCTCAGGATTCCGTGCTTTCGGAAGACCAGTTCTTGAGTA
>JBIKPA010000092.1:0-10249 GCA_044357715.1 Microthrixaceae bacterium
GAGCCCGGTTGAAGCGCCAAGAACAATGATCCCGATTCCTACGATGATTCCTGCAAACATCACCAAAGCAGAAATCAGTCCAATTGCACCGTTGCCAACCACGTTTTCACCCCAAGTGCGCTTGAACGCAGAGGCTGAACGGGTAAAGGCATCTTTCAAGCCCACGCCTTCGATGACCAGAATCGGAAGGACGAGCATCGTGACTAGTGTCCACGCCAATCCGACTAGACCGATCACGATTTTGCCAATAAACCCGGCCCGTTCCTGAATAGCCTGAAGCACAATCGACACCGTGGCACTGATGATTGCCCAAGGCAAAATATGTGCGGCGTTTGCGCGAGCGCCACGTAGTGCAGATTTGAGGGTTGGATCTCCACCGGTCATGCGCTCGTTCGCAGCCAGAATCAAGGCACTCTGAAAAAAGATGGTCACATAGGCAACCACGATGTATGCCAAGAAGAGGGCTATGTAACCGGGGATTCCTAGAGAAATTCCGTCAGCGCTTGAAGTTGTAGTCGTTCCCGCGGTTCCCTCATTTGTACTCAAGGTAAGTGCGGCAATAGCAAAAAATGGACTCACTAAAATCAGCGAAGCAATACTCGAAATAACTGGCAGGGCAATGAGTTCCTTGTCTTCTCTCAATACCCCCCATGAAGCCTTTGTGAGCGACCAGGACCGAGAGAAAGTTCCCATGGCATTGACCATAGCGGCAAGGTGAACGGATGAAGCACAATCAATCCGAGTAAAGTGCGTGGTCTATGAGCATCGACACCCCCGCCACGAGCCCCCTTGCGCCCAACGAGTCTGCGTCTACTGAGCCTGTATTTGTTCCGAGCGGAAGTACCGGCGATGTGGTGATGCGTGTGAGTGACGATGCCCTGAGCACAGTTCGAGACATCCGCTCCGCCGAGCCTGATCCTGCAGCCCTTGCTTTGCGGGTGGCTATCACCGGAACGAAGGGCGTGGAATACACCTATGACCTGTCTTTTGAAGAGATCGACTCAGTAGATGAGGATCATGTTCGTTACACAGTCGAGGACCTGACGGTTGTTATTCCGAACGACTCTGTTGAGTTCTTGAGAGGTGCGGAGCTAGACCTGCCAAAATCTGCCGGCCAGGGTGGACTAGTTATTCGAAATCCTAATCGTGCCGATCCGCTGGCTAACGTCAACATCGAACTCACTGGCGACGTGGCCGAAAAGGTGACCCAACTCTTAGAGGGCAGCATTAACCCGATGCTTGCCGCTCACGGCGGGTTTGCCACACTCGTTGGAGTGGATGAGAAGAACAACGTCTATCTAACCATGGGCGGGGGTTGTCAGGGCTGTTCTGCAAGCGCGGCCACGTTGACCGATGGTATTCAGCAGAGCATTAGAGAGAACATTCCAGAGGTGCTTGAAGTGATCGATGCAACTGATCACGCCTCGGGTGAGAACCCGTTCTATAGCTAACCTGGCAACCTGAGAATCAGCGGGTTTAGGAATCAGCAGAACGGGATTGTCCGGCTGCTGAGCGACTCCACGCAGTGACTTCATCCACGATGCCGTTTGCATCTAAACCAAGCTTGGCCAAGATGTTGTCTGGCTTTCCTTGCGGAAGGTGCACCGTCGGCACGCCAAGCACTCTGACTGCCGGCCCATCTGTTGGGGCAAGCTGTGACAACGAGTCAGCTACAGCTGCGCCGATTCCGCCATCTCTCAGACCGTCTTCAATGGTGACCACTAGGCGGTGATCGGCTGCATTTTCGAGCATCTCCGGGTCGAGAGGCTTGACCACCCGAGGGTCCCAGACTGTTGCGCTAATTCCATGTTGTTCAAGTCGCTGAGCGGCCTCTTCAGCTGCGGCAAGCATCTTGCCCACTCCAATAAGGCAGACATCGTTGCCAGCTCTGACTTGGCGAGCACGCAGCCCAGAACCAGTGTCTGTCTGTCCGGCTGGCGGCATGGTCTTTGAGTACCGAATTGCCGCAGGCCCGTCAGTGCACAACTCGAGAGCATCGTGGAGCATCTGAGCAACCTCTGCGTAATTCGAGGGTGCAAAGATGGTGCAGTCTGGCACCTTTGACAACAAGACCATATCGAGGACCCCGTGATGAGAGGGGCCGTCGTCTCCGGTGATGCCTGCGCGATCGAGTACAAACACCACTGGTTGATTGTGCATGCCAACGTCAAGGTTGACTTGGTCGATCGCGCGAGTAAGGAAGGTGGCGTACAGGGCTACTACTGGCCTCAACCCACCCATTGCCATGCCCGCCGCAGAGGTCACTGCATGTTGCTCGGCAATGCCAACGTCAAACATGCGCTCGGGAAAAGCCTCACCGAATGGAAGTAAGCCTGTGGAGTCGGGCATTGCCGCAGTGATTGCTACTAGCTCGGGGCGATTGGCCCCTTCGAGCAAAATTGCCTCAGAAAACGCCGCCGTGTAAGAGCCATCTTTGAGCTCAGACAGATCGTGCATGTTCTTAATCGGGTCATTCTCGGCCGGTGCGTATCCGCGACCTTTTTGAGTCAAGCAATGAACGACAACCGGGCCATCTATTTTGGAGGCATTTCTGAATGCTTCTTCAAGAGTCGGAAGATCGTGACCATCGTATGGCCCGAGATACTTCACACCGAGTTGCTCAAAAAAAGCCGGGGGCTCGAACATCTCTCGAATAGCCGCTTTGGCTCCGTCTACCCCTTTTTCTAGGTAGGCGCCCAGCGGAAGGTCTGCAATGAGCCGCTCCACCCGTGCGCTTTGACGGCGGTAGGTAGTGGAGGAACGAAGCTTGGCCAGACTCTCGCTCAGACTTGATGCCGTTGGCGCATACGAGCGACCGTTATCGTTCAGGATAATGATTGCCTTGCGTCCTGAGTGCCCGAGGTTGTTGAGCCCCTCATAGGCCATGCCGCCAGTCAGGGCACCATCTCCTAGTACCCCGATGACCTGGCGGTCATCTTCACCCTGCAGGTGCAGCGCAGTTGCAAGGCCGTGTGCGTAAGACACCACGGTGGATGCGTGACTGTTTTCAATCCAATCGTGTTCAGATTCGGACCGGCTGGGGTACCCAGAGAGTCCGCCCTCTTGGCGCAGGGTGTCGAAAGCCTCGCACCGGCCGGTGAGCATTTTGTGCACATAGGCCTGATGGCCAGTATCGAACAAGACGATGTCTTGCGGGGAGTCAAACACCCGGTGCAGTGCGAGTGTTATCTCTACTGCTCCAAGGTTCGACCCAAGGTGGCCGCCATAGGTGTTGACACGGTCCACAATGAACTCGCGAATCTCTGCTGCTAGCAACTCAAGTTGCTGCCCATCTAGAACAGTGAGATCCGCTGGTCCATGGATCGAGTCCAGCAAGTGTGAAGAAGTATTTTCCATCAGCACCTCACAACTTACTGCCGAAATGCTGATGCGTCATGTCTCCCCTAAATCCGCAGTCACCCTGCCGCGGTTACGGCCAAAGGCAAAGCTAGGTGCGCCAGCCAAACTTGCTGCAACAAAGATGACATAGACCAAGAGACCCAACGCAATTGCGTCTGCATCCGGCACTCCAAGTGCCCCAAAGAACAGCACAAAAACTGCTTCTCTCACTCCGAGACCGCCAAGGGCGAACGGCAGGTTTTGTGCAATTGCAGTAGGCGGAAAAAACGCAAGTGCAGCCAGTAGGGTCACCTGCGGAATGTTCAGGGCTTTTGCAGCGGCAAAGACCGAGACGCATTGCAGAAACTGAAACCCCAGCCCGGCGATCAGAACCTCAATGACTCTTCCTCGGTGATGTTTGAATGCAATCACCCCAAGGTGCACCGCAGCTAGGTAACGCCGCCAACCGCTTTGCCCTATCAATCGCCCGGCGCCCCGCCTATGGCCTGCTGCGAACAAGATTGCGACTAGAGCCACGACAGTAGAGATGTTGATGGCAACAGCTACGAAGGTGGCTGTGCCTAACTGCAAGAACTCGGGGTGGATGAGCATTGCCGCAGTAGAGAGAAACGGCAGGACCAGCCATCCCGAGAGTCGTTCGAGCGCAGTTGCTGCGAATGCATCGGCGTAGTCGCCGGTGTCTTGGCCTTGTCGCTTCACCCGAACGACGTCACCGCCAAATGAGGTAGGCAGCGCATTAGAAACAAACTCCCCGGCGAGCAGGTGTGAGAACATGCGCTTGAACGGCAGGGAAATCCCCAAGGTATTTGACACCGTGGACCAGCGCACAGTCTGAAGTCCATAGGCCACGACGTGCACCAAAATCGCAACCAACACCCAGATGATTGCGGCGCTGCTGAGCTCGGGAAGAACATCACCTAGAGACACATCGGGCAGTCTCCAAAACAGCAGAGACAAGAACGCCAAGCTGATGACCAAGCGCAAAATTACGTTTCGCCAGTTGTTTTTGGGGAGTTGCGCTGCAAGGCGCTCGCCATCGATTTGAAGAAGGTCCTCCTCTCGCTCCTCCTCGTTCATCTTGTGATTAGAGAGTTTTTTCTAAGAATCGTTCGATGTTGATCAGAACCCGAGTGACTTTGCCGGCCGCAATCAGGCCACGTTCGTCTCGGGCCGAGACATGAAAGATAAGCCGTCGCCCTTCAACTTTTTCTAAGTGAGCCTCAGCTGTTATCTGACCGCCGACGGCTGTTGGCGAGATGTGCTCAATCTGAACGCGTACTCCCACGGTGGAACAGCCCGGGTCGAGTTCGCCGTGAACTGCAATAACGGCGGCTTCTTCGAGCAGGGCAATAATTCTGGGCGTTGCCAGAACAGGCACATCTCCAGAGCGGAACGCGATGGCAGTATCGCTTTCAGAAACAATGAGTTCGACAGAGGCCGACAGGCCGGGGCGTATAGGCACAACCGATACAGTAAACACTTAGCTGCGCCGAGGCACATTTATCTTTGCTTTGCGCCGTTCAACTGTTTCTTTCTAGGAGGACCCACCGATGCTCGAAGAGCCCACGATCCAACGAGTGCTTGCTGCTGCTGCCTCTCGCGGCGCCGACTTTGCCGAGATTTTTGCCGAAGAGAAGCGCTCGTCCTCTGCGCTCCTTGATGATGGCCGTATTGAGGAACTCACCTCTGGTAGAGACCGCGGTGCTGGAATTCGTGTCGTTGTTGGCGAGTCCACCGGCTTTGCGCATACTTCGGACTTGTCCGAGGCCGGTTTGATCGCAGCCGCAGAAACAGCCGCAGCGGCTGCCCGCGGTACCGGCGAAGGAACCACAATTGTTGACCTTGACCGCGTGAACGCGCAGCGACCCAACTTGGTTCGGATCATGCCGGGTGATGTGCCGAAAGCCAAAAAAGTCGAACTGCTTCTCACTGCAAACGAAATGGCTAGAGCCGAAGGTGCGGCAATTACTCAGGTGTCTGCTCGATATGCAGATTCGCACCGACGAATTTTGGTAGCAAACACCGACGGAATCCTCGGCACCGATGACCAAGTAAAAACTTTGTTCTCGATCTCTGCCGTTGCCTCTGGAGACACGGGCATGCAAACGGGCCGTGAGTCGATTGGCCGAACTGTTGGTTTTGAGCTCTTTGATTCCTACGAGGTTGCAGACCTTGCACGCACGGCAGCTCAACGAGCAATCACAAAGTTGGCAGCTCGACCAGCCCCTTCGGGTGAGATGACGGTAGTGATCGGCCCCGGTGGAGGCGGAGTGATGTTCCACGAAGCTTGCGGGCACGGACTTGAGGCCGACCTTGTAGGCAAAGGCGCTTCTGTGTTCGCTGGCCGCCTCGGCGAGCAGGTTGCATCTTCGCTCGTGACCCTGGTTGATGACGGCACGATGGGTGGCGAATGGGGGTGTTTCGCAATTGATGACGAAGGTCGACCTGCGCAGCGCAATGTCCTGATTCAGGACGGTATTTTAGTAGATTACATGTGGGACGGACTGAGGGCTCGCGCCGAGGGCCGTGCATCCTCCGGTAATGGCCGCCGCCAGAGCTACCAGCATCTTCCGATGGTGCGAATGACCAACACATACCTTCTTGGAGGCACCTCAACCCCAGAGCAAATCCTGTCAGATACCGAATCGGGTGTGTATATCTCGCACCTTGGCGGTGGGCAGGTCAACACTGCTACCGGTGACTTTGTTTTCGGTATGACCGAGGCTTACCTCATTGAAGGTGGCCGGATCACCGAACCGCTACGAGAGGGAAACCTGATCGGAAATGGTCCCGGAGTTTTGACAGCGATCGATGCCGTTGGCAATGACTTTGCTATGGGTGGCCCGGGAACCTGCGGCAAAGATGGCCAAGGGGTACCCGTCGGAGATGGCGTGCCAACGCTTCGAGTAGCAACTGGGCTTACCATTGGCGGCACCGCAGCGTGAACCCAGACGAACTACAAAAGATTGCCGATCGCATTGTTGCAATGGCCGCACCCGGCGAACAGGTCGAGGCAGTCGTAGCTTGGAGCCGAGACACCGAGGTGCGCGCCTTTGAGGGAGAGGTCGAACACTTTGTCTCGGCCGACTCAGCCGGTGTTGGCATTCGGATGATCTCGGAGGGGAAGCAGGGCCTTTCTTGGGCTGGAGTACTTGATGATGCTGCACTGTTGGAGTGTCTTGCAGAGGCCCGTGATAACGCGAGCTTTGGATCGGTAGATCCCCACGCAGGCCTTGCAGAGCCCGATGGGGTGGAACCCGAGGAACTGTTCCTCTTCGATGAGCGACTCGTGCACGCAGACACCGAAGAGAAGATTCGCTTAGCGGTCGAACTCGAGGCGCAGGTTCGCGCAGGCGACCCAAGAATCTTTGGAATTGAGTCGGCTGACTATGCAGATTCGGTGATGGCCACGGCACTTGCAACTACGACAGGAATTAGGCGTTCAAGCGCCGAAACCTCGGTGTATCTGGGCGTGTATGCGCTAGCAGGAGATGACGAAGACACCACGACCGGATTTGGCTTTTCAGTCGGTCGGGCTTTACAAGATTTGGATCTGGCTTCTGCTGCCCATGAGGCAGTGCAACGCTGCATTCGCCTGCTTGGTGCGACGAAGGCGCCGAGTGAGCGTCTCACAGTTGTGTTGCACCCCTACGTCACCTCTCAGTTCTTGAGCCTGATTGCAGACATGCTCTCTGGTGAGTCAGTGATTCGTGGCCGATCACCCTTTGCGGGCCGAGTCGGAGACTCTATTGCGGCGCCGAGTTTCACGATGTTCGACGATGCGACTGATCCGCTGAGTCCCACCGCCTCAGACGCCGATGGAGAGGGTCTGGCCTGCCGGGCAGTCCCGCTTATCGACTCAGGTGTGCTGTCTGGCTACCTGCACAACGCATATACGGCCAGAGTCGCCGGTACCAGTTCTACTGGGTCTGCGCAGCGCGGCAGTCACCGTGCCGCGCCGGGAGTTGGACCACATGTCATCAAGCTTGCACCGGGGCAACTCTCTGCTGAAGAGATTGTCTCGCAAGTAGGTGATGGCTTCTTGGTCTACGACATTGCGGGACTTCACTCGGGAGTTAATCCCGTTTCTGGTGACTTGTCTGTGGGTGCCGACGGCGTGCGAATTCGTGGTGGTGAACTCGCAGAGGGGATTCGCGAAGTCACCATAGGATCCACCCTGCAAAAGATGTTGGGCGACGTTGTGGCAATCGGTTCGGATCTGACTTACTTCCCTTGGGAGTCAACAGGCGTGACGTTGGCAATCGCAGATGTCACGATGTCGGGCCAATGACTGCCTCTGCGCCAAATCCACAGCCAGGGCAGTCTGATGACCTCGTTGCCTTAGCCCATTCAATCCTTGATCAAGCAGTCGCCACTGAACAGGTAGAAGTGCTTGTCAGTCGAGCAACTTCAACCACCGTCAAGGTCTACGAGGGCCATGTTGAGTCGCTCACCTCTGCAGATTCCTCGGGCGCTGGGATTCGCGTGATTCGTGATGGGCGGCTGGGCTTTGCGCATTGCGGCAGCTTGGACCCCACCGTTTTGCTCGAAACCTTGCGAGAGGCCAGAGATAACCTTGAGTTTGGCGAGCCTGACGAGTTCAACGGCCTCGCTGTGCCCGATGGTGTTGCAGTTGTTGCTCAAAACAGCTGGTCGGACTCGGTTGTTGAGTTCCCCGTTGAGAAAAAGATTGCCCTAGCTCTTGAGCTTGAACGGCGCGTGCTTGCTGCGGATTCGCGCATCGCAGGAATCCGCTCTACGGCCTACGGAGATGCCTGGGGAGAGTCCGTCATCTTGTCTACAGCGGGCATCGAAGCAGTTGACCGAGGAGCCTCATGCTCGATCTCTACTCAGCCGCTGTCTCGGGTGGGTGAGGAAACTCAGACGGGTTTTGGCTACGACTCGGGCCGAGTTCCAGAGCTTCTCGACCTTGATCACGCAACCGTCGAAGCGGTGGATCGAGCCACACGGCTTCTTGGCGCAGTGAAGCCACCCTCGGCTCGGATGACCATCTTGTTGGAACCACGTCTAGCTATCTCGCTGATGGGCATTGTCTCATCGATGCTGTCGGGCGACTCGGTTATCAAAGGGCGATCCCCATTTGGCGAACGTCTGAACGAGCAAATTGCATCCCCGTTGATCTCGCTGACAGATGACCCAACTCGCTCCGAGTCAATTGCTGCTGAAGAAGTAGACGGAGAAGGGCTTGCGTGTCGACCCAATCTCTTGATCTCTGATGGAGTGCTGCAGAAGTTTCTGCAGGACTCATACTCGGGGAGACGCAGCGGCTTGGCCTCGACCGGTTCTGCGGTGAGGGGCACGCGAAGCCTGCCCGGTGTTGGTGCCCAACTCCTAGTGATGCAGCCAGGGACGCGTAGTTTTGAAGAACTTGTCGCCTCTATTGACTTAGGGCTCTATGTCAACAGCTTCTCGGGGATGCACTCGGGTGTGAACTCGATTTCTGGTGACTTCTCAGTGGGGGCAGACGGCCTCATGATTCGCAACGGTTCACTTGCAGAACCCGTTCGTGAACTCACACTGGCCTCTACTCTGCAGCGCCTTCTTCTAGATATCTCAGAGGTGGGCGGCGACTTTGAATGGTTGCGTTCCGGGGATGGTGCCTGCTCGCTAGTCATACAGGATGTATCGCTTTCTGGAGCATAGAAAGTCGCCTCAAGCGAGCGACCGGAAGCTGAACTACTGCAGGATGACCAAGCTGATCGGCACGCTTGCGGCGGCAGCGACGAGAGCATCTACTTGTTTGCTTTGCACAGCCAACGTGGCTTGGCCTTGTGCCACCTGAAGCACAACTGCAGATTCTGCTACCCGCTCTGCTCCGAGTCCGCCTTCGCCGCCGGAAGGAGAATCGCTGCTAGATACATCACTGCCGGCCGAATCTGTTTGTACCGAGATCACATCTACAAGGTCTCCAGGCTGAACCGGGGCCGGAGCTTCGCCTAATGAGATCGTCACTGCTTGGGTTTTAGCGGTCAGCGTCGAGCCAATAGCGCCGGCGCCTGCCGCTGAAACTCGACTGCGCAAAAGAATCTCGCCGGCGCTCGTAGCCAGAGTGACGCGGCGATCAGTGGGCAATTCAAAAAGTGCTCCCTCTGGCACAAACCGCCTTGGCATCTGTTCGATCCGAGCTGCCGAGGAGTCAAGAATCTCGCCAGGTTCAAGGGGTCGAGCAGCAACTAGTACTGCTGTGCTGTTACCCCAAGACTGCTTTGTGTGTTCAGCGGCTCTGAGCTGAGCAGTGACATGCCAACCCACAACTAGGGCTACGAACAGTGCAACGAGTCGCCGAGACAGCACTCGTCGAGCTAGCGCAGACTGCTCGAAGCGTGAGCGAAACATGGCCAGCCGAGTAGCAGCTGCTTCGGTGCCTTTAGTGAGTCGCGCTGCCAAGGACTGATACGGCGCGGGGGTAGGCCTCACGAATCTCTCCTTGAGAATCTGCCCGGCTTGAATGCCAGAGAACGAACAGGGGGAAGAGTTCAGCAGTGCCAGATTGAATCGTGTGGGATCAGCACAGGTTTTGACTACGAGTTTGCGTCTTACGGAGCTGCTTGTGTTCCGAGCTTCACATCGGCAAACAAAACGTCGGCCGGCGGACCCTCAGCGGGAACGGTGAGCAGCTCGTGGCCAGTTTCTGTGACAAGCACAGTGTGTTCGAACTGTGCCGACCGCTGCATATCTCTAGTGGAGACAGTCCAGCCGTCATCCCACATCTCTAGGCGGTTCGATCCAAGGTTAATCATCGGTTCGACGGTGAAGGTCATGCCTGGCAGAAGAACGGTGTCGTTATGGGGATCGTAATAATGCGGGATCTGCAGACTGGTATGAAATTGATCGCCGATCCCGTGGCCGATGAACTCTCGCACCACTC
>JBIKPA010000290.1:0-2892 GCA_044357715.1 Microthrixaceae bacterium
CGTCGCCTCTACAGTGATCTCCGCGCTAGGCAACTTGTGGAATGCCGATGACAAAAGATGCGCTCCCGCCAGCAACTCCAGCCGAGCTTGGACAGATAGAAATCCAAATCGAGCAATGGCTAGAAGAGCAATTGCAACAAAACCCCTGCGTGAAGTCCATTGAGCGAGACACCGACTCGGGTGAGTGTCGGTGGATGATTCGAGTTACTGCCGAAGAGAAAGAAATCTTCTCTGTCTGGTTTCACTTGCGTCAACGAACCTTGCATGTAGAGACCTATCTGATGCCAGCTCCTGAAGAGAACTTGGCTCAGACCTACGAGTATCTGCTTCGCCGAAACCTGCGCTTTAACGGATTCAGCTTTTCTATTGGCTCAGAGGATGCGGTGTTCTTAGTTGGACAGATCCCCGTGCAGTGGGTGACCGAGGCAGAACTCGATCGGCTCTTTGGGTCGGTCTACTCCTATGTCGAACAGAGCTTTCGTCCTGCCATGCGGCTGGGGTTTGCATCCCGCTACAAGGAGTAGCCGGGGATTGATCCCCGCTGACAATGCACTGAGTCATCCCTAGAGTCCTGCACACGAGGTTCAGGGGTTTGGGGAAGCACCTGAACCTCGCCCTACTCACTAGTCTCACTGCCATGGATGAACTTGAACTTATTGGCGGTGGGTCAATGGGCACCGCACTACTTCACGGGCTGCTGAGTCATGGAGTAGTGCGAGCCGAGCAGGTTTCAATAGTCGAAGTCTCGGAGGGGCGTCGCAAAGAATTGGGCATGCTCTTCCCAGGGGTTACCGTGCTTGAGCATGCAGTAGGAGCGCCCCAGATCATCGTGGCTACCAAGCCAAACCATGTAGTTGAGGCGCTAGAAGCCCTGCGCAATCTGGGCGTCAAGCGGGTGTTGTCCATTGCAGCAGGGGTTAACATCGCGACGCTTGAAGCTGCCATCGGCCCACAGGTAGCAGTGATTCGAGCGATGCCAAATACCCCTGCCTTGGTTGGCGAGGGCGCCGCAGCCATGAGCGGTGGTTCTGCGGCTACTGAGGTCGACCTTGCTTGGGCCGAACTGATTCTGGATGCGGTCGGCATGGTGGTTCGAGTTCCAGAATCTCAACTCGATGCAGTTACCGCTGTGTCTGGCTCTGGCCCCGCGTATGTGTTTCTGATTGCCGAGGCGATGATCGATGCAGGCGTGATCCAAGGTTTGGACCGTGCCACAGCCGATGCGCTTGTGCGTCAAACCTTGTTGGGTTCCGCACGCCTGCTGATCGACGGTGACTGGGATCCTGCCGAGTTGCGAGCACGCGTTGCCTCGCCGGGCGGGACCACCGAGGCGGCATTGAAGGTGCTGCAGGCCGGCAAGTTGCAAGCAACCCTCATCGAAGCAATCGCTGCAGCCACGAAACGCTCACAAGAACTAGCCGGCTAACCCCAGACCCCACGCCAACCCCTCGCAGGACAAATTACGCGTTGTTGTGGGCATGTTGGGTATTGGTGGGGTTGGGTGAGTCGGGGTACGTTGGCGGCGCATGAGTTTGCGATTCGACACGATCTCTTTTCTTTCGGATTATGGCCACACCGACGAATTTGTTGGGGTAGTCCACTCGGTGATTCGCCAGATGGCACCCGAAGTTGCCGTGATTGACATCACCCATTCCATCGCCCCGTATGACGTTCGAGCAGGTGGTCTGGCCCTAGGTAGGGCTGCTCAGTACCTCGCCCCCGGGGTGGTCATCGCAGTGGTCGACCCCAGCGTTGGAACGAGTCGCCGAGCCGTTGCGGTTGAGGTTGGCGACGGTCAATCGATCTTGCTGGGCCCCGATAACGGGGTACTAGCCCCGGCGGTTGCGATGGTGGGTGGAGCAACTCGAGCCGTGTGGCTTAATAATTCTAAGTACCACTTGGCCAGAGCCGGATCGCTCTTCGATGGTCGCGATATTTTTGCGCCGGTAGCTGCTCATATTTGCAACGGGGTGGCATTAGAAGAACTTGGAGAGTTCATTGAGCCGGCCGGACTGATTCCTGGAACGCTACCAATCTCTGAACTCGCCGAAGGAGTGCTCACCGCCGAGGTGCTGTGGGTTGACCACTACGGAAACGCTCAACTCAACGCCGACCCCGATGAAGTCGATGCTTTAGGCACGGTGTTTGAGCTGAGGCTTGATTCTGCAGGATCGCTAGGGGGAGGGTCTCTTGGCGGTGTTGCACCAACGGTGCGAACGGTGAAGCGAGTAAGTAGCTTTTCTGAACTCACCACCGGAGCGCTTGGATTGGTGATCGATAGCTATGGGGCCCTAGCTCTGGTTTGTGATCGAGCCTCTGCTGCAGAAGAGTTGAGCCTAGAAACAGGCGATGCACTGCGGTTGAGTCCACTTGACAGCGCAGCGGAACCCGCCCGTGCCGTGACCACCCCGGTGCAACTCTCACCATCGTTTCGGCCCCAGTCGTGAAGCCACCGCTATGAAGGAGCAGTCATGAGACGAAACACCACGATCGCTATCGTGATTCTGATGTTGTTTCTAGTGGGCGCTTCCATGCTTCAGCTCGTGGTGCTCGCCCCAAAATAGGCGGTCTTTTATCTAAATGGCGCTGTTCGCACTGAATGAGCGCAGCGGTGGGTGGCATTTGGCACACCGGCGGCTACTTTGGTGGCAAGTGAACTTAGCTACGATTTTAGAAAACCACCCTGATGATGCCTGTGCACTCATTAGCCGTGGCAAACCCACCACCTATGGCTCGCTGCGCGCGCAGGTTGCAAAGTTGCGCTCTGGGCTGGTCTCGTTGGGTCTCGAGCCCGGTGATCGTCTAGCGCTGATCTCTGGCAATAACCGATATTTTGTGGTCTCGTATCTTGCTGGCTTGGGGGCCGGACTAGTTATCGTGCCGCTCAACCCA
>JBIKPA010000093.1:0-10170 GCA_044357715.1 Microthrixaceae bacterium
TCATGGGGATCGGGTCGAGGCACTTGGCGGGGCTGCCGGCGGGGCACTACGAAATGTTGCAGTCGCTCACGTAGAGGGCGGCGAACTCTCAGGCACCATCGACGGAGTCCTACGCCATGCCGTGTCCAAGCTGTCTCATATACACCTAGTCGCCAACGAGGAGTCCAAGCGGCGAGTGGTGCAACTCGGCGAAGACGTGGCAACTGTTTGGGCTATTGGATCGCCCGACATTGACGTCATGCTTTCAGACAGTCTGCCCTCGCTGTCTGAGGTGCTCACCGATTACGAGATCCCGTTCAGTACCTACGCACTCGTGATTCTCCATGGAGTCACCACCGAAGACGAACAGACAAATACCTTGGTAGCCACCGGAATGATTGATGCACTGCTTGAGAGTGACGGAAACGCCGTGGTCGTGCATCCCAATAACGATCCGGGGTCAGAGGTGATTCTCGATGCATACGAGCGACTGGCCGGAGACGAGCGATTCAGAGTGTTTCCCTCGCTTCGCTTCGAAGCGTTCTTAACCCTTCTGCGTCATTCAGAGATGCTCATTGGCAACTCAAGTGCCGGAATTCGTGAGGCACCCATCTATGGAGTTCCGAGCGTTGACATTGGATCTCGGCAACGCGGTCGCGCAGATCACCCGAGCATTCTTCACTCCGGAATTTCTAAACTTGAAGTAGCGGCAGCGATGAAGGCTGCGACGGCCATGGAACAGAGCGAGCCCAGCTTGCAGTTTGGCACCGGAGACAGCGCAGAGCGCTTTTGCGCGTTACTGGCAGGTAACGAGATCTGGGCCCGGGGCGTCGATAAGGTATTTCAAGATTTGCTCATCAGCGAAGATTGAGTAAACAGCTCACACTAAGGGGGGCCGTGGCCCAGAATGTTCCGTCACTCACTGCTGTGGTCAGCCGCTTTCCGGCACCGTCGCAGACGTTTATCCAACGCAAACTCATTGGCTTGAGAGATGCCGGCATGGCTGTCACTGTCGCGTCTACCTCTTTCACAGCGAGCAGCGCTGAACTGGGGTTTCCCATGCTCTCGCTGATGCCCTGGCAGTCGCCCCGAGTAGCGCTTGAACCAGCGAGTCGAGCGGCTTGGCCTGCCACTCTTTCGGCTGTTATCGCGCGGGGCGAGAACACATCCGGCGGACTACGCCAGCGAGTGACCCTTGCCCCACTTCGCGCCATTGACTCGGCAATTGCTCACTTTGAGTTCTCTGGCATTGCTGCCTCGTACCTTGATGAGCTTCCCAAGCTGCATCGGAACACAAAGATCGCTGTGAGTTGCCGCGGTGCAGCCGAGCAGATTGAGCCGCTCAAAAATCCAGAGCGCCGCATTGCTTTGGAAAGCGTCTTTGAACTTGCAGATCTCATCCACTGTGTGTCGGATGACATGCGAATCACTGTCGAGGCCTTAGGTGCCCCAGCTGGCAAGATTCTGGTCAATCGGCCGGCGATTCCAGTGGATCAATTCTCTTCACTTCGCGGACGAGAGATCGAACACCAGGGACCATTCCGGTTGCTCTCTATTGGGCGGCTTCACTGGAAAAAGGGCTTCGACGACAGCATCCGAGCAGTCGCTGAACTTCGCAAAAGAGGCATTGAGGTTGACTACCGGATCGCCGGTGAAGGGGCGGAGCGAGAGAAGCTGATGTTCATGATCCATGAGCTTGGTTGTGAGGACTCAATCACCCTTCTCGGCAGTTTGGGGCAACCGGAGATCAAAGAACTTCTTGGCTGGTCTGATGCTCTCCTTCTTCCGAGTTTGAGCGAGGGAATCTCAAATGCCGTACTCGAGGCAATGGCGGCGGGTCTACCCGTGGTGAGCACGCGTTGTGGTGGGATGGCCGAAGTTGTTGAAGACGGCGTCAACGGAATCCTCGTTGATGTGGGCGACACGGTTGCCATGTCTGATCACCTAGCCGCTATCGCAGCTAGCCCAGAGACCCGCTCACGGCTCGGTTTAGCTGCAGCAGCTACGGCCGACGAGCGCCTTGACATCAGCCATCAGGTTGGCAGGTTCATAGAGGCCTACGCGGGACTGATGACAGAGCACTAGGGCCTCTGCTCCTCATGCAGGCAGGGCGGCTACCGCATCTACGAGGCGCTGCGAGGACTGCCCATCGGTGAAGGTCAGCAGTTCCTGGATCATGCGTTGACGAGCCTCGGATCCAACCTCGGGGTGCTCTAGAGCCTGAGCAGTAGCGGTCAGGAGGGCCTCAGCGTCACCAACCGTTGTGAGTCCGCCCGAGGCTGTAATTGGTTGCCAATGCTCCTGTTGGTACATGTCGGCCACGCGTGAATTCTCTCGACGCGTGGCACCCGGAACAAATGTGGGTCCGATCTGTGGCCGGTCAAACATGGCTCCGTCGAGTGTCATCGAGGAACACACGTTGATATGAACCGTGGCATGGGCGAGTGAGGACATCTGAATGATGATGTCCTCTTGCGAAGGCCACCCACGAAATGACGAGTTCCCGGCTGCCCAAGGGTCTACAACGTGACCGTGACGAAGTTCGCCGCTCAACTCAGACCAAGCCTCTGCTGGCTCTGTCGGGTGACGACGAACAAGTAGATAAGGCTGCTGCGGGAAGCTGCCTGCCTCGATCGCGTCGTCAAGCAAACGGATGAGTGAGGCCTCGCCGGGTACGAGGTGGGCTGGACCGGCACCGTACAAAATGATCGGTCGATCCTCGGGAAGCGAGAGAGCGCGGCACCACTCGTCTCGGCTCAGTCGCAGCTCGGCCTTACGGTGGAGATCAAACTGCGGAGCACCGATCACAGAGACTCGCTCATCCTCGAGCTGAGGATAAGAACGTACAAGTTCATTCTGGTTGTACTGATTCCACACGAGCACCTGATCACTGCACACCAGCATGCGTTCTCGCGTAGTGGGGTTATCGAACGATATGACCGAGGTGAGCGACGGTAGGCCAAGCTGCTGTGCAGCGCACAGGAGCAGTCCGTCCTGATCGTGATACGGGGTAATGCTCAGTACCGCGTCCAAGTTGAGCGTTTTCAGAAACTCCTCAAAGACCTGAAGATTGGTTCCGCGGACTAGCTGTTCAGGCTCACCAAGCGCCAAGCGTTCGGCAGCTCTAGGTAAGGACACAGCCACTGCATCGAGTGCGGAACGCAGCTGACTCACAGCCCGGTCTCTTGGTGAATGCATCATTGAGAGTTGCCGAGCTCGACGAATCTTGGTGGTAGGGCTGTTCAATCGACGGTCATGAAGAATGCTCTGCTTACGCCGGAACATTCGGTACTCGTGAGATAACTGAGCCAAGGGTAACTGCAGAACTTCGAACCCCTTGTGCTCAAGCAGCGCGTGCAATTCGGGGTCATCCCAGCCCAATGCGATGACTGGGTGACACACCTGCGCAAGGCCCGAGAGCACCCCAGTAGGCAGTAGGTAACGAACGCTAAACCCATAGGTAATCGGTACCAGAACACGACGATCTGCTTGCATATGCTGCCGTGACCAACCCGTCAGGTACGAATCCGAGACAAAGCTAGAGCCTCTTTGTAGAAGGCATTGTTGTTCTCAAGGTCGGTGCGGTCTCCGAAGGCCTGCAACTTGCCATGGTCCATCACCATGATCCGGTCGCAACTATTCAATGTTGAGAGTCGGTGAGCAATCACAAACAACGTGACAGACTCCTTCAGTTCATTCAGCGTCTCATGAACTAGTGACTCCGACTGCATATCAAGTGCGCTTGTTGGTTCATCAAGAACCAGCATTGCTGGCCGCCGTAGCAGGGCACGAGCAATCGCAACACGCTGGCGCTGTCCACCCGAGAGAGACCCGCCGCGACTCCCTAACACCGTGTTGTAGCCATCAGGCATTGCCAGAATCTCTTGATGAACATGCGCCCGTCGCGCTGCTTCCATGATCTGTTCATCAGTTACCTCAGGCCGGAAGAACTTGATGTTGTTCGCCACGGTGTCGTCATAGATCCGACTGTCCTGTGGAACAAATGAGATCATCGAGAACCAAGATTGATCCTCGATCTCTCCAACCGGAACCCCGTCAAGTAAGAAGCTTCCGGCGCTGGCGTGACGCAGACGGAGCAGCAACTGAATCAAAGTGGACTTACCGCTGCCAGAAGGCCCGATAATCCCAACGGCCTCGCCCGGATCAACAGTGAAGCTCACATCGTGTAACGCATCGTGAACGCCGTCATAAGTGTACGAAACATTCGAAAACTCGATTTTGCCTATGCGGTCAAGGTGAACGGAGCCCGAGGGTGGCCGCGAATCGCGGAAGAACTGCCGCTCATCAAAGAGACGTTGAATATACGGGACCAGATCGCCCAAGCCGTGATACGCAGCCTGGATGCCGCTGGTCTGGTTGAGCGCCCGGATAAGTACCACCACAATTGCGCCAACCGCGGCTAGCGGCTGATCCAAGAAAGCATCCATCGCAACGAGTGCGGCCAAAATAATGAGCACCGCAGCAGAGGTGTAAATGCCAGTCACCATGCGGGCCATCAATTGCGCCTTGTAGAGCGAGGCAATCTCGCTTCTAGTTGATTTGTCTAGGCGATCGGCCACGTCGTTACTGACGCCAAAGGCTCGGATCTCTAGGCTGAGGTCAATCGCTTCTCGCGATTGCACGCTATAGATCACGCCTTGTTGCATTTGCTGACGCCCAAGGCGCTTGGCCTTGATCGTCATGGGTCGAAGCCCAACAAAGAGGAATCCACCAAAGACCACGATTGCTCCGGATGCAAGCGGATCAACGATGAACGCAGACAGCAACAGCGCCAGCACCATGAAGCCGGAACTCATCAGCATTCCAACACTGATTACGGCGGCTTGGGTTTTTGCAAGATGTCGCTGCAAGAGGTCCTGAACAGCGGCCTCTGGTATGGCGGATTGCACCTCCCATGAGGCACCAATGAAATCCTCAAAGGTTCCGTTCCTCAGGCTCTGCGTGAGTCGTGAAGTTAGGCGCGCACCTGCACGTGAAGCCATGTACTGCAAGCCAAGGCGCAGAACGGTAAGCAGTATCGCTACTAAGAAAAGAGTGCGAACGGGTAGTGAGTCGAGTCCAAACATGAGCGACTTCTGCCCTGACAGGTCGTCACCTCCGATCGACAGCGCCAGGTTTGCAATCAGCAACAGCAGCGTGGCCTCGCACAATCCCCCAAGGAAGGAAGCTGTTGCCATGATTGCCAGAGATGGGTACTCGCCCTTGAAAAGCCTGCGGATGGTGGGAAACATCGGCAGGTTCTTGTCTATCGGATCTTGAAAGAGTTGCTCTGCCGAGCTTGCGATGACTGCAGGGGGTAGATCGCTCTGAGCGCCCTCGACACTCATTGGAGTTCCCGGTACATCTGGCGGATAGCACTGCTTTGCATTTCCAACGTAAGCCCCTTGTCGAGGCTTGCACGGCCAGCTTGTCCGAGCTGTTCAGCAAGGGCACTGTTCGAAACCGCAAAACTCATCGACTCTGCGAGTTTAGCGGGATTGCTCGGAGGAACCACCCAACCGTTCACACCGTCTTGAATCACCTCGGGCATGCCCCCAACAGCAGTCACGATCACGGGTAATTCCAGCGCCATAGCCTCGAGTGCCGAGTTACTAGTTCCTTCAGACAAGCTTGTCAGCAGAAATAATTGTGCGTTCTCAAGGTGTTCCCGGATGGCTTCAGGCTGGAGTGCCCCAGCAAATACAACCGCGTCTTCCAACCCTAAAACAAAGGCCCGGTACTGCAGCGCTTCCTTTTCTGGTCCGTCGCCAATGATGGTGAGTTGGGCATGAAACCCTTGGTCTCGGAATTCTGCCAAAGCAATCAGCGTTGTGGACACATCCTTGACCCAGTGCAGCCGACCAACAGTAACGACCCTGACCGGCAGACCGGTAGAAAGTGGCTGATATGGCAACGAACGCCTGAATTTCTTAACATCGACTGCCGGTCGAATGACGCGAATGAGCTTCTTCTCGACCCCAATGTTTACAAGCGCAAGCGCTACTGCATCACAAACCGCATGCACGCAATCACTGCGGTTCAGCACTTCGCTGAGCGCTTCGATTCGTTCCGGATGCAATACGGGACTGACGAGCTCACCTGTTCCTCGACACGACACAATGACCCGCGTGTTTGGGTCAAGCAGCTCAAGCGCGTCTGCCAAGCTCAGCGCAATGCCGCTGAAAGAGATGTGAATAACATCCGGTCGGGTTGCAAGTAGGGGTGCTGCCTGCAGGGCAGCACGGACAGCGCGGCTAGTGCGGCCAAATCGAGCAGTTGCCCGAGACATCGCTGCTGAGGTTGCACGCGAGGAACCCATGGCGAGCTTCGCTGCCGCAATCGGGAATCGAGCTGTGTTGGCAGCAGGCAGAGCCAGTGCACGGCCAGATTCAGCATGATGTGCAGTTCTGCTAGCGAGAAGCGAGTACTCCGTGACCGTGTGCCCATCACCGGCTAGCAGAGCTGAAAGTCGCCGAAGGAATGTCTCGGAACCGGTATCGAACTCGTTGACGACCAGAGTGATTCTTGACACGACTCAGAGCACCTGCTCGGAACTTGCAAGCGGCTGAGCATGACGATCCGCCCAGAGCTGCAGTGCAAGCAGGTTCCACAGGCCACGGTGACGGTCGAGTCGGCCCGAGAAATGGTCCTCGCACCAAGCCTGCAGTTGTGTTCGGTCAAAGAACCCATTCGGAAACGGATCGCGCTCAAGCAGCAACGCCTCAACGTGGGCACGAAGGTCTGTTCGCAACCACTGTGCCATGGGCACGGTGAACCCCTTCTTGGGAATCGGGATGCTCTCTGGCGGAACCTGCTGGCCAAGCGCGTTTCTCAAGGGGAGCTTTCCGATGCCGTTGATCATGCAGTCAGCTGGATCAATACGCTGAGCTAAATCCAACAGCTCAAGGTCAAGCAGTGGCACCCGAACCTCAAGAGAATGAAACATCGCAGCCCGATCGACCTTTTGAAGAACCATCGGCAAGTGGCAGGCCAACTCGTTTGAGCGCATCCATTGGAAGAGCTCATCGCTACTTGGCCGACCGGCCAGAGTGAAAAGATCGAAGTCTGCGGGCAGGTCACCTAGGTCTGGAGCAATACTGTCAAAGTCAGCAGCACGTAGGCCCGAGTGAGCATCTAGGTACCAGTCCCCCAGAGTCGGGAACATGATTCCACGAGGTGGTCGCTTTGGGTTTGGAAGCGGTTTCGTTGCGCCATAAGCCGCAACTCTGATTGGCCTCGGAAGGCCAAACCACTTTGCAGCCTCGGCGACTTTGGTAAATCTCGGGTATCCCCAAAACAGTTCATCACCCCCGTCACCGGACTGCACAGTCTTGACTGATTCCGCTGCAAGCGCAGAGACTAAAAGTGTCGGAAACGAGGAATAGTCGCCGAACGGCTCGGTATTTGCTGTTGCCACATCATCAACGAGAGCAACCGCTCCCGCACCAGTAATGCGTCGCAGATTGAAGTCAACACCAAGGATCTCTGCATAGACCTGTGCCGCTTCGGACTCGTCGCTGACGGGATCATCGGTGCCAATCGTGAACGCAGGAACAGGATGATCCACGGCCCCTTGTAGGTGCGCGGTGACGAGAGGGGAATCAACCCCACCAGATAAAAATGCACCGACTTCAACATCGCTGACGCGTTGGCGCTTCACTGCACTGGCCACGCCCTCGGCCACGGCATCGAGGGCTGCCCGCCCTCTGAGGCGATCTGCTTGCGCCAGAGGGGTAAAAGCGGGCCGAAACCTGCGCAGGGTTTGTTTACCGCCGGGCCGAATCTCTAACAGGTGCCCCGGTGGAACCTGACCCGTGTCACTCATGAGTGCATAGCGCCCAGGTAAGTACCCCAAGCGGAGATACATATTGAGCGCTCCCGGATCTACCCGGGTTCGGTCGCAGCGAGAATGGCGAATCACTTGGTCGTATTGCGAACCAAATACGAAAGCCTCGGACGACCACCACCAATACAGGGGCTTGATGCCAACGGGGTCGCGTGCGAGCACCAGAGTCTTGGTTGCAGGCCGGTACCACGCAAGTGCAAACATGCCGTTGAAACGTGCGAGCGCATCAGTGCCCCACTGTGCAAGTGCCTGCAGTACAACCTCGGTATCTGACTCAGAGCGAAAGGTGCGTCCAAGGGCGATGAGTTCGGCTCGAAGCTCAACGAAGTTATAAACCTCACCGTTGAACACGAGCACATCTTGGCCGTCCTCGGTGACCATCGGCTGGTGGCCGCGTTCTGACAGGTCGATGATCGAAAGCCTGCGAAAGCCAAGCGCACAAGATTCGGCGTCATCCCAGGCCCCGGAATCATCGGGGCCCCGACGCTTCATCAGTTCGCTCAGCGCAGCAACCTCAGCAACGTCTCCGGGAGAAAGCGCATCTCTTAACAACATTCCTACGATTCCACACATCTCAGTCTGCTCCTTTCGAGCGAAGCTCTGCGGAGTTCTGCGAGGAACACACCGCCACGAGCTCTTCGTTCCAGCGGTCCACCACAAGGTTCCAAGAGAACTCCTCGCGAATACGCTTGTGTCCGGCTAAGCCAAGCCGCTGCGCCGTATCGGGGCTAGCAAGTAAAGAACTCACCGCAGTTGCAAGTGCCTCTGCCTGCCCCACCGGCACGAGCAATCCATCAACGCCATCGCGGATCACGGAGCGAATCGCAGCAATATCTGAGGCAACCACAGGCCGCTGCGCAGCCCAAGCTTCAAGAATCACCATGCCAAAGGCCTCCTCACGAGATGGCACCACAACAATGTCTGCTGCGCCAAGTATCAGCTCACGATCGGAGTCGGCGAAGTCTTCTAGCACCACTACTCGCTCTGCAGCATCAGCAGGCATTGCCTTGAGCGCAGCACCAAGGCCGGACCACCCGGTGCGGCTTCCAGCGAGCAAGATGGTCAGGTCGGGATGAGCAGAGAGCAAACTAGGACAAGCAGTAAGCAGAGTGTCGATTCCCTTGTGTGCTGCAAGACGACCAATGAACACCACCGTTGGGCGCTCGATGAGCCCAAGCTTTCGTTGTGCTGCACTCCGGGTGAGCGTTGCGTCTGTGCCCTTGCAGCCAGGAGGGATCACCGCGCCCTGTGACGGCTCGAGTCCGTTTGCCAGCAGCCAAGCTTCCTCTGCGGTTGTCAGAGCGATGCAGCGATCTGCGCGGAGGAGCGATTTCAACAGCGAACCGCTTGGCACCCAGTCACCGAGATGCAAAATGGGGAGTGCTACGAATGCAGCCGCTTTGTTGCCGCGGGTGAAAATCTCTGCTGCTGGCACGGTAGTAAAGGGTGCAGACACGCCGACTACTACATCAGAATTTTTTGCTGCCTTCCGCGCCCCAAACGCAAGCTTTGCCCCCCACGGCCCATACGCAGTTACAGAAGGTCGGATCGGGCGACCAAACCGTGCGCCTATGCGCCGAAGAACGCGCAATAGATCATGCGTGCGTCGAGAGACTGGCAACCGGAGGACCTCAACTCCATTGATCACTTCGTGACTGTCTGGGATTTTTCCGGGGTTTTTGCCGGCTGGGGCATAGAGCGCATCAGTGGTGAGCACCGTTACCTGATGCCCGTGGCGCTGGACTAGACCCTCGGCAATGCGTTGCACGAGTTCCTGCGCGCCACCAACAGAGGGTGAGTAGTTGATGGCAAAAAATGTGATCTTCATCCTATGAGCCTCTGAGTGCGCCGTGAAGAACCATGGCTTGGTGAACTCAGTTCGAGACTGCCTTGATAACTGCAGCTATCACTTGGTCCTGATCAGTTGGATCTAAATAAGGGTGCATCGGCAGGCTCAGCACAGAACTCGACAGACGCTCAGAGACCTCGACTCCACCTGCACCGATCGGGAACTCTTTGTAAGCAGTCTGGCGATGAAGGGGACGCGGGTAGTACACCGCTGTGGGCACACCCTCCCCCTGTAGCGCTGCAATCACGCCTGCGCGATCATCAACTTGAATGGTGTACTGAGCCCAGGTTGAGCTCGCTCCCTCCGGAGTCATCGGCACGGAAACGGCTCCGCCAAGGCCCTCTGCATATCGATCTGCAACTCTTTGACGGGCCAGGATCTCATCTGCAAACACCGAAAGCTTTTGCAACAGGATTGCTGCCTGAATCGTATCGAGGCGACCGTTGATGCCAATGCGAACGTTGTCATACTTTTCGGTTCCAGACCCATGCACTCT
>JBIKPA010000291.1:0-2858 GCA_044357715.1 Microthrixaceae bacterium
CGCCCAGAGAGCTCAGGAACGGCAATCGTTCACGGGGACTTTCGACTCGGCAACTTCATCATCGGGGAAGACGGCCTGCTTGCCGTACTCGACTGGGAGCTCGTTCACCTAGGCGATCCCCTAGAAGACCTTGGTTGGTTGTGTGTGAAGGCTTGGCGTTTCGGAGCGGCGGACCCAGTTGGCGGATTCGCTACACGTCAGAATCTGATTGATGCCTATCAGGCTGCCGGTGCAGCGAGGGTGAGCTTGGCCGACCTGCACTGGTGGGAGGTCTTCGGCACGCTGCGCTGGGGCGCAATCTGCATGACACAAACTCATGCCCATCTCAGTGGTCTTCTGCGTTCGGTTGAACTCGCAGCTATCGGCCGGCGAGTTTGCGAAACCGAGTGGGACTTGCTGCTCCTGCTTCAGCCCCAGGCAGCAGCTCAGGCACAGGCCCAAGCTGTCGGTCAGCTTGAACGAATTCAGTCGAGCGAAATCCGAGTCTTGCAAGACGGTTTGCGAGGTCGGCCCACAGCCGAGGAGCTCCTTCAAGCAGTCAGGGAGTTCTTGACAGAGCAGGTCATGCCAGCAACAGATGGCAGTGTCTCTTTTCATACGCGAGTTGCAAGCAACGTCATTGCAATGGTGGAGCGAGAACTCGTACTCGGACCGCAGCAAGATCAGGACCGAGCAGTTGTTCTCGGCAACCTAGGGGTTGAAACCGAACGCGATCTAGCCTTGGCAATCCGGGCTGGAAGATTTGAGCAGGATCCTGGTTCTTTAGTTTCGGCGCTCACCCAAGGCGTCCTAGGCAGTCTCATCGTGTCACGGCCCACCTATCTCGACGCACCCACTACTGCAGCCCAATAGGAGTCACCTCATGGCGATCACTCGACTCAATCACGCAGTGCTCTACGTCAGAAACTTGGAGCGTACCCAAGAGTTCTACGAGCAGGTCCTCGGGTTCCGCACCATCATCTTCATGCCCGCTCAGGCCGCGTTCTTCCAAGCCTCGGGGTCAACGAACGACCACGACCTTGGGGTTTTCCAGATAGGGGAACAGGCCGCTCCATCAGGTGCTGGCCGATCAACAGTGGGCCTCTATCACTTAGCTTGGGAGGTGGACACACTCGCTGAACTGGCGCGCATTCGCGACCTACTCCAGGACCGCGGAGCACTCGTAGGAGCCTCCGACCATGTCACCACCAAGGCCTTATATGCCAAAGACCCCGATGGAATTGATTTTGAAGTCTCTTGGTTGCTTCCTTTGGATCTCATCGATGACGGGATCCGCGACCGACTTGCCACTCATGGAATCCGCCCCCAGCCGCTCGACCTAGCCGCCGAAATCCAAAAGTACGGTGCGCAGACGCTTGGTGGCTTAGGAGTCTCCATCCCCCTCTAAGGCCTAAACAAGCAAGCTGCAGAGTCACTTGCTCATGCCCCTTGCGCTTTTGTTCCGATATCACTACGATTTCCGATGTGCCTTCGGAAAACGATGCTCCAACGCAAACGCTCACCCACCAATCAGCACCTGATCGCCGAACCCGCAAGCGTGATGCCCGCCGAGACCACCTGCTGGACCTAGCGGCCGAGATTGTCGACCAAGCAGGCGTTGATGGGCTGACCATGGCAGCGCTCGCGCAAGCTGCTGATTACGCAACGGCTTCGCTCTATACCTACTTCAACTCAAGAAGCGCTCTGCTCGCAGCCCTTCAACAACGCGCACTTCTGCTGCTGCATGACCTTGCCGAGGAGCGTCTGGCACAGTGGCAAGCGGCCCTTCGCATAGCCAAACCCCCGCCCACCGATCAGGTCGCTTCACTGGCTTTGCTCTGGGCTTTTTCGGATCTCTTCTTATCCGCCCCCCAAACACATCCCCGCGAGTTTCGGCTGCAGCAGCAACTGCTGGTGAACGCTGGAGCAGAGAACACCGCTGACGCTGCTGGTGTCGTCCCAGTCGCCATGCTCGTGTTGGATGTACCTCGACGCTTACTTGCCGCTGCGACCATGAGCGGGGCCCTCCACGAGCAGCCCTTCACCTCTAACCCACTCGAAGAGGTTCTAGAAGGATCGATGCTTCGCACCTTTGCTTGGGTCCTAGGACTCAATGGTGCGCTTATGGCTGATGGTCTGAGCACGGGACTTCCAACCACTGGCGCAGCCCTAGGAGAAGTCCTGACCCAGGGCCTGCTTCAGGGCTGGGGCGCATCCCCTAACGACTCGGCCATTGCTCGCTCAGTGGCTGAAACGCTCAGGGAGCAGCCATGACCATCCTGCTTACACTTCTGATTGCCGCAGCAGCATTCCTGCTGGGCGCGTTCTTGTGGAGCTTTGCCGAGTACCTGTTGCACCGTTTTGCCATGCATGAACTCAAGGGCAAGGGCCTCATGAGCAACCAGCACCTTGAGCATCATGTGCGTTCCACCTGGTCATTCTCGGTCACTCATATTCTGAGTTGGATCGGCATGCTCCTTGTTGGTGCCCTGGTTTGGATGCCAATTGGCTGGATTCTTGTGGGTCCCGTCGCCGGAATCGCCTTGGCCTTGGGCTGGGCCTGCGGATACTTCTTCTATGAGTATCAACATGCCGTGGCTCATCGCAGAGCGCCCAAAAATCGCTACCAGCGTTGGGTCCGTCGGAATCATTTCCAGCACCACTTTGGCCAGCCAATGAAGAACCACGGTGTCAGCACCCTGATCTGGGACAAGCTCTTTGGCACCTACGTACAGACCGAACTCGTTCGAGTTCCAAGGCGATTGGCCCTGCCATGGATGGTCGAGAATGGCGAACTGCTGCCTGAGTTCACCGACACCTACATCCTTGTCGGCCACCTTGATGATTCCGAGCGCCTTGCCGCAATCGACCGAGCCCGA
>JBIKPA010000292.1:0-2857 GCA_044357715.1 Microthrixaceae bacterium
GCGGGGGTCGTGGGCGCGGGAGTGGTCGTGGGCACGGGGCTTGCAGGCAGGGGGTTCGTGGGCACGGGTGCTACAGCTACTACTGGCGGGGCTGCACCAAATGTTGGTGCGAATGGCTTCAATCCAAGGCCGAGTACTGCTTGGGTGGTTGCTCGTCGCCACTGATCTGTTGAGTTACTTGGAATACCGCTTGTGAGGGCAGCCGCACGAGCAGTTGGTGTGTATGCAATTGCGCCGTTGAGTTGAAGCGAAGAGGTGATCCAATTCGCTGCTTGGTCGGCCGCCGCTGTCTGTCCGGCGGCTCTGAGGGACTGAGCCGAGAGTCCGGTGCTATTTGCGTTGATCACAGCAGTGGTTGCTGATCCACTGAATCCACCCGTTTTGGGGTCTTGTTGTGTCAGGAGCCAACCAACGGCTTTTCCTAGAGCAGCACTCACCGTGGGGGTTCTTTGCACGCTGAGCAAAGCCTGTAGGGCGAGTGCTGTGCTGTCGGTATCGGAGCGGTCGCTGCTTTCGCAGCTGAGTGTTGCGGAGTAAATCAAACGGAATCCACCGTTAGGGCACTGCTGTTTGAGCAAGAACGCAATCGCCTCGTTGGGTACTCGCGACTCAGTCAGGCTCAACCCTAAAATCGCTAGTGCTTGGCCAAAGCCATTATTTGAGTCAGCACCACTTGGGTTCCGGTCAGCGAAGCGGCCTGCTTGCGGACCGGCTGAGACCATGAGTGAACGGAGTTCCGCTTCTAGGGTGAGCCCCGAGGGTATCGACGGGCGCAGTTTCAGAGACTCAGTGATCAACAAAACCTTTGCAGTCGGGCCGGCGAGGCGAACCCCAAGAACCTCGGGGTCATAGGTCGTGAAGTCACTCAGATTGAGTAGCAACTGATTCGTAGCCGCCTGAGGCCCAAGATCAGACCCTTGACCGGCTGCGATCGAGGCAAGAACGGCATCGGCAGTGAGGCCCCAATCTGTCTTTGGGGGATTTGCTCCAACAGCAAAGCCAGGCAAGGTGTTGTTGTTTGCAGCAAGTTGTGAACTCAGCCAGGTTAAAGCGGCAGTGGCCGCTGCGCTTGGCGCAGCAGTGACAGCGCTTGGCGCAGGATTGACAGCGGCCTGAGTGTTGGCGAAGGAGCCCAAAGACAACAACATCACCACTATGGCAAGGGCAGCGCTAAGGGCCCACCGATAAGGTCGAGGCTGAGTTGGTGACTCGCTAGGTTGGTACTGCATGGATCTGGTTCCTCTAGGCACCGTATGCCTAGAAAGCCACTCACAACTTCGCGAGGACGTACCAGGCCCCGGCATCCGCTTTCCGCGACGGACAGGCTCGAAGCATCACCGAAAGCTGAGCATTCCGACTTGCAGACCTGCCACTCCAAGCGGAGTTCTTGATCTACCTACGGTTGCGGGACAGCGCCGGCTTCTGACCGGCTTTCCTCAGCTAACAGCGCAAAATTGTAATAAAAACTAACTTGCTGATAGTAGCCCATTATTGGGTAACTGGTTCAGGCCGATGAACGAAGCGCTCAGTTTTGGGCGAGCGAGTTGAGTGTTGCCTCGTTGATGTTGCAGTCCTGCATGAGTTCCTGAATCAGCGCTTGATTTTTTGCCAAATCGCCAGTGGGATCGTTGGGGTCGATCTTGTTTGAGAGGTCCTTCATCTTGCCGGTTAGGCATTCCGCCTGCTTGGTGGTGAAGCCCATTTTTGTCCAAATCTCGGTCATATCTGCTGATGGAACTGGGTCCGCCTGGGAGTAACTTGTGGGCGTTGTTCCAGCTTTGCTTTGAGTTGTAGTTGTTGAGTCAACACTCGCAGTGTCTTGGCTGCTGCACGATCCAAGTGCTAGCGCACCGGCTAGTAGAAGTAATGACAACCCGACCCTGCAGCTGTGATTTCCAACCAGCATGTTCGGTTCCTATTCGTCCGAGCTCAGTGGAGCTTCGTTTGGCCCGGGGTCACCCTTGCGTTCCACCGAGAAATCAAACGGAAAGAGCGCCAGCTTTGCCATCGAGAAGTTTTTGATCCCGAACGGGATTCCCAAAATGGTGATGCAAAGCAGTACTCCGAAGGCCACATGAGTGATCGCCAGCCAGATTCCACCAAAGATGATCCAGACGATGTTCAACACACCCTTCGAGAAGCGATGGCCCTCAGATTCGACAAGTTGCCTCCCGAAAGGCCACATGACGTAGCCGGCAAGCTTGAAGGACTGAATGCCAAATGGAATTCCGATGATGGTGATACAGGAGACAATTCCAGCAAGGATGTATGCGATTCCAAGCCAGACACCGCACAATACAAACCAGATTATGTTGCCGATTGTCTTCATCTGCGCTCCTGATATTTCTGCGAGAACTTACAAATTTCTAGGCTATCGGTTGTTGCTAGGGCTTGCAGCCTGAACAAGTTCAACGCGAAGTTGCTCGTTCTCTTCTTCGCGTTCGGCCAAGCGGTGAGCGATGCCTCGCAACAGCGCCCGGGCAAGTCGCGGTATGTCATCAAGGAGCGTGTTGAATCCGCGACGGTCGATCACTTCGAGAGTCATGTCAGTCGCCGCTACGACCGAAGCCGAGCGGGTTATGGAGTCGAGCAATGCAACCTCGCCGAAGTAGTCGCCCGGACCAATACGGGCCACAACCTGGTTGTCCTTGATGACGTCGGCCTCACCTAACACGATCAGAGCAAATTCCTGACCCAAGTCACCTTGGCGCATGATGGTTCGACCCTGCTCAATGTGGACCTCATCGGTGAGTCGCTCGATCTCAAGCAACTCATCTTCGGCGAGATCTGCAAATATTGGTAACTTCCGAATCTGAGCAGTGTTGTTTGCGGGAGCAGTCACACAAACAATCTACTC
>JBIKPA010000094.1:0-10093 GCA_044357715.1 Microthrixaceae bacterium
ATGCTCCCGCTACTCAGCGTCAGTAGCGGCATGTTGGCCGAACAAGAACAAGATGCACGTATTCGACTCGATACTTCTACCTCGGCCGATGGAATCGCCTTGTTTTGTGATGGCCTAGTAGAGATGGCGGCGTCCTCACGTTCTCTGTCTGATCGTGAGAAGAAAGAGTGCAGAGACAGCGACCGATCGCCGGTAGAGATTCCCGTTGCAAATGATGCAATCGTGGTGGTGACGAACCCCTCAAACCCCGTCAAGTGTCTGTCTACCGAGCAGCTCTACGGTCTGGCCGGACCCGAGTCCACGGGGTTTGCCTCATGGTCAGATGCCAATGCATTAGGCAGTTCCCCTGCCTTACCCGACCAGCCGCTGAAGGTACTTGTTCCTCCGAGCGGATCTGGCACTCTTCAGTTGTTCGTCTCCACGGCACTTGGGCCGACTGCAGAGATTCGCGGGACGGATCCGAAACTCCGAAACGACGCCGTCTCTGAAGAGAGCAATGAACTCGTACGATCGGCAGTCCTCAGCGAGCCGGCAGGCCTTGGCGTAGCTGCTGTGAGCTCTGCAAAGAGTTGGAAGGATTCCGTGCGAATTCTGCAATTGCGCTCCGATAGCAAGGCTGAGTGTGCCGATCCGACTGAGTCCAACGTGGCGAGCGGCGCATACCCACTTGGACGGAGCTTGTCGGTAATTGTCGATCGCAGAACAGTCGAGCAGGATCAGACTATTTCAGACCTAGTGTCACTGTTGCTCTCGCCAGAGGGCCAAAAGGCTGTCGCCGAAACTGGCGCACTTCCTCTTGACTCAGCGCAGCTCAAGCGCAGTCAGCAGCTGTGGAACACAGTCATTGAGTAGAGGCTGAGCATCCAGCGGCTCAGCTTCCCCCCGCTGCTGCGCCTTGGGACTAACCTCCGCAAATGACCATGAGCGGTTCGAGTACTCACGGGACACCGGCATTTCGGCCTGACCTAAACATCTGCACAACTTGGTCCCTGCCCTCTTGGAGTACCGGCCCGCAAGGTGATGAGCAAACCGCCCTAAAGGCAGCCCTTGATGCAGGTTTTGAGGGTGTGCAAGGCGCGAACCCTAGTCGCTGTCGGGAGCTCGGTCTGGTGCCGACCACGTTCGCCATCCAACCAACTCCGGGTGGGCTTCTTGAACAGGCTCGTCGCTGGGCGGAGTTTGGTTTCGAGTGCTGCACGATTTTGTTGGGCACCGGACTTGAAGACGACGCTGCGGCCGACATGCTGATCGAAGAGGTGCTCAACGCCAGCGAGGCGGCTCAAATTCCTCTGTATGTAGAGACACATCGGGCCACAGTGACCCAAGACATGTGGCGAACAGTGCAACTCGTCGAGCGGTTCCCTGACCTGCGTTTCAACGGCGACTTTTCTCACTGGTATACCGGCCAAGATATGGCGGCCAATGGCTTTGAGGCGACCCTCGAGTTTCTGTCTCCGGTGCTTGATCGAGTGAGGTACATGCACGGCCGGATCGGTACCTCGGGAAGCATTCAAGTTGACGTTGGCGATGGCTCGGCAGAGGGCCAACCCCACATTGCACACTTCATGTCGCTCTGGACACGTGCCTTTGAAGGGTTTGTGCGTACCGCGGCGCAAGACCCTGTCCCTCCGCCACGTCTAGAAATTGGTTTTGCTCCTGAACTGCTCCCACCCGAGGTTGGCTACGCCCGACTCGTTCCGGACTCGGACGGAGTCCTGCGTGAAGAGGGTGACCGCTGGGAACAGTCGCTGGTACTCACTCAAATTGCTAGCGAGTGCTTTGAGGCTGCACTCTGATAAGCCGAATCGGCCTCACCGGGAGCCTCAAGGGAAGCAGTTTCGGAGAACAGAAAGGGGGACTATGACTGACATTCGAATCGAAGATCTGCGCGTGCCCGTTCGCGATGCTGAGCAGCAGCAGATGTTTGATCTGGCATCCTCGATGGAAGTCGACCTGATGCCCAGCAAGCTGGTTGCTGCTGCGAAACGGCGGACGGGCCTTGAGGACTTTGGCGACCCCTCTCTGATGGACCGTCTCGCAGCTCAGGTCGCTTCGGTCGAATCCGATACGGGCCTGTCTGGTCTTGGGCGATTCCTAATTCGGCGTCGGCTCGTTGGGCTGCTCGCTGCCAGGCTTCGGCTCGAGGACTTTATTCGTAGGCATCCGGAGTCCCTTGAGACCGAACTCGAGCCACCCGTGATCGTGGTGGGCTTGCCCCGCTCGGGTACGACGCACCTGGTCAACTTGTTAGCTACCGATACACGGTTTAGGTCGATGCCATGGTGGGAAGTAGCCGAGCCCATCCCCCTGATTGGCGATGGCCCCGGCCGCGACGGAATCGACCCTCGGCACCTACGTTGCCAGGCAGATTACGAGGCCTCAAAGCAGGTCTCTCCGCTCACCTCGCTCATGCATGACCGCCCCCCGTCCAGCATTGAAGAAGAGTGTGAGTTGCTGGACTTAGATCTGTGTACCTATGTGTTGGAATGGCACGCTCGGGTTCCCGAGTGGCGTGACCATGCCGAACAGCTTGATCAGTTTGCGCACTACGCGTTCTTGCGCCGAGAGTTACAAGTGCTCAGTTACTTACGCGGACCAAATCGCTGGGTGCTGAAATGCCCGCAGCATCTGGAGCGGCTCGGCCCGCTGATGGCAACCTTTCCCCAGGCCACAGTTGCGTTCACCCTGCGCGACCCGGTCGCCGTTTTGCAATCGGCAATTACCATGCTGGCCTACGGGGACCGCAACCGGCGCGTGCAGATCGATGCCGATCAGCTAGCCGCCTATTGGGTAGACCGAATTGAGCGCCTGCTTCGTGCTGCGGTGCGCGACGCACATCTGATTCCTACAGCACAGCGGGTAGACGTTGAGTTCAAAGAGTTCATCTCTGATGACCAAGCTATGGCTGAGCGAATCATTGAGATCTCTGGCCTTGAACTCACCGATCAAGCCAGCACAGGGCTGCGGCACTATATAGAGAGCAACCCTCGAGGCAAAGAGGGCCGTATCGTGTACGACCTGCAAGGCGACTTTGGTTTGAACCCAAGTGAACTCTACGAACGGTACGCGTTTTATTTTGAGGCGTTCCCACAGATCCGCAAGGAGGTGCACTGATGTCTGGAATCCACCGACTCCGTCCGGGTGCCGACTCGATGGCTGCGGCCACCGGTGCTCCGGCCATCGCACTTGGCGACGGCATCTGGATGTCACCCGGATGGTCGAACAGTTACCTACTCCCCACTGAAGATGGCCGGGTGATTATCAACACGGGGATGGGCTTCGAGGGTCCGCTGCATGAGCGTGCGTATAGCGCTGTTGGCTCCACGCCAGTTCACTCTGTGATTCTCACCCAAGGTCATTACGACCACGTTGGCGGCATCGACGTGTTGAAAGATGACAAGAGTCAGGTAGTGGCGCAGGCCAACTTCACCATGTGGCGAGACGACAACGAACGTCTTGAGATGTTCCGGTCGCGAAACTCGGCCTTTGCCTTTATGGATGCCATCCTCGGAGCGATGGAGTACGCCCGATCAGTAGGGGTCGGGGCGGTTCCTCAGGCGCGTCCCGAGCCAACGCGACTAGTCGAGGATCGCCTGACGCTCAACATTGGCGGGCGAGGCTTGGAACTCATCGCAACCCCCGGCGGAGAAACCTTTGACTCGATGGTCATCTGGCTGCCCGAGTCGCGCACGCTGTTCTCTGGCAACCTATTTGGCCCACTCTTTGGACATGTTCCCAATCTGGTCACCATTCGAGGGGACCGATACCGCGATGCCCACACCTACATTGACTCTCTTAACCTGGTGCTCGAGCTTGCACCCGAGCGGCTAATCACTGGCCACTTTGACCCGATCGTTGGCGCCGACACCATCGCTGAAGAGGTCCGGGCCATGCAAGAGGCGATGCTTTGGGTGCATGACCGCACGGTGGATGGTATGAACGCTGGAGCTGATGTGTACACGCTGATGCGTGAGGTGCAGACCCCAGATCACCTTGATGTGGGCGAAGGGTACGGCCAGACCAAGTGGAACGTACGCGCCATCTGGGAGAACTATGCAGGCTGGTTTCACCACCGGTCTACAACCGAACTCTTCGGAGTTACTCCCCTAGCAGTGGCCCCCGACTTAGTGGCCGCCGCAGGTGCGGATGCGTTTGTGGACATGGCCGCTGCACACCTTCAGGCCGGCCGAGCAGTAGAGGCGCTGCAACTCACCGACATTTTGTTGGCCGCCGAACCCCGACACGCCGGAGCGCTAGGCGTTGCCATTGCGGCACATGAGCACCTTTATGAGAACACCACAAACTTTTGGGAGCGCGCGTGGTTGCGTCGCTCGATTGCCAAATTGGAGAAGCCATGAGCCCATCAGAGCCATCTGCAAGTAGCACTGCAAACAATTCTGCGAGTTTTGATTTTGCCGGAGCTGCCGTGCTGGTCACCGGGGGTACAAGTGGTATCGGACATGCCATCGCCCAAGGCTTTGCTGCAGCCGGAGCTGAAGTCATCGTGACTGGTACTAAGGCCTCGGCCGAGGAGTACACCATTGACCTTGACGGCTTCGGCTACCGGCAGGTGGAACTGACCGATGCGGAATCGGTAGACGCACTTGTGGCCTCGCTCAGTGCGTTGGATGTGTTGATCAACAACGCAGGAGCGAGCTTGCCCAAGGGCCTTGATGAGTGGAGCCCCGAGGGTTTCGCCGCAGCCGTTGAGCTGAATCTGGTTGGCCCGATGCGCGTGACGACCGCTTGTCGACGGTTACTCTTTGCGAGCGATCTTTCGGGTGGTGCCAGTGTGATCAACCTTTCCTCGATGACTGCGTTTCGGGCTACCGAAATTGTGCCGGGGTACGGCTCGGCCAAGGCCGGGGTCGTGACTTGGACCGCAAACCTTGCCCGAAGGTGGGCAGGCCGCAGCGTGCGAGTCAACGCCATCGCCCCGGGGGTCATCGACACCCCGATGACTGCGCCGATGGCGGCATTCCCCGAGTTGCTCGCAGGCGAACTCTCACACATTCCCATGGGCAGACTCGGCACGCCTGAAGAGGTTGTCGGCACGGCGTTGTTCTTGTGTTCTTCCGCTGCCACGTACATCACCGGAGCGACCATTGCAGTAGACGGCGGCTATCTTGCGGGCTAACCCTGCACGCTCTCTCAACGTTTCATCCAGACGCATCATCTAGGAGTCTCACATTGTTGCAAGTACGAGTTCACGGCCCGGGCGAGGTTCGGGTAGATGAGATTGCAGACCCAGAACCCGGCCCAGCTGATGCGCTTGTGCGCGTCGCAGCCTGTGGAATCTGCGGGAGCGACCTGAGCTACATCAAGATGGGTGGGGTGGCAGGCCCTGGGCCCGAACCGCTCTGTCTGGGCCATGAGATCTCGGGCACCGTCGACTGGGTCGGCCCCGAGGTGCGTTCGGTACACGTTGGCGATCGTGTGGTGGTTCAGGCAGGTTCATCGGAGCCCATCAGTAAATACGGTAGCGGCGGGCCCTTCGGCGGTCTCACTCCCCTGCTGCGCGTGACCGAACCTGATCAGCGACTACATGTTGTTCCCGATCACGTTGCACTCGATGTTGCAGCATTTGCCGAGCCGCTCGCTGTGGGCATGCACGCAGTGGACCAAGCCGAGGTTCAGCCCGGAGAGGGCGTTGTGGTGTTTGGCTGCGGGCCCATCGGCCTTGGAGCGGTGGCCACGCTCGTTGACCGCGGCCACGAGCGCGTGGTGGCCGTGGACCTGAGCGCAACGCGTCGTGAGCTTGCCCTCGGCTTGGGCGCCCAAGCAGCATTTGATCCTACGACTACCGATGTCTGGGAAGAGCTCAAGTCACTTCATGGAACCAAGCCGTTTATGTTCGGCCCCACTGCTGCAACCGCCGCGTTCATAGAGGCATCTGGCGCCGATCAGGTCATCCTTGATGTCATCGATAATGCCGCTGTGGGCGCACGCTTATCGGTCGTCGCCCTTCACTACCGGCCCATCAAGGTCAGCTTCTTGACGCTGCTGATGAAAGAACTCACCCTGCGGGGATCAATCGAATACCCAGCTCGCTTTGAGAACTCTGTTGACCTGCTCGCTCGGCGTGACCTCTCTGCTCTCATCACCCATCGGTTCGGCCTGGAGCAGTTCGATGATGCTCTAGCTGTGCTTGATGGCTCAAAGGACTGCGGCAAGGTTCTGATCGGTGTTGATGCAACCCAGTGGTAACACTCGCGCTGAGTGGCCCGGGCAGCCCAGAACTAGCTCATGGGGCCAGAACTAGCTCATGGGGCCAGAACTAGCTCATAGGGCCAGAACTAGCTCATGGGGCCAGCACGAGATCATCTCCCGCTGCTGCCACTAACACCGGGCGCTCCACTACGAACATCACCGCCCAGTAGATAGCGAATCCCACAAACACGCCGGCAAACACATCGATCAGGTAGTGCTGACGCAGCATGACCGTGGCCGGAAACACCAACGACAACCAAGCAGACATCGTCCATGCTGTCTTTGGCATGACCTTGCGGAGCCGCATCAGGGCGCAGATTCCAATCATCGTCCAAGTGCAATGTCCAGATGGAAAGCAGTTGAAGGGCTGATCGTTACCCCAGACAAGATTCACCAAACTGCCGCCCAGTCCATCTCCAGCCTCCACATTGCGAATCACCTCGCTCTGGAACAGCAGGTAAGAGAGGTCGAGCACAAGCTGGCTCACAATGAGGGCGATCGACACCGTGAGGAACCGTTTAAAACTCACCCGCAGGCTCAGCAGCGGAATGACAATTGGAATCAGCAGAAGGAACGACAGGTAAGGCACGGCAAGAGCGGGGACAAACGGAATGTGCTTATCGGCCCAACTCTCGAGAATGAAGCTTTGGTAGGCGCCGACACCCTTGAGCGGCTGAGCCAGCGCCGACGTAGCAGGGTCCCATGCGAAAAACCCCGGCCAGCGGCTAGGCGGCGGGGCCTGATTGAGCGCAACGTATGACGCAAAAACCAAAGCTATGCCCACCATGAGCCCAACCGCAGCAATGATCTGATTTCTGGTTAGATTCCAAGTTCGCATGCACGGAACGTATCAGGGGGCCTTCGGCTTTCCCGGGATCACACAACCCGCGTAGGCGATGCTTTTCTTGCTTCAAGGGGCTATCGACTGAGGGCAAAGCCAACACCGTTAGAGTGCATCGCTTACCCCCGTGCACAAAGCAGGAGAATCAAATGTCTGATCCCGTGAATGGCGCCTGGAACGACATCGGCGAGGGCTGCCACGCGTATATCCAACGTGACGGCAGTTGGGGCTGGTCCAACGCTGGCCTCATTTTGGGCGATGGTGCCTCACTGCTAGTCGACACGCTGTTCGACAACCGTTTGACCGCAGCGATGCTTCACGCTGCTAAACCTCTCACCACACAGTCTCCGCTAGGCACCGTTGTAAACACCCATGCCAACGGCGATCACCATTTTGGCAATGCGGTTGCGGCACCTCATGGCGGTCCGGTCACCGTCGTTGCCTCGGCTGCATGCGCTGAAGAGATGACCGAGCTAGGTCCAGAGGTCCTTGCATCCCTCACTGCAGACCCCACCGATGTGGGCGACATGTTCCGCGCACTCTTTGGCGAGTTCCATTTTGAGGAGGTAGAACTGCGGCTTCCCGACCGCACGTTTTCGGACCGACTCGAACTAGCTGTTGGCGGTCGCAAGGTAGACCTCGTTGAGCTTGGCCCAGCACACACCCGGGGCGATGTGATTGTTCACGTACCGGATGCAGGAACGGTGTTTACGGGAGACCTGCTCTTTCACGGCGGCACCCCAATTGTTTGGGCTGGGCCACTGTCGAATTGGGTTGCTGCCTGCGACGCGATCATTGCCATGGCACCCCAGGTTGTTGTGCCCGGCCATGGGCCTCTTGCCACCCTCGACGCAGTGAGAGATGCGCGTGAGTACTTGGTGTGGGTCGAGTCCTCAGCCACACAGGCACATGCTGCGGGAATCGACCCGTGGGACGCTGCTCAACAACTAGCAGCGGAGCTCAGCGGCACCTCGGGCAGCTGGGACCAACGCGGAGAGTTCGGTCGGCTAGCTGCAAACGTAGAGGCGGTTTACCTTGAACTCGACCCGTCAATGCAGCGAAGCGATCTGGTCACCTTATTCCGGCACATGGCCACCATCGAAGGCAACCTCCCGACTTAGGGTCAGCTTCTCTTGTAGCTGCAAAGCATCGACCGCAATTTTGGACTCGACTCATCCGCCGAGAAACTTGGCAACGGGCACCTGGTACCGGACATCTGGCACTTGGCAACTGGCACTTGGCACCGGACAACTTGCAACCGGAAGCAGGATCACTACTCGCCCGCCTGAGCATTGGGTTGCAACCCGCTCGAATGTCGACCGCTGTGCAACCCAATAGCCGTGCACCGGGCCGTCAGCAGTCGGCAGCGCGCCGTCAGCAGTCGGCCGTCAGCAGTCGGCAGCGCGCGGTTGGCACCGGGGCGCCGTCAGCAACGACTTCTACGACGTCACCGACACCACAAGGCGCAGTTCGAGCGACATGCGGACCACGCTCTGTCGGGCCAGCCGTGAGCTGGCCACCCACTGCTCGGACTGCTCTCCACACACTGCTGCAGGATCGTTGCGGGCCTCGTTCAATACGTTGAGCATTGCGGTAATAGCCTTGCCTAGAGCAGGCGTGGTCTGCTCTGGCAACTCAATGGACCACGCGTCAGACAGAACCGCTGTCAACTCTGCGAGTTGGCCAGTACTTGCAGCCGACTCTGCGGCCTGAAGAGCTAGGTAACACTGCTCGGCGGTTTCCTCGCCGGGCAGGACCGCAGCACCATGGGGCGTACTCAGCGTGTCGAACACATAGGCGCTGCGATAGTCCATCTCGGAGCGGAAGTACCACTGCTGATCGGGGTCATACATAAAGGTCCAGATGTCGTTGACCGCAAGGTCATCGTCACGGTCCAGAAACGAGTCTGTGGCTAGGCCGTAGCGAAGTTGGTGCTTGCGGCGGTCGATGCTGCGGCCATCGGCGAGTACCAGCGGCTGAGTGATCTGCTGAAGCGGTATCCACATGTTGACCAACATGGTCGACTCATCATGGTTGTAACCATCGGGCGAGTCGTGACGGAACAAAGTTGGCGCTCGGCCATCCATGAGTTGCGTAAGCGGGGTGCCGAACACGTCTTGGTCAGCGTGGACCGAGGTTGCCCCGCCGTGATCATTCATGCCCGTCGACTCGGGTCCAACCACCGACATCCGGTTTGGGCCGGCACTGCGCATGATGAACCCCTCCTCAGCGATGAACAGCACCTTGAGGGTCTTTCCGCCTGAGCTTTCTAGAACAGCACCTTCTAGAGCCTCTCGGATTTTCGCGGCTTCGTGGTCATTGACGCGACCAGCTACTCGTACTTGCTCACAAGCATTCTGAAGAATCTCGAACCCTGAAAGATCAACTAGGTCAAAGCCAAACTCAAACAAGTCGGGGCGCTGCGAGTTGTCGTTGGTCCAGTCGGTTGCAGCGCAGGCGTGCACCTCAACCCGGTTGTCTCCGTAAGGTGCCGCGGCGCGAGTGCCCGCACGGAACAGACCCGGGTGGTCGGGGTCGGCAATAGCCTGCGAGGCCGGCATGAACCCCAGTTCCACTAGATAGGTTGATTCCTGTGTAGCAACCACCTTCAGATAGTAGGCCATGGCTGGCTCCACGGGGCGGGCCAAGGACCGCAAGGCCGCCAGACCATTTTTGACAGAACATGAGGTTCTTGCGCAGGGTGATCCCACGAACCCGGAGGTTGACCCCTACATCAACACATCGCAGTTATGGCCCAAAGAGATGTGCTCTCTGAGGCCGATACTGCTCGTTTCTGGCCTGACGGAAGAGCTGAAATGGTGCCAACCTGCCTCTACGCACCACAGCAAGAACATCGTCACCATGGGCCGATTGAAGGCCGGTCTGACTCTTGGCTTCTACAAAGGCACCTTGCTGAGCGACACGGACGGTGTCCTCAAGGACAACGGCCCAAACTCTCGCTCAGCCCGCAGGATGTACTTCACCTCAGTTGTCGACGTGCAGCGACCCGCTGACACCATTACTCGATACATTGCAGTGGCA
>JBIKPA010000293.1:0-2847 GCA_044357715.1 Microthrixaceae bacterium
TTATCGTGCCGCTCAACCCAACAAACCCGAGCGCTGCAATGCAGCATGAGATTGATCTTGTTGGCGCCCGGGCAGTGATTGTTGGCGCAGCGGGACGGCAAGCGTTTTCAGAGATCGACCCGTCCCTTCTGCCAACGGTTGAGCATGTCGTAGGTGCAGGGTTTGTTCCAGACAACGGGGTGCAGCTTGAGGATCTTTCTGGAGTCGATGGTGCACCCGAGGTTGCAATTGCGGATCGTTCTCCGGATGATCTTGCAGTTCTGATCTATACCTCGGGGACGGCCGGCTCGCCTAGACCAGCGATGCTCAGTCATGGAAACCTCTACGCCAATATCTGCCAGACCTTGGCTTCGTCTGATGAGGTGCAACACCAAGATGATGTGGTGTTCGGTGTGCTTCCGTTGTTCCATATCTTTGGGTTGAACGTCGTGCTTGGTGTGTCGTTAGCAGTCGGATCGGCAGTGCTGCTGATTGAACGCTTTGACCCCATCTCTGGTCTGGAATCGATTCAGAAACATGGCGTGTCGGTGGTCTCTGGTCCGCCGACCATGTGGTCGGCCTGGGCGGGAATCCCCGGTATCGATGCGGCGATGGTTGCCTCAGTGCGACTTGCAGTATCTGGAGCGGCCAAGTTGCCAGTCGAGGTGGCCCAAGCCGTTGAAGCAAAGCTAGGACTCACACTTGAAGAGGGATATGGGTTGACCGAGGCCTCACCGGTAGTGACGAGCCCAACTGGAACTGATGCCCCGTTCGGATCGATTGGAGTTCCCGTTCCTGGAGTAGAGCTTCGAATTGTCGATGAGAACGATGAAGATGTACTTGTTGGCGACGCGGGTGAGGTTCTGGTGCATGGCCCGAACGTGTTTTGCGGTTACTGGAAAGACCCCGAGGCTACGGCGCGAGTTCTCACCGCTGATGGCTGGCTCCGCACCGGTGACGTAGCCGTGGTGGACGATGAAGGCTATTTGTTCTTAGTAGACCGCCTCAAAGACTTGATCATCGTGTCTGGTTTCAACGTGTTTCCGGCCGAAGTCGAAGCGGTTTTGCTTGAGCACCCAGGAATTGATGCATGCGCTGTGGTGGGCGTACCTCACCCCTATACCGGCGAAGCAGTAAAGGCCTACGTTCAAGCCCGCCCGGGTGTTCCGCTCGAAGAAGACGACATTGTTGCGTTCTGTGCTGAGCGACTCTCTAGCTATAAGTGCCCAAATAAGATCTGGTTTGTAGAGAACATTCCTCGCGGGGTAACCGGAAAGATCATTCGGCACGAGTTGAAGTAGCCCCATCAGCAGTCACTTGAGCGCATCGGCTTCGACTTTGTGAACATGTGAATAGGCGAGGTATCTTGACCTGATGTCGCCCGCACGTCGTCGAGTCATCCCCGAGGCGACCATTGCGCGGTTGCCGGTGTATCACCGATGTCTGTTGCAGATGCAGGCCGAGGAGCGAAGCAAGGCATCCTCAGAACAGCTTGCAGAGATGGCTGGAGTGAACGCGGCCAAAGTTCGTAAGGACTTGTCGTACTTTGGTTCATATGGCACCCGGGGCGTTGGCTACGGGGTTGATCACCTTCTTGTCGAGATCCGCCGGGAACTTGGACTGACACACGATTGGCCATGCGTCATTGTTGGAGCCGGGAACTTGGGATCAGCTCTTGCCAAGTTTGCCGGATTCTCCGATAGAGGATTCTCGGTGGTGGCTGTGGTTGATATTGACCCAACTCGAGTTGGCGAACAGGTTGGCGACCTTGTGATTCAACACGAGGAGCGCCTCGCCGAGCTAGTTGTTGAACACGATGTGGTGATTGGAATCATCACGACTCCTCCGTCAGCCGCTCAAGATGCGGCCGATACCTTGACCCAAGCAGGTGTTCGGTCGATTCTGAACTTTGCCCCAACGGTGCTTGATCTTCCAGCGGATGTGCTGGTTCGTGATGTCGATGTGGCGGTGGAGTTGCAGATTCTGGCATTCCACGAGGAACGCAGAGCCGCGGCCGAAGCAGTTGCACAGCAGGCAGCTACAAGCTGAGTATGGCTGACTCTGAGCGGCTCTCAGTGCAGTTGAAGGTCCAGGGTCGTTGCTGTGTTGTGGTCGGCGGTGGTGCGGTGGCGTTACGCCGGACCGTGTCTTTGTTAGAAGCTGGAGCTGAGGTCATCGTCATTGCCCCGGCGCTTCACCAAGGTTTTGAGCAGCTCTCAGCATTAAAGAGTTTGTCTGTTAAACAGCGAGACTTTGAGCCTGCCGACATAATCTCTTCAGCGGAAGCAAAAAGCGATCCTTTCCGACAAACGCTGCTCGTAGTTGTTGCCACTGACAACACAGAAGTGAATGAACGCGTCGGTGAGTTGTGCCGAGCTGAAGGAGTTTTGGTGAACCGTGCCGACTTGGCAGGTGCCGGTGACCTCACGTTTCCTGCGTTGGTGAACTGTGGTGCTGTGACTCTTGCCGTGTCGAACTCGGTTGGTAGTCCAGCTTTGTCTCAGTGGGTTGCAGAGCGAGTCGATGCCTCACTTGAGGACGTGCTTGGACTCACTTCCGAACAGTGCCAGCAATTGGCCCAACTCATTTCCGAGGTCCGCCAAGAACTCAAAGCGTCTCACAACGCTCTCGATGAAAACCGAAGAGATGTCACATCTAGCATTCCTGACTGGCGGTCTGCGCTAGATGAGAGCATTCTTGTACTAGTCCGAATGGGCCGCTGTGCCGAAGCCAAGGAGCGCCTGCTGGCGTGTCTGTCCTCGTAGTTGGAGCCAACCACCGAACCGCACCCCTTGACCTGCTTGAGCGGATGGTCATTTCTAGCGAGCGTCTTCCGAAGATGTTGCATGATTTGGCTTCTGCTGAAGA
>JBIKPA010000294.1:0-2845 GCA_044357715.1 Microthrixaceae bacterium
CCGGATCTGCGGCGTTTGGCGTTGCAGCAGTCGCAGCGCTAGTCCTTCCAGCAGCAGGCGGCGTTGCTGCACCCCGGATGGACAATCTGGGAACCTCCGTCGGCGGCTTTTTCTTCCTAGTGGCCTCGCTGCTGCTGGTTACAGAAGCAAAAGAAGCCGGCACCTGATTACTCGCGCTACCCACTCTCGTTTTGTCCTGCGCCTGACCCCCTATAGGGGGTCAGGCGCAGGACAAAGCGAGGGGATTTGGATTGTTAGCCGCCGTTCGCGAGCGGCTGATAGCTGCGACATGGCTGGCCGAATGATGGGCACGACCCGATCGGGCTCGGTGGCTCCACGCCGGTAGCTAGTGGCAAAGAAATTGAGGATGGCGTCGAGCTTCCAAAGAACAACGAGTTGGTCGGAGCAACACCGTCGTCCACTGAGTTGTAACGCCACACGCTGCGATCGCCACCAACGGGCGCAACCACAATGCGGATCCGACTACCGGCTCGGAACGCGTGCACGACTGGCAGCACTTGTACTTGCACCCGATTAGCACCGGGCTGCAACGGTGAGGAGTCGGTGAAGTCAATGTTGGGCTTCACCGAGTCAGTTCCGGTTACCTTGCGGAACGACGCTCGTTGCACGCCGTTGGTCACGAATTGCTCTGAACCGTCAGGACGCACCTCGGTCACGGTCACCTGCACGTCAGTGGTTGACGCTGTAGAGGACAACCACAGGTCAGCTCCGATTGGGCCGGCCACAACGGCATCGGCGGCCATCGGTGGCGACACAAATCCAAGACCGTTGTTCGATGGAACCTGAGTCCAACCCGAACTGCTCGATGCCGGTCGACGCGACGGATCAGAGACATAGCCAGCAGATCCATCGGCCCCTGCTGCGGGCGGTGTCGGTGCTAGTGCTCCGTCTGCCGAGAGGAACCATTTGGTAGTGGTGGCACCTGCGGGCGGGAACGAAGATGAGGTGAACTTCCAGCGCGTTCCGCTCGCTCCGTCGCCGCTTCCCTTGTCACGCTCCACCCCAAATGAATACTGCGGGCGCAACTCCCAGCGACGCAAGGCTTCGCGGAAATTCAGGCCCGCAAGCGAGGGAAACGGCAAGCCTGCTGCACCGGAACCGAAAATGACCGAACTGGTCAGATACAGACCAACCTTTACGTCAGGAGCCTTACGCGCCACGTACAAGTCGAGGAACTGGAACAAATCCACGATGGTGTCGGGACTTATCGAATCGTTATGCTCTCCGCTGCTGAGCGTCATCCATGACCGAGGGTTGCGCTCGGTGAGTTTGTTGAGGTTGAGCATGGCGTAACCGCTCGTCTGCTCATCGTGGAACTGCAGCGAACCAAACACGGGCACATCTATTTGGTCGAGCCGCTGATCAAGGTCTCGGCGCTGATAGTCCTCAAGGTTGAGCACGGTGTTGCGGAAGATTCCGTCGCCGTCACGAGTTTGTAAGCGAAGCCGCTGATTCTCTTTGCAGTTGGCATCGGTGGCTACCAGCGCGTTCGCGTATTCCATCGCACCAGCAGACGGGGCGGGACGCGCATTTGCAACACGGCCTGCCAGCCAGGTCTCGGCGAACCCCGTATTAAAGATTCCGCCGGGTCGACCCACGTCCCACACACGCCCAAGGAACGACAGCGGAACGATTGCGGCAAGGTGCGGCGGCCGAGTAGCTGCAGTGGCGATCTGTGAGAACCCCGAGAATGAAATCCCGATCATGCCGGGGCGGCCATTGAGCACCCATGGTTGACGAGCGAGAGTTTCAACAACGTCATAGCCGTCATAAGAACTCGGAAGATCGAACAAGTCGGACTCTCCCCCAGAACAGCCGGTGCCTCGCAACTGCACTGACACTGTTGCGTAGCCAGCCAACCGAGCCAGAACGCCGCCAACAAAAGTCTCGCCGCCTGGGGTGAGCGGGTCATTCGGCAGTGAAGGGTCAAGCAGTCGGGCCACCTTGTCTGCGAGCGGATCTTGGGGTGCGCTCACGTTATAGCCGGAGTATTCAATCAGCGTTGGGAAAGGACCATCAGAGACGGACTGGCCAACGGGGGGCCGCACCACCACTGCAAGCAACGTGCCGTCTCGCATGGGGATGTAATTGAGCCCTGCCTGCATGAGCGGCGCCCGATAGAACGCGTCGGATGGCGGCTCGTCAACATCAAGAACGCGAACGGTTTGCGATGCAGCAGTTGACTCATCGGTGACGGTCACGGTGCTTCCCTGGCTGAGCCCACGGAAAACCACGCTGCCGAACGAGTCGGCGACGTTGGACTGGGTGGCCGTGCCCGGCCCGGTGAGCCGGACCGTGCCACCAACCGTCGCGTCGGTCACATAGACCTGCTCGATCCCTGCCCGCACCAGATAAGCGCGCTCGCCGACCGCTGGACCTTTACCAGGCAGCGGCGGCAACGGCCGCGGTGGCGGCGAACCCGCGCAGGCTGCGCCCAAAACAGCCACTGCTGCCAATACCGCGATTATGCCTGCCGACTTGCGAATCCCCCGAATCATGGAGTGACCGTACATCTCGAGGCGCCCTGAGGAAAGCCGCCGAGCGATCAATCGGGTCCAGCGTCGGCGGCGCTGGACCGAACGATGAGGTCGCCGAGCGCCTGACCAGCCACGTGACGCCGACCAAGTTACCTACCCCCAACCAACTCGCTCTGTCTTGCGCCTGACCCCCTATAGAGGGTCCCTCGCATGACAGAGCGGGGAGCGGGGAGCGGGGTGCGCAGCACAGAGCGGGGGAAACCCCCTAGGGGTCCCCCAGCCCACAATAGGGGCAACACCCGATTTCGCTTTGAGCTCAGACCGTGGAAAGTGGACGCAGTGGTCGC
>JBIKPA010000295.1:0-2839 GCA_044357715.1 Microthrixaceae bacterium
CCAAGAGCGTTGATCGCATCTTGTTTTGTAGCTGGAAGCGGGGGGTCAAAAACAAGCGATGATGCTTTGAGAACCCCGAGCGGAACGGTGACGATCACACGATCGCCGCTGCTTTCGGCGGTGCTCTCAGCGCCACCCTCGGCTCGACCGCTGTGAGTCAGCATCACTCCCGATTCGCTCCAGCGAACCGTGCTGACTTTCTGGTTGAGCCTCACCGTAAGGTCCTTGGCAGGGCGTGTCACTAACTGCTCGTAACCCCCGGTGACCAGTAAGTCGTCTCCGTCGCTGCCCTCGCCTTGACCCCACCATGCAGAGAGTTCATCGGCAGACGCTCCGTATTCCGTGGTGATCTCACCGTTCAACACGGCTGCTAGAACCTGCGGAGTCACTTCAGTCTCGGTGGCTGCTCCGCTCCGCTCTATGGCCTGAGCCAAGGAAAGGTCGATGTCTTGATCATTGGCCCAAGTTGTCGCCAATTCCACAGTCTCTTGAGCCGGCTCTACTGCTTGGTCGATGTTGTCTACGGGTTCTCCGTTTGCGCCGATAGCAGATTGCCCATAATCAAAGGGTGATGTGCTCACGCCAAGGTCGGCTAGCTCGGCGGCTAGCTCGCTAGCGCTAGTGTCGTGCACCCAAGATGCACCGAGCTCAATGGGGATGGGCCATCCAGTGGGCTGGACTGTTTTTATGCGCCCACCCACGCGGTCGCTGGCCTCGATTATGGTCACCTGATGGCCGGCCTCGGCCAAAACTTGCGCGGCAGTCACGCCTGAAATGCCTGCACCAATCACGATGATTCGCTCGGTAAGGCCGGTTTGGTCTGAAGCGATCTCTGCGAGCACCTCCTTGGCGGAGCGTTCACCAGATTGCTGGGCTCCGTGCACCGTGGCTGGGTAATCGCTTGCGGTTGCCTCGCCTGCAAAAAACACGCGGTTCCCGAGTGGCGCAGCTAGCGCCTTGCGCATCTTGGGGTCTGCACCGACTGCCATATAGCTATACGAGCCAAAGGAAAGGGGGTCAGTCGACCATGAGGTTCGGATCATGGCTGCCGGAGTTGGCGCAAGAGAGTCTCGCTGGCCCTCGGACTGAGCCTGGTTGGTCTCATTGGAACTCTCGCTGCACGCCACGGTAACTAGCCATAGGCCGGTAGCGAGACTCCCTTTCAGGTAGGTGCGACGTTGCATTATGGGTTCTTAATTGTCTCGATCACAGCCTCAAGAACGAGCGGGTTCCAGGTCAAAGCAAGGTCCCAAGGTAGGTCGAGCGCGTCGGCGAAGAAGATGCTGTGCACATTTGGGAAGGTCAGGGTTCGGTGCGGGCTGAGCACCTTCGCCGAGACGTTGTCTGCGAGTGCACTTTGCAGGGCGACGAGGCCGTCGTGAGGCCAGACCCTGCTCAGACCGGGTGTATCAAAGTGATTTCCGCCTATGGTCACCACGGGAACGTTGGCGAGCACGCCTTGTTGACGTTCGTTCCAAGCAGTTGATTGTTCTTTGCCGTCGATCCCAAGGCCGTCCGTTTCTCCGGCAAGGTAACGCTGTGTTACTTGTTTGCCTGCCCCTTCAGAATCGGATGCATCAAGGGTTTTGGCGCCGGTCATCGCTGCCTCGCAAGCCGGGTCGCCGTTGCAGGCCGCTAGCGCAAGGTCGCCATGGGCAAAGTCCGCTGCAAATGCTCCTGTCCATGGGGTGCCGATCGTGGTGAGGGTGCGTACATGTAGAGAGGAGCTTGATTCTTGGAGGACTCGAATCGCTGCCCGTGAAAACAGCCCGCCCATGGAATGACCAACAAGGTTGACTGTAGTGATGTTGTATTCGGTTTCTAAGTGACCCAAGAATCTTGCGAGGTTTGTTCCGGCGTTGTCGATGTCGCCGACTGCGTTCACTGTCATCTCTGCTGGCAGGGGAGTCGGCCCATCTGCAAATCCTTGCCATCCGGGGTCTTCGCTAACCTGACCAGCCCCGATTCGGGCCGGTGAGGTAAAGACTTGGTGGCCGGCGGCAAGCAGGCCCTCTCTTAAGAAGGTGTCTGTATTGCCTGCTGCAAGGCCTTCGCTGCAAGCGGCATCTGGTGTAGTGAAGGGGGTGACGGCGGCGCCGCCTGACACAATCACAGTTGCGGTGTTGGTGGTTGCGTGCGTAGTCACTTCTTTGTCTCCTTTGGGAGCAGGGCATGGCCGGTCTTGCAACTCTAGGGGCCAGATTTCGGATTTGATCGTGTTGGCGGCTGACCGGGATAGAAAATCAGCCGGTAGAATGTGGCCTGTTCGTAGCGAGCGGAAGCGAATTGCATAGCGAATTGCAGAGCGACTGCTAGCTGAAGAAAGGACCGGATATGACAGAGTTTTTTGTTGGGGACACCGTCGACGCTGTAGTGAGAGGCCTCCTTGGTGGGATTGACGTTGATGACGGCCCAACAGCGGAGCAGCTAGCGATTCTGTCTGTTATGGCCAAAGTGGTGTGGAAGCGGCCCGATCTTGACCTAGCGGTTCTGAATCCAAACTCGCTGACACCGCTGAGTGCGCAAGATGTTGCAGCAGTCGTCACTGACCCTGCTGCTCGCAAGCGGTATATCGGTTTGTTGGTGATCTTGGAGATGTGTCGCCACCCTGTTTCGGCGGATCAGGTTGCCCGGGTCGAGGAGTGCGCTGCAGCAATGGACACCACTGGCGATTCGCTGACGGTGATTCGAACATGGATCGACAAGGGCGCAGCGCAGGCCAGCGAAGACATGATGCGGTATTTCCGTGAGTGGGATGAGATCCGTGATGAGCCACGGTTCCGTGATCGCAGTGTTGCACCGACTGATCTTGACCCCGATTTGGTGGAGCAACTCAAGG
>JBIKPA010000095.1:0-10030 GCA_044357715.1 Microthrixaceae bacterium
GCAATCACTGAATCTCTATGGAGTCGAAATCTTGCTCAGTTCCCCCGATGCCGACGGGTTGTGCAACCTCAAGCTGATTGATGGTCCCAAAATGTTGCAGGTGCGAGGCGTTCGAGATGTGTTACATGCACAGAAGCTCAAGCAAGCCTCTGCTCCTCAACAAGGCGCGACACCTCAGAAGGGCCCGGGTGCCCAACAACCGCATGCAGGAGATCCTAGAGATCAGGGTTTCTTCTAGGGAAGATGCTCAGCATCACTCAGTGGCAGTAACTGACAGAGAAACAGTATGGCCGTCAATCTTTCCACCGTGCGGCAGCAGGGCTGAAGTATCTGAATCTACTCCGCTGTCTGCAACAGTGACCTCGGTAGAAGTTGCCAGTACTTGATCACTCATCCACTTCATATGAGGGTCGATCCCCGCGGCGAGTTCAGGTGGTAGCAACAAGGTCAGTTTGATTCGATCAGTCACCTGCAGACCTTCGTCTTTACGGGCTTGTTGCACCATACGTACCAGATCGCGTGCCATGCCCTCTGCTGCCAACTCGGCGGTGACTTCAACATCAAGTTCGACCACAGCATCACTGCCTCGGAGTGGCGCAGCAGCGACACCTTCGCGTGGCTCAAGGGCCAACTCAAACTCAGTGGCATTGAGTACCTGCCCAGCCACGGTGACTGTACCGTCAGGGTTCTGTACCCAGTCCCCAGCCTTGGCCGCTTGGATGACCTGCTGAACCGCCTTACCTAACCGGGGTCCGAGCACTGCAGCGACCGGCCGGAGAATAAATTGGCCGACAGACGCGAGGTCATCAGTGAGTACAACCTCTTTAACGTTGACCTCGTCTCGAATCAACGAGGTCAACTCGGTAAGCCCCGATGTATTGCGACTCGCCACGGTGAGCTTGCTCAGAGGAAGGCGTGCCCGCAGTCGACGGTCTTCACGAAGCCCGAGTGCAACTGAGCACACCTCTCGCACTTGGTCCATATGAGTCACCAAATCCGAATCGTGAACAAAATCGCTGGAGTCAGGCCAGCGCTCAAGGTGCACAGAGGCATTGCCTTCAGGGCCCTCACCGCACAGACCTAGGTAGATCTCTTCGGCAACTAGGGGGAGCAGCGGGGCCACAACCTTTACCAGTGTGGTGAGAACAGTAAAGAGCGTGTCATACGCGTCTTGCTTGTTCTGCTCAGTCACAGAGTCGGTGCCACCACCGGGTGCCCAGAAGCGCTCGCGAGACCTTCGGATGTACCAGTTGTTGAGTGCGTCCAAAAACAACTGCACATCTGCACAGGCACCAGCGATGTCGTAGGTATTCATGCGGCTCGTCACGGAGTCGATCAGTGCAGCCGTCTTCGCCAAGATATAGCGGTCGAGTAGGCCCGTTGCATCGGTGCGGCGCTGAGCGGTGTAACCATCTGCGTTCGCGTACAGCGTGAAGAATGAATACGCGTTCCAGATTGGATTGATGACTAAGCGGACCACCTCTGTGATGTCAGAGGCATCGGTTGCTATGCGAAGGTCTCCACCGCGCAGGATGGGCGAGGACATCAAGTACCAGCGGAGGGCGTCCGAGCCGTGAGACTCGAACACCTCTACAGGGTCGGGGTAGTTGCGTAGCTTTTTAGAGAGCTTGCGACCCTCGTTGTCGAGTACCACACCGTGGCAGATCACATTCGAAAACGCTGGCCGATCGAATAGGGCGCCCGAGAGTACGTGCAGCGTGTAGAACCACCCGCGTGACTGAGCAATGTATTCAACAATGAAGTCGGCCGGCGAGTGCTCATCGAACCATTGTTGGTTCTCGAATGGGTAATGCACCTGAGCGAATGGCATTGATCCAGACTCAAACCAACAGTCAAAAACTTCAGATACTCGCCGCATGGTGGATTCGCCGCTGGGGTCATCTGGGTTGGGGCGTGTGAGTTCATCGATAAATGGCCGGTGCAGATTCTTTGGGCGAACGCCAAAGTCTCGCTCGATATCATCTAGCGAGCCGTAAACATCAATGCGTGGGTACTCGGGGTTATCGCTTCGCCAGACAGGTATCGGCGAACCCCAGAAACGGTTACGAGAGATTGACCAATCCCTGGCACCTTCTAGCCATTTCCCGAACTGCCCGTCCTTTACATGCGACGGAATCCAGTTGATCTCTTGGTTGAGTTCGACCAGACGATCTCGAATGGCGGTGACCTCGACATACCAAGATGAGACTGCCTTGTAGATGATTGGCGTGTCGGTTCGCCAGCAATGCGGGTAGTTGTGGTCGTAGGTATCGTGACGGACGACAATTCCCGCCTGCTTCAAATCGGCAATGATGACCGGATTTGCATCAAAAACGTTTTGCGCTTCGTAGTCCGTGACTTCTGAAGTGAAGCGTCCCGAATCATCTACAGGGCAGACCAACACGATGCCGTTGGCCTCGCAGACACGCTGATCATCTTCGCCAAAACCAGGTGCCATATGAACAACCCCGGTGCCATCCTCATCGGTGACGTAATCGTCAACAAGGACTCGAAAGCTGTCGGCATGTGTTGCGAAGTACTCAAACAGTGGGCGGTATCTCAGCCCAGAAAGTTCTGAGCCGGCAAGGTGTGCAACGACGCTGTGGCCTTCTCCGAGCTCATGTTCATATTTGGCTACTGCGTTTGCGCCGATAACTACTCGGCGGCCCGCACGACTACCCGAGTGAATCTCCACTACGGCGTAGCTGACTTCTGGCCCAACAGCTAGCGCCAAGTTGGAGGGCAAAGTCCAAGGCGTGGTGGTCCATGCCCAGATCTCCACACCATCTTCGCCTTGTAGCGCCTCTGGCAAATCGGCTGCCTCTCCGCCGATTGCCTCGAGGGAGAACGCAACCGTTAGTGCTGGGTCTTGTCGTGGCCGCGTTGCGTCATCTAGGCGAATCTCAAAATTAGAAAGTGGTGTTTCTGCAGCCCAGGAATAGGGCATGACCCGATAGGCCTCGTAGATCAAGCCCTTGTCGTAGAGCTGCGAGAACGCCCAGATGACTGACTCCATGTATGTGGCGTCCATGGTCTTGTAGTCGTTGTCGAAGTCCACCCATCGGGCTTGACGGCTGACGTAGCGTTCCCATTCTTGGGTGAACTGAAGCACCGAGGAACGACACTGCTCGTTAAATTTGTCGATGCCATAGTCAGTAATAGCGACGCGCCCCGACACACCGAGTTCTTTTTCGGTCTGCATCTCAGCGGGCAGACCATGGCAATCCCAGCCAAAGCGCCGCTCAACTCGTTTTCCCAGCATGGTCTGATAGCGAGGCACAACGTCTTTGACGTAGCCCGTCAGGAGGTGTCCGTAATGCGGCAAGCCATTGGCGAAAGGGGGGCCATCATAGAAAACAAACTCAGAACCAACGGCTCCACCGCTTGGGACTTGATCAACGGAGCGTTCAAACGTGTTTTGCTCCTCCCACCGTTCAAGTATTCGACGTTCAATCGCAGGAAAATCGCCCCGGGTGGGAACCGTTGGATACGGCTGATCAGACTCGGATGAAGCATCAGATGGGGGCAGGGACATGTGAGTCGTGGGCTCCGGATGAGGTGGGGTAGTCGGATGCGGCACCGCGCACAAGGTAGGCGCAGTGCGAGCAATGACCCATCCTACTGCCGGCCTTGAGCCGCATTCGGTTGGTGCAGTCTCGCGGGCTTAGCTCTCAGGTGCTACTCAAGTTCGATATCCCACCGGTCGAGGCAGTCTTCACAGCGGTAGGCAACGATATCGCCGGGCAGAAAGCCTTCGGTCCCATCCTCTTCAACAAAAGGCCGAGTCAGTAAATGGCAGGTTCCGCCGCAGTCCACGCACACAATCTGCTCGGGAGCGAGCACCTGAGATTCCTGCGGAGGGCCCCCGTCGAACCTGTCAGTGGGTTCAAATCGGTCAGTCATGAATCGCTGTCGCGCTCATAGTTCCAAGTGCTGCCCATAAGGAGTCGGTGTCTTGCGCCGCCAAGATTGGGCTCAGCAGTTTCATAACCCGAATCTCCGTGGTACATCGCAACAATCTCTGATCCGTCTACGGCAATGCGGGTTGCAAAGTGTTCAACCGGGCGAGTCTCCGCTGCAGCAAACACTTCCGCCACGCTATCAAATTCCAGCAACTGGCTCAGAGTGATGAAAGTCGGGGGAGTTAGCCCAACTTGACCGTCATCGCGAAGTTCAAGCACCTGAGCGGGCTGTTGCCACCGGTGCTCCCTAATCTCGCCATCATCAACAGTCACTTCACCAGATTTTTGGTTCCAGGGCGCTATGTAAAATGCCGTGCTGAAACGCTTTGGGGTTTCAGGAGGGGGCGTCCAGTGCGACCATCTTCGCAAACTGCTGCGAACTAGGACTAAGTCTGCTTCTTCGCGTGCCTCGCGAACCGCTGCAACTACTGCAGCCTGCTCCAGATCATGAGGGCTGCGACTCGCCATCTCTGTTGCGGCTGGGTCAGGCTCATCGAAGTCCTCTGCATCAATGCGTCCACCGGGGAAAACCCACATTCCGCCAGCGAACGCTAGATCGCGATTGCGTTTCAGCATCAAGACATTGATTCCCTCGGGGCTATCTCGAAGAACGATCACCGTGGCTGCGGGAATTGCTGACGGATCCCAAAGCGGCGCTGAGGCGGATCCAGGTCGAAGATCCTCTGCTCGGTCTGCTCGTTCCACCCCATCAAAGTACTCGCTGCGACGCACTCTCTTGGACTGATTGACCAAGTTGGGACCGATTGGCGCTAGGGGGAGTCATTGGGAACGGAGCGGAACTTCTCTGTAAACGCGAAAACTCGCGACCCGAAATCTCACGGCCTGTGGTGGTGGCCACCTCACTCCGCGCGATCTCAAAATTCTTTGAAAAACTCTTCCTGATAGTGTTGACAGCAGAGTAGTTACGCGTCTGTAATTACATGCCTGCACCACCACATCTAGGGTGTGAACTCGAAACTGCCCCTATATGTGGTAGTTCCGGAAGAAAATTGTAGCAAGAGAGAGACATTTGGCACAGAGGCTGGGGCGGCAACTCCGAAGGCCAGATAACCGAAGCCAGCAGACCAAAGACGAGCAGACAGGGAACGGGAAAATACGTGGCAATTTCAGAGGATCTCAGAGAAATCGAAGTGCTCGAAAGCAATGACGCGGAAGCATCCGCTATCGGGATTCAGATGCGCGTTGCCAAGCGCGACGGCAGCTTGGAACCAGTAGACCTGAACAAGATCGTTCGTGCAGTCGCCCGCTGCGCTGCAGGATTAGAAAATGTGGATGCAATGCGAGTTGCAACTCGCACCATCTCTGGGTTGGTCGATGGTGCGACCACCGAAGAGCTAGATAACTTGTCCATCCGAACTGCCGCAGCGTTCATTGCAGAAGAGCCCAACTACTCCAAGCTCGCAGCGCGATTGTTGGCAACGGTGGTGGACAAAGAAGTCCAGAACCAAGACATCTACTCCTTCTCTCAGTCAGTTGCACTTGGCAGCGCACAGGGCATTATTGGCCCCGAGACAGCTGCAATGGTTGCAACTCACGCCCGCAAACTCAATGACGCAATCCTTCCGGAGCGCAACTGGCTCTATGAGTTTTTCGGCCTACGGACCGTCTACGACCGCTACTTGCTGCGGCACCCAGAAACCCGCAGCGTGATTGAAACACCGCAGTACTTCTTGTTGCGAGTGGCTTGTGGCCTGTCCACCTCTCCCGAAGAGGCAATTGAGTTCTATCAACTCATCTCTTCTCTCGATTACCTGCCATCTTCACCCACGCTGTTCAACTCGGGAACCACGCATCCGCAAATGTCGAGCTGCTACTTGCTTGATTCCCCCGAAGACAACCTTGATGCCATCTACGATCGCTACCGCGATGTCGCTCGCCTGTCGAAACACGCCGGCGGAATCGGACTCTCTTACAGCCGCATCCGTTCTCGCAATTCACTCATCCGTGGAACCAACGGCTTATCGAATGGCATCGTTCCTTGGCTGAAGACTCTTGACTCCTCGGTGGCAGCAGTGAACCAGGGCGGTCGCCGTAAGGGCGCCGCTTGTGTCTACCTCGAGACATGGCATGCAGACATTGAAGCTTTCTTGGAACTCAAAGAAAACACTGGTGACGCCGCTCGCCGTACGCACAATCTAAATCTGTCGAACTGGGTGCCCGATCTGTTTATGGAGCGCGTCGAGCAGGACTGGCAGTGGTCGCTGTTCGATCCCAAGAAGGTCCCTCACCTAGTGGACCTGTTCGGTGACGAGTTCCGTGAGGCCTATCTGCAAGCAGAGAACGAAGGCTTGTTTGAAGAGCAAGTTCCTGCCCGTCAGCTGTATAGCCGCATGATGCGAAGCCTGGCTGAAACAGGCAACGGATGGATGACCTTCAAGGACGCGTCAAACCTGAAATGCAACCAGACGGGGATGAATGCCGCTGATGGCACTCCGAACGTGGTGCATTTGTCGAACTTGTGCACAGAGATTCTTGAGGTTACGAACCAGTCCGAGACCGCAGTTTGCAACTTGGGGTCAGTCAATCTCGGAGCCATGGTGAGCCCCGGCGAAGACGGCAAGTTGGCCTTTGATTACGACAGGCTCGCTCAGGTTGTGCAGCTAGCGGTGCCCTTCTTGGACCGTGTCGTAGACATCAATTTCTACCCGACAGATGCTGCTGGAACCTCAAACGCTAAATGGCGCCCAGTTGGTCTTGGTCTGATGGGCCTGCAGGATGTGTTCTTCAAGCTGCGACTGGCCTTTGACTCTGATGAGGCTCGTGAACTTTCTACCCGAATCTCGGAAGAGATTTACTTCCATGCGCTCACTGCATCAAACAAGCTCGCACAGGCCAGTGGCTCACATGGTGGATGGGACGAGACCCGTGCTGCCAAGGGTGATCTTCAGTTCGATCTGTGGGGAGTGACCCCAACCGACCCTGCCCGCTGGGCAACACTCAAGGAGAGCATTGCTGCGCATGGATTGCGTAACTCGCTCCTCATTGCAATCGCGCCAACCGCAACAATTGCCTCGATTGCTGGCTGCTACGAGTGCATTGAACCTCAGGTTTCGAACCTGTTCAAGCGAGAGACCCTCTCGGGTGAGTTCTTGCAGATCAATGCCTATCTGGTGCGAGAGCTTCAGGCCCTGGGGCTATGGACAGAGCCAGTGATTGCAGCCATCAAGCGCGCTGAAGGATCAGTTCAAGAGGTTGAAGAGATCCCCGAAGATGTTCGTCAACTGTTCCGCACGGCTTGGGAAATCCCGATGCGCTCCTTGATCGATATGGCAGCAGGGCGAGGCGCATTTATCGACCAGTCGCAGTCGCTCAACTTGTTTATGGAATCTCCAACCATCGGGAAGCTTTCCTCGATGTATATGCATTCTTGGAAGCAGGGTCTCAAGACCACCTACTACCTGCGGTCTCGGCCAGCAACCCGAATCAACAAGACCACTACCGGTGCTTCTGGCAATACCTCGGGGCCAACTGGTGGCGGAGTGCCTGCCACACCGTTACCAACTCGTGAGACCGAGTCGGAGTTTGAGGCAGAAATTGGCGAGATTGCCGCTCAAGAAGATGCTGCTCGCACCTACTCCGATGAAGAAGCCATTGCTTGCTCCCTTGAAGACCCAGAGTCCTGCGACGCCTGCCAGTAGTTGCCGGGTAGTTGCACTGACATCTCGGTGCAATCAATACCCGCGTAGTTCACCCGATTCACCCGCCCGAACACACATATCCCAGAGGAAGTCCCCATGTCTATAGCCGAACCCGTGCTGACCCAAGAAGAACATAATCATCTGAGTTCCGAAGCTGCAGAGATTGATCTCACCCAAAGTGCCGCTCAGCCCGCAGCTGGTGCACGGCCAGCAGGAAACCTGCTCGACCCAGGGTTCAATCTGACTCTGCGCCCCATGCGTTACCCGCAGTTCTACGACATGTATCGCGATGCTATTCGCAATACATGGACAGTCGAAGAGGTGGACTTCTCTGATGACCTTGTTGATCTGCAGCGCAAGATTGTTCCGGCCGAGCGCCACCTCATCAACCGCTTGGTGGCATTCTTCGCAACCGGGGACTCAATTGTCTCAAACAATCTGGTACTCAACTTGTACAAGCACATCAATAGCCCCGAGGGGCGCATGTATCTGTCGCGTCAGCTCTACGAAGAGGCGCTGCACGTTCAGTTCTACCTGACGTTGCTCGACTCCTATATTCCCGATCAGAACGAGCGAGCCGAAGCTTTTGCAGCAATTGAGAATATTCCTTCGATTCGGCGTAAAGGTGAGTTCTGCTTTAAGTGGATTGACTCCATCAACGGCCTCGACGAACTTCACACCCGAGCTGATCGTAAGCAGTTCCTGCTCAACTTGATCTGCTTTGCCGCCTGCATAGAGGGCCTGTTTTTCTACGGTGCTTTTGCTTACGTGTACTTCCTGCGTTCCAAGGGCCTGCTCAATGGTTTGGCCTCTGGTACCAACTGGGTGTTCCGCGATGAGAGCGGCCACATGAACTTTGCGTTCTCTGTAATCGAAGAGGTGCGCCGCGAAGAGCCTGAACTGTTCGATGAGGAACTGTCAGCAAGCATTGCAACCATGATCTCTGAAGCTGTTGAAGTTGAGTACGGCTTTGCCGAGGACTTGCTCTCGCAGGGAATCCCGGGGATGTCGCTTGGTGATATGCGCGAATACCTGCAGTTCGTTGCTGATCAGCGACTGACAACCCTCGGTCTTCCCAAGCAGTACGGATCGAAGAACCCGTTTGCATTCATGGAGCTTCAAGATGTTCAGGAACTAACAAACTTCTTTGAGCGCACTGTCTCTGCCTACCAGACAGGCATCACTGGCGAGTTCGAGATGAACGCCGATTTCTAACCGCCGCAGGCCTAGGCCTGATTGCCCTTCCACAGTTGCATCGGGGTCAGTGATCTTTCACCGGTAAATGGAAGGGCAATTTCTCTTCCATCTAAACCGGCCGAGCAGTATGCGGCGCAAATGATCTCAAGAACCTCGCGCCCTTGTTGAGCAGTTTGCCCCGGCCGGTCAGGGGATCTTGAGATCAAGTCGATGAGTTGATCGACATACCCAAACTGCTCAAGGGTTGCGTCTGCATCAGGATGGCGCAGTGGAACATCAACTCTTTCACCGTTGTGTTCAAGTACGACTTCGGGGATGAGTTCGATCCGTAACACGCCCGACTCGCTCGAAGCTTGTGCCTCCCAAATCGTGAACTCCGAGATCCAAGAGACCTCAAGGGTTGCTCTCAAGCCGGACTGAAAGCGAAGACCAACTTCAGCGTGATCGTCGGCCCCATCTTCACGTGTTGATGTAAGGGTTGCGGTCACCGCCACTACCGACTCATCGGCCAGACCCAGAGCAAGCGCCAGAGGGTGCGGGCCTAAGTCGAAGAGTACGCCCCCATCGTCTAATGGCTCAGCAAAATGCCCCCAATCTGGTGGCGGCTGAAGGGTGCGCAGGGACAAGTGGGTCAAAGGGCCGAGGCTTGCTCTGCGGGCCGTGGCCTGAGCCCATACGGGGGAATGCAACAGATTCTCTGCGCAGCGAAGCACTGCGCCAGACCCAGCAGCGCTCATGGCAGCTTGGACGATCTGGTCTGCCTCGGCCAGGGTGCAGGCCAACGGCTTTTCCACCAAAACGCTGGCTCCAGCTTGTAAGCCTTGAAGGGCAAGCGCTGCATGCTGAGCAGGTGGAGTAGCCACAATGAGAAAATCCGCCCCTGCAGGTAGCGCCTCGGGTGAAACTTTGCGAGCATCAAGTTCGCCTGCAAGGTGACGGGCGGACTTGCCGCCGGCAGAAGCCACTGCGGTGACTTTGGCGCCTGCTGACTCTGCCGCAAGTGCATGAACCACTGCGATATAGCCAGCCCCGGCGAGTGCGATGCTCTGCTTTCGAGTTCGCCGCAGAGAACGGCGCTTTCCGACTGCCATGTGCTGTGCTCTGTTCCTTAGCTAACCGAGGGGACTCTCAGGATCTTCGAACCATACCCGGTAACTCAGATGCCACGGATTGTACCTACGGGTTAGGCTGTTGAACTCAGTCCCACGTGTT
>JBIKPA010000296.1:0-2815 GCA_044357715.1 Microthrixaceae bacterium
CGGAGACCGCACCGACCTTGAGAACAACAATGCCTTCTACAAAGAGGCTCTAGCTTTGTCTCGGATTCGCACCTGACACGCTGCTGATGAGCCCACGGTAGGCCTCAATGAATCGGCTTAATTGATGGCTGATATCTAGATGCGTGTCGGCCGTAGCTGCTGCGGCGGAACCTAGACGTGCCCGAGTGTCTGGGCTGCTAGCCATCTCGGCTAGGTGATCACACATGGCAGATGTGTCGCCTACATCAACAAGAATTCCGTTTACGCCATCCTCTACAACCTCGGCCATTCCGCCACAACGAGTGCTCACCACAGGCAGGCCCGCCGCCATTGCTTCAAGTACGGCGTTCGAGATTCCTTCGCTCAGACTCGGAAGGAGCAGAGCGTCGGACCAGCCGAGCAACTCTTTGATCTCTGCTTGCCCCAAAGCACCGAGCAAACTCACCGAGCTTTCGCAGCCAAGCTCATGGATCATGAACATCAGCTTCTCTCGCTCTGGGCCTTCTCCAGCGATCCGATAGTCAACCTCGATACCTCGTTTGAGAAGTTCAGCTACGGCTCGGATGCTGTCGTCGAAGCCTTTTTTCCAGTGCAGTCGCCCAATCGACAACAGCCGGAATGGTCCGTCGTGCTCAAGCTCTCGGCTGCGGAGCGAAGCGAATTGATCCACGGGAATGGCTGGCCTATTCACCAGAATCTTGGCTGCTGGGGCACCGAGTGCTTCAACAGTGATCCGCATGTCGTCAGACACGCAATGGATGAGGTCTGCAATCTCGAAGACGCGCTCCAAAGCAATACGCCGTTGCGGGTTCTTGAGGGGCTCAATCTGCTCGGCCGCACCGCGGCAACTCACGGCGATCTTCGTGTTCCGGTGAAGCTTGGGAAGTTCATCAAGGTAGGAGGCAGCGATACCGGAGAACTCAAAGTGGGCAATCTGGGAGTCAATCGCTCGAATCGGCGCAAGAGTCACTCGTTGGCGAAGTCCGCCAGACTTCTTCTCTCCCCGCGCCACAACAGCCGAAAGCGCTGCAGGCCACGCTGCTCGACTCGATGGTTGAAGGGCCACTCGCGGTGACTGCCAGGGCATGAGTGAGAGCATCGGAAACCCCAGTTCAGCGCTGCTCGCGGTGAATGAGGTGGATGCCACGGTGACCGCCATACCGGCGTCTCGTAGGGCTGTGAGTTTGCGAAGAATGAACGTCTGTGACGGTGCCGGAAAGCGGCTGACCACAGCAGTAAGAGACGGCAGATTCTGGGCCACGGCCCCCCTTAGTGAGAATGGCGTATGTTACCCGCCGTAGTTTCTGCACCGCAGTGTTTCTGCAGAATCTCGAGTCATCGCAGCTTGTAAGGACAATGCGATCTAGGTCGCCCGAATTTTGTGATTCATGGGTAACGTAAAGGAGTGAGCAACATGTCTGGCCGACCAAAGCTGTTGGTCCTTCTCACCTACGGATTCAGCGTTCGTTACTTACTCTCTACAGGCCTCTTGGATTATTTGGCTCAAAGCTCTGAGTTGGCTATTGGCCTCGGGTTCCAAGATGACGAACTGAAAGACCTGTTGACGAAGAAGGGGTTTGAGGTTGTGGTTTTGCCTGAAGCCGTATTGACCCACGAATACCGTTCGCATCGTCGTCAAATGGCCCTCGTTCATCAAAAAAGGATGGCTAGCCCGACCACAGCGATTGAGAAGCGAGCGAGGGTTGATCAAACCTTAGGCATCCGAACTCGCGTCCTCGGTCAGATGCGCCGCTTTCGGGACTATATGAGCGTAACGAGGCCGGGCGGCGCCGCGGCAATCGAAGCAATAGATGCTGCATGTGTCCAAGCTGGTAGCAACCTAGATGAGTTTAGGGAATGCCTTGAGTTGGTAGAGCCTGACGCAGTTCTGTGTCTGACGCCGTATCACGATCAAGATGCGCTCACCCTGTTCGCTGCCCGAGACCTTTCCATAGCGTCGATTACCAGCCTCATCTCTTGGGATAACCCCACAACACGCGCCCGATTGATTACGCGAAGCGACCTGTTCGCAGTCTGGAACAGCGCGAATGCCCAAGAACTCCTGCGTTCTTACCCAGAGCTGAATTCCCAACAGTTCGTTGTTACCGGTGCCCCCCAGTTTGACTTGCATCATCGACCTGAACTCATCGAAGACGAGTCGGCGTGGCGTGAAAGGCATGGGATACCGCCTGACAGGCCAGTCATTCTTTACGGTGCCGGACCAAGACACCTTGTACCTTTCGAGTGGCGACTACCACTGCTGATCGACCAGTGGATCAACAGTTCGCTTCTACCCATGAACCCTTTTCTCATCGTACGTCGACACCCAGCCGACCCTGCGGGTCCGTGGAACGACCTTCGCAAGGCTTTGACGAATGGTGTGGTGGCTGAGCCTTGGGGAACAGGTTCGGGCACTCACCAATCGTGGCCGAATGAGGACCAGGTCAAAGACCAAATGTCGACACTTGCTCACTGTGTCGTGCAGATCAACGTCAGTTCATCGATGACACTCGATGGGGCAGTGTTCGATCGGCCTCAGATCGGACCCAGGTTTGTCCCCGGACTGAGCAGCCGAGATGCCAAACAGGTGCGAGGTCTTTACGATCGTGAACATTGGTTGCCCGTAACGGCCTCGGGTGGGCTTGCAACGGCAGATGATGAGCAGCAGCTTCGAGATGAGATTGTGACGGCACTAACTGACCCCTCTCAGCGAAGCGAAGGCCGAAGCAACCTCGTCGAATCGCTCTTGACCTTCAATGACGGCCACGCATCAGAGCGAGTAGCACAGGCAATCGAGCGATTCTTGGAATCCAAC
>JBIKPA010000096.1:0-9980 GCA_044357715.1 Microthrixaceae bacterium
CGGAAGGATGGCAGAGCGGACGAATGCGACGGTCTTGAAAACCGTTGAGGCTTCACGGTCTCCGGGGGTTCGAATCCCCCTCCTTCCGCCATGTGATGTCGCGAGACATCGGCAAGGACCGAACCTGCAGGGTTCGGTCCTTCGCCCCGCCACCAAAATCTTTGGCGCCGGTAAGCGACGGATACCGTCGCTTACCGGCGCCAAAGAGGCAGCGGTAGAGGCAGCGGTTGAGCCAATGGCACAGCCAAAACTGCGGAGTTTGGTTCGCTCCCAGCTCACGTTCTGTGTTCGTGACGGCACGAGCAGGAAATTGTGGCGGATTTCATTCACCTCAGATAGGATATGTTCTGTGTTCGTGACGGCACGAGCAGGGAACCTCTTCTGAATGAGGTGCAGCGAATGAACAAAACCGAGCTCACAGAGGAACTAGTCCTTGCACTCACCGAACTTGGGGTTCCGGTCCATGCCGAGGGCGACGCACTCTTCGTAGACGGTGTCCGGATTACACCCACCCTTGTCTCTCGCGCTCATCCCACCCCAGCAGACCTGACCCAAGTACTGCACGAAAACCGGGGCCGTCTACCAGCCATCGTTGTATCCGATCGGGTGAGCGAAGCCGGCCGCGCGGTACTGCGTGACGCTGGCTGGGGTTGGCTCGATCGACGCGGGGACCTACGGCTATGGACTCCTGGAATCCGCATCGAAGCCACGGTGCCCGGGCAACGAACCGTGCGCACCAAGCCGCTCAACACATGGACTCCAGTAGGCCTAGAGATTGCGCTCGCCGCCATGATCGCACCCGAGCAGTCCGTTTCTGCTCGCAAGCTTGCCCCGCGGATAGGTCGAAGCGCCGGAGCTATCCACGAGTTGCTAGGAAGATTCACCGAGCAGGGCCTGATAGGAAAAAATACTCACCGTCCACTCATGCCGGATCTGTTCTGGGAGACTGCCGCTCACTTTCCGGACGAAGGCTGGATAGCGCTTGCTGCGAGTGCCGATCAGGTAGGAACACTGCTTGGGCCCAACCAGGTAGTCCGAGTTGACGAACGTGCGGCCACCATGGGTGGTGCAAAAATCCCCGCTGTGGGAGACCTTCCGGCTCGGATGTACCTCACTTCGCCGACCGCCCTTCGCAGGGCTCGAACTCTCGTGGATCGCGAGCAACCCACCCGATCTTGGGTACGACTCGCTCCGGTGACCTGGCTTCCCGACAACGAGGAGTGCCCCGCCACCGAAAACCAGCCTTGGCGAGTTGCACATCCCGTGCTCTGCGCACTCAGACTGGCAGCCGACCCTGCGAGAGGCCAAGAGATCGTCCAGGCCTGGGGTATTTTGCGTCCAACGAGCCCAACGTGAACGAACTAGGCCCAATTGTGCTTTCGGGTCGACCCGGGGGCACCACCCATAGAGAGGTGGAACTGCTCGCTTCGCTTCCCAGCGAGATGAGGCTGATCGGTGGCCTCGCCGTTATGTGTCGGGTCGGCGTACCGCACCGCACCACCGTCGACCTAGACGTCATTACTCGCGGCCTCGATGACCACCACGAATCAATCAGCCGCTTGGCCCTCACCAGCACAGGGGGAGGTCAATACTCCTTCGAGGGCGGCCTTGATCTTGACGTGATCGAAGTGGCCTCCGAGTCCGCTGAGCAGGTACTTGAGTTGCTATCGGCGGGTGGTAGTGAGCTAAGCGACCTAGAACTCGCCGTAGTGGCGCACACTTGGGCGCACGATCACGCTACGGCGCTTGACGTTGTTGCAGTGCAGGACAGCACCGGAGAACGCTTGGCCGAAGCCAACGGCAGGCTGGTCGCAACCACCGTCGGATTGCTTGTCATGAAGTGCAGCGCTGTTCCGCTGCGCGCATCATCCAAACCCGAGAAGCGTTCCTCTGATCTCTATGACATCGGCCGCCTCCTGAGCGTGGGTCGCCCGAACCCGGCCGAGATCTCGGATCTTCCAGCGGTACTTCGACAAGTCACCCTTGAACGCCTGCACACCTGGTTCGTCGATGATTCCGGCCGGGATCGCACTTACCGAGAGGTCCGGCGCTTTGACGAGCCGCAATTAGACCTTGATGACGTGTCCGACGCAGTGGAGGAATTCGCCACCTCAAGCAGTACCGGCTCTTCAGTCCACAGGCTTTAGGCAATCAGCCTGAACGGCGAAGCAGCCTCTAAGTCCAAAGCAAGTTCTAACAACAGGCGATCACTACCCACTGCGCTTGTGAACATCACGCCAACTGGCAAGTTCGTGGCCTCATCGTGGCCGAGTGGCAACGAGATTGATGGCTCACCGGTTGCATTGGCAAGCGGCGTGAACCCCACCCAATCCTCAACTCGTGGAAACAACTCATCGAAGGGCAGCTTCATCGACAGTTGCCCAATGCTTGGAGCAACAGCGTTCGCAACCGGAGACATCACCAAGTCAAAGGAGCGGTATACCTGATCCTGAATCTTTGTAGATGCACGCAGGCGGCGAACCGCACCCGGTGAACGCCGCAGGTTCTTCTTAAACATTCTGGCGAGGCCCAGCGTTAGATCAGAGAGCTGAGACTTATCAAAAGCCTTGCCATAGAGCTGAGGCCCAGCAATGGAAACAGCGAAGGCGAGCGCAGCCCAGTAGTGCTTAAAGTCGGCCTCGAATTCGTCAAGCCCCGGCAGTGTCACCGGTTCAACCGTGTGACCCAGACTCTCCAGCAAAGCGGCAGCGCCGGCAAGTGCTGCCGCAGTGGGTGCATCAACTGGCCGACCATTTGGAGAGTCAGCCACTAGGGCAATTCGCAACTTTCGGTCCGTCCCGTTTTGGACCAAACCCAGCAGAGGCAATTTGGGGTTTGCATAGCGTCGCTCTGCCTCGAAGAGATACATCGCTGTGTCTCGAACAGTCCGAGTGAGCAAGCCTTCGCCCAAAATATCAACTGGCAAGAATTTTGCATCAGGACTCACCGCTAGCCGACCGCGTGACGGCTTGAGTCCAACGAGGCCGCAACAAGCTGCCGGCAAGCGAATTGACCCGCCGCCATCTACGCCGTGCGCAACCGGCACGACACCCGAGGCGACTAGCGCTGCTGATCCACTTGAAGATCCACCGGCTGTGTGATCAGGGTTCCATGGGTTGCGAGTGGGAGCGGTGTCATCAGGGAACTCAGCTGAAGGGATGAAACCGAATTCGGGCAGTGAGCTCTTTCCCAAACAGACCATTCCCATGTCCAGCATCTGCGCAGCAACAGGGGCTGTTCGCTTAGCCGCTGGTGCACAGGCCAACGCTGCCGAGCCCTGCCGAGTGGGCAGCCCTTCAACGTCTTCATTGTCTTTGATAAAGGTTGGCACGCCGCCGAATGGGCCGACCACACCTTTGTCTGCGCGGACTAGCGCCCGGTCGAAGTCCCTAGTTACCACTGCGGCGAGCACTGGGTCAATGAGCTCTGCCCGAGCAATAGCGGCAGCGACTACCTCTGCAGCAGACAGGTCGCCGTTGCGGATCGCAGTTGCAGTCCCGATGCCGTCGAGTTTCGACAACTCATCGTGAAAAACGTGAACCGGTGCCCTAAGCATCCAACTTCGCCCCGGGGAATCCTTCATCATCTCGCCAACGCTCTAGGTACCCCACGTAGTCAAGCAAACTGCCGGTGTAGGTGAGGTTGCGCCGCGCCTTCGGGTTTTGGCCTTGCTCACTGTTGTAGTACCCAGGAGTGCAGCTCATTGAGTATCCCGCTATCTGCATTGCCTCCTCGATCAAGGTGCGATGCCACGCCTCTTCGGCCTCGGGGGTCGCTTCGATGGTGGTGATGCCATCCTCGATACAACGAGAGATCACCCAAGACACGTGATTGGCCGACTCCGACAAGAAGTGCAAAAAATTCGTTCCGAACCCGGCCTGCACGATGCTGATCATCAACATGTTCGGGAAGTCAGCAGCAAGCACTCCGTGCAAGGTGTGAGCTCCGTCGTTCCAACGCTCGCTCATGGCAACGCCGTTACGTCCAACCGGATCAAACCCCAACCGCTGATTCAAGTCGGTGGTCACCTCAAACCCTGATGCAAAAACAAGCACGTCAATGGGGTACTCCACGCCATTGACAACAAGCCCGGTTGGCGTGACTGACTCAACACCGCGGCCATCCGTATCGACTAGGTGAACATTGTCCTTATTGAACGCTGGCAGGTATTCGTCATGGAAGCAGACCCGCTTGCAATGCTTTCCGTACCAGGGCATCAGCTTGTCTGCGGTTTCAGGGTCTTCAACAATCCGAGCAACCCGCTGACGCAATGCCTCCATCGTGTCGAAGTCTGACTGCTCTAACGCTTCAGCCTGCTCGGGTGTTGCTGCAACAGACTGGGTGTCTTCCCACATCACTTCGGTCCAGCCATCGGCCACAAGGTTCTGTTCTGGTTTTTTGCCCGTCACAGCCTGGGTGAAGTTGCGGATGCGCTCGGCTTGCCAACCGGGCTGCAAGCTGGCGTACCACTCGGCATCAGTGGGGCCATTATTTCGCTCGCCCACAGCTGATGGCGTGCGTTGAAACACGAACACCTCTTTGGCTGTTTCGGCAAGACGAGGAACCACCTGCACGGCGGTTGCACCCGTACCGATGATGCCGACTCGCTTGTCTTTCAGCTTGTCCATGGTTTCTGTAGGGCTACCGCCGGTGAAGTTGTAGTCCCACCTACTGGTGTGGAATGCCTTCCCCGCAAAGGTCTCAATTCCGGGGATTCCTGGCAGCTTCGCTTTGCTCAAGATACCGCCCGCAGTGACAAGGAACCGTGACGAGATGTGGTCGCCTCTTGAGGTCACCACCTGCCAGTTTGAGGTGGACTCATCCCACTCGGCAGTAGCTACCTCGGTTTGGAACAGTGCTCGTGAGTACAGGTCGAACTGCTCGCCGATGCGCTGACAGTGAGCAAAGATTTCGGGTGCTCCCGCATACTTCATAGTTGGCATATACCCGGTCTCTTCGAGTAGCGGAAGGTAGGTATAGGACTCCACATCGCACATGCATCCCGGGTAGCGATTCCAGTACCAGGTCCCGCCAAAGTCGCCCGCCTTGTCGATAATCCGAAAGTCAGTCACCCCCCGCTTCAGCAGGTTGACTGCAGTCAGCATGCCCGCAAAACCAGCTCCGACGATGACTACCTGGGTCTGCTCTGTTATTGGCTCACGCGTGAAGTCAGAGTCTGCATAGGGGTCGCGGTCGTACTCCGAATAATCCCCTTTGAGTTCTACGAACTGATCCATTCCGTCAGTTCGAAGCCGCTTCTGGCGCTCTTGTTGGTAGCGGTCTCTTGCTTCGGCCAAGGGAGTTGAGTTACCGGAATCTTGCTGAGGCATGGTTGAGCTTTCTCAGTTCAGGAGGGTTACATCTTGTTGGCAACAAGATACGGCCTGAAGCGAGCCCAACCATAAAGCGACCTGCTCAGGCTGAGGATGAGTTGCCCTTCGCTACACTGTCATCGTGGCAGCCGGTAGAGAACTCCTTCTGAATGCTGCAATCCGCAGTCTTGAGATCAACGGCTGGGATGGCTCTCAAATTGTGGAGATTCTTGACGAGGCTCACGCTTCGCGCAGCTCGTTGTATCACTTCTTTGGAAGCCGAGAAGGCCTGCTTGCTGCTGCAACTGCCGAGCGCTACCGGCGGCTACTGCTCAAAGAGAACACTGCTCATGTGAAGACCGCCAGCGACTGTCAGACCACAGAAGAGTTTTTCGGTTATGTTGCCGAGCAAGTCGTTCGAACCGTCACTGATCCCGAAACCATCAAGGCGCGGCACGCACGGGTAGCGATGGGAGCGGATGCCCTCATTCATGAAGAACTGCGTATGGATCTCGTTCAGAGACAGCAACGATTTCTTGACGCCATTGCCGACATTGTTCGGGTTGGTCAGGCTAAAAAAATTGTCCGTCAGGAGCTTGATGCAATGGCTTACGCCGCTTGGTTGCATGGGACGTTGCTAGGCCGCACCCTGACTGAGACCGCCTTTGAAGACACTTCTCGCTGGCTTGAAGTTGCAATCGAAGCGGTTCTCGCACCTTTGCGGCCTCGATGAGGAACAGCGAAGCTCGGTGTGCTCTGCCATGATCTGTAGATGAACTCTCCACTCCGCAAAGCCAGCCTGATGCTGTTTTCGTTACTTTTTGTTTCACTTCTCGCTTCTTCATGCAGCACCCAAGACAGCGCAGAGGCCAGCAACTCATCGGCTCCCGCCCCATCAACTTCAAGCGTGGTCACCTTTGGCCCCACAGCGCAGACGGTAACGGTTGAGATGCCCTCGGTTGCCAAGACGCTCTACAAAGTCGGCAAGGACGACGATGTGACCTATGGGGCCAATCAACTCGTTGGCTCAGCAACAGTTCTTGGCCAGCCTGCGACGGTAGAAATTCTGGGAAGCGTCAATTACATCAACGGCTCCGGGCCATTTACAGGTTTTCTCACCGTGACCTGGGCTGATGCTTCTTCAATCGGTTTCAGCATTTTGGGAACTGCCACCCAAGAAGCCGATGGGAGCAGCAAAATTCTCTCGTCTATGGACTTCATCGGCGGGTCTGGCACCTACGTAGATACCAAAGTTCAGGGAAAGTTCGTAGCGAGCCGCACAGCCGAGGTGGGCACACCAATCATGACTGAGCTCACGCTCGAAGTGCTCCAGTAATCCTGCTGACAATGGGCCTCCCTAAAAGGGAAGATGCGCAGCCTGTAGTCCCATCAGCTCATCAAAAATTTTCCTACAACTTGCCTCATCGGAAGGCGAGTTCGGGTCTTCCCGTAACGCCTCAAAAGCCAAATTGGGGTCTTTTTGTATGGCTGCGTCCACAACCAAATTCTGAAGTTCCACCTGTGTGGCAATCCACCCAGCAAGTGGCTCCCCAAGAGCAGGCATGACATCTGGGTGAATCCCGCTGCCGTCCACTAACGCCCCCACCTCAACAATGGCGCCCTCTGCCACATCGGGTAGATACCCATTATTGGGGACGTTTACCGCCAAAATCCGTGTGGGCTCATCAGTCCACATGGCTGCCACAATCGGGATCACCTCCTCGTGGGAGTGGCCCATTGCTTGCATCGGTAGCGGCACTCGAGTGTCAGCCACCCATGCAGCAGCTTTTTCTGCTCGCACAATGAGCGGTTCATGGAAGTCCAACGGGGTTGGCATCCAGTCGGCTGCATCCACAGCAAAGGGCAAGTACTCGCCAATATGGCTATCCACAGAGCAAGCAACAAGGCCGTACTCACGAACTAGTTGTGTAACAAGGGGGAGGTAATTGAACTCCACGAGCAATGCTCCCGGCAGGACTCGATCTAGTTGCTGTGCAATCCGCTGCGTCCGAGGTGAAAAATCAAAGAACTGCCGCGAATAAAATTCACGGATCACTGGCATCAAGTCTTCGCCCGTTCGCTTATTTCGAAACTCAGTAAAGAAGGTGAAGTGGTTGATGCCCGAGGCTTTGGCCTCAATATCTGAACGCTTGATACGCAAACGGCGGGCGAGCCGGCCGATACCCATAGGCATCTCATGACACATGCCCACATTGCGGACGTTGGTGCCCCGATTGATTGCCAAGGTCACTCGACTCATCGGGTTCGAGAGATTGATGAGGAATGCGTCGGGGCAGTACTTCTCGATGCTGTCGCAGATACTGAGTGTGTTGGTAATGCTGCGTAGCGAATGAAACACAGCGCCAGGGCCGCCGTTCTCACCGGTGATCTGACGAGCGCCATAGCTATTTGGCACCTCATAGTCCTGCCGCCAGTACTCAAAACGTCCAAACTCTGCACTGCTGAGCACAAAGTCTGATCCCTGCAGTGCTTCAGCAGGATCGGTTGAATAGTCGAGCACCACAGGAGCACCGGCTGCTGCATTGAGTTTGCACGCAAACCGGTAGGCGCGACCGAGCCGATCGGGGTTCACGTCGTGCAACATGAGCCTGGCACCGCGGAGCCGAGAAGTATGCACAACGTCGTTCACCATGGTCGGGCCAAACGACATACCGCCTGCGCCAACCATCGTAATTTTCGGGCCTTGAAGGCTTACTCGGGTGGCTTGAGGGTCATTCATTCATGGCAGGCTAATCACTTGGAACTACCGATGGGCTGGGAATGAAAAAGTGGTCAGTACTCATAGTGCTCGCTGCCATTCAGATGTTGTTGGCGCTCGACACCATGTTGATGAGCGTCTCAATTTCTGCAATCACCGAAGACCTGCAGACCAATATCACTGCGGTACAAACAGTGATCACTGTTTATGCCCTGCTCATTGCAGCGCTCCTCATCACAGCGGGCAAACTCGGCGATCAGATGGGCCTGCGACTCATCATCGCAGTTGGATTGGGGCTAAGGATTCTGGGTGGTGTCACCTCTGGACTCGCCCCCTCAATCCTGATCTTTGCTGCCGGCGAGTCTGTCATTGAAGCCCTCGGTGCGGTCTTAATCATTCCGGCACTCGTAGCGATGATGGCCAATACCTACCAGGGTGTCGAACGGGCGAAAGCCTTCGGGGTTTTATCTGCGAGTACCGCCGTGGCCGTGGCGCTGGGTCCAATCTTAGGCGGCTGGCTCACGACCGAATTCTCGTGGAGATTTGCATTTCTTGGTGAGGCAGTGCTCGCCGCTGTGTTGCTTTTCTGCGTACGTTTTCTTCACCCCTCAGTCAATGCCCCATCAAAGCCAGGCTTCGACTTCGTGGGAGTTTTGCTCAGCGCTTCCGGTATGGCACTCGTGGTGCTGGGCTTTCAGCGGGCCGCAATCTGGGGCTGGATCGAAAACAACGATTCGCCAGTAACTCCCCTTGGATTAGCACTCACCCCGTTTGTCGTGGTGATCGGGGCGATCTGCTTGGGAGTTTTTGCTATGACGCAGCGACACCGAGCGGCACGGGGGCTGCCAGTGCTCGTAGACCCAGAAATGTTTACTCGCAGGCACCTTCGCCCAAGCTTGATCTCTGCAATGGCGGCTCAAGCAGTTGCCGTAGGCCTTGTCTTTGCGATACTGCTCTACTTGCAAACGGTGCTTGGGTACACCGCTTTTGCTTCGGGCATCGCGCTGCTTCCCATGGCGGTGTTGAGCTTTATCGCTGCAGTGCTCTGGCCAAAACTCTCCACCAAGTTTTCGCCGCGAACCATCACCATTTTTGGCATGGGATCACTCGCCGCAGCAGCAGCGGTGCTGTATTGGGCAGTATCTCCAGCAATTAGCGGAAACCCGTTTTTGCTGGCAGGCGCTCTGCTCGGGCTGAGTCTCGGCCTCCTTACCTCGCAGCTTTCGGCGGTATCTCAGAGTGCTGTTACCGATGCCGAGAGAAGCTCGGTAGGAGGAGTTCACTTCACCGCTCACGGCCTTGGAACTGCGTTGGGGCCAGCAATCATTGGAACGGTGGTGATTGCTGGCCTTGCTTCGGCGATGGGCGCCCTAGTCCAGGATGCACCAGGGCTCCGGGCAGAGACTCAACAACTGGCGGCTGTAGAGATTGAGCGCAACTTACCCTTTGTCTCTCAAGGCGAAGCGACTACCGCTGTCAGCAACCTTGGGATCTCCGAACCTGAAGCGATAGAGATCGTGGCCCTGTATGAGCAGGCACAATTGTCGGCTCTCGAAAATGGTGCCCTAGTAGCAGGAATAATCGCAGTGGCTGGGGCTGCGTGTGCCTTTGGTTTGCCAAAACTTAGATCAGAGTCGTGAGTGCACTGCCTAGCGAAACCTGACGGCAACAACTGTTGCTTCTGTTAGTCGGCCATCCTCCATCGATGACGTGCTGAACACGACTGCCCCTTGATCAGTCGCCGAGTCAGCAAATTCCAAGGTCGACTCAAAAGGTCCCATCTCACCCATTGATCCGCCTGTCACATATCCCGTGGCTAGGGGTTTGTCGTTGTTCACGCTGCGAACTGCAACATCGACGGTACCCTCAAATGCAGTACTGCTACCTCGAAGCGTCACGGGCGACTTCAGAATTGCATCTTTTTCCGGCGCAGTCGGCGAGATTGAATC
>JBIKPA010000297.1:0-2797 GCA_044357715.1 Microthrixaceae bacterium
GCCGCTTTCCGGCGAAGTGATTGTTACGCCCTATGTAACTGGCCGCCCGTGCAGTGTGATGGGCATAGTTTCTGCAGGCTCAACTCTGGTGCTACCCGCCGCTCGGCAAATCCTTTGGGTGGATGACCGGAATCGGCCGAGCTATCAGGGGAACATCACGGGTGAGGACTGGTCGGAGAAATCTAGAGCGGGCATCGAGTCCGAGGTGAAAGCCGTAGGAAGTTTGCTAGCCCAACAAGGTTTTGTGGGCCCGTTCGGACTGGACTTCATCGAAGTGTCTCCACATGATCGCCGCTACATCGACTTGAACCCACGCATCATCGGCCTTGCTGCGAGCTTCGCTCAGTTGCTGTGGCCTAGAAGCGAGACTCCACCTATTGCGGCCATGCTCACCGCGGGCAATTGGGGGAGTGAGGCTCTTGAAGAACTGGGCCGGGCCATTCACCAAGCAACTGTCAGCCGGCCCATGGCCCGCCTATGGCTGACGAGCATTGCGACAGGTAGTGAATCGTTCAGCAAACTGCCACGGGCGGGAACCCTTCACCTAGATCCGGAACATCCATTGCTGCTGTTGGGGTCTGAGACCCCAACAAGCGCGCCCGTGTTATGGAGTCCCCTCATGACACCAACTATCGCGACCGAAGCAGGGGATCTCCTAGTACTCGGAAATCTTTTCGGTGACCCGAAGGTGATTGATGCGCTCATCAGCCAATGGGGAGTCGATGGTTGGGTTCCAGGCCTCATAAAGAGGTTGCTCGCTGGGGTCTGATCTGGGCTGTACATCAGTGCACAGCCCTTCGTCTGGGTCTTAGGAAGTTAGCCAAAGAGAGACTGAGAGTGTCTGTTTGCTAAATACCGCCTGATTTTGCAGCTGCTCATAGCCGTCAGGAAGCAGAAGTTGGCCATCTGCAACTAGGTGATGGATGGTCGAATTAGGCAATTTCCAGGGGTCATCACGGCCGCTCAACATCCGTTTACCGATGGTGTTGATTTCTTCGTCGCCAAGGCTTTCATCGCTGATACCTGTCTCCGTCGCGACGATGGAACCCACGAAAAACGTTGAAGCCGATTCTGCCCAGCGTGGTGGTGCCGATCTAGCCGCAGCAGCTAGTTGGGAGTCGAAAAGCTCATGGTCCTCATGATTGAGTTCAGCGTTATGCCAGTGACCAATCCGTGTAGCGCCTGCGACTGGAGCGACATCAGTACCCAATGTGACATACAGGGTGCTCTCTGGCTCTTTAGTTAGCCTTCGGCCGGCACCTAGGTAGCGTGCAAGCGGTTCCTCCACCAAAATCTTGACGCCGCGCCTAGTCAGTTCCTCGCTTATTGCATGCCCTAGCGCTGTTCCACGTGGCCCGCTGAGGGGACGAAGGTAAACTTCCTCCTGTTGTAGATCGCCCACAGCCGCTGCTAACGGTTTTACCGCAGGAAACAACTCCGAGCCGAATGGGTTTTGATGCGGTAGGTAGCGCACCGTGCTGAACGACGTGGCAAGAAGAAGTACCCATACGCCAATGCCGAGTCGGAACCCACGGCGAGGACCGGTTCCAGCAGCGATGTCGGCGCTGAGGACTGCAGTGGCAAAGAAGACAAACACTGCCGCTACCGCAAAGGGGACCCACACAAGCGAGCCATGGTCGCCCGAAGGCACCATGGCCTGCCCTAACGCTGCACCAACCGAGGCCACAAGAGCCGTGATGGCGAGCGGTCGCCGAGAGGGAAGATTACGTTTCCACGAGATCACCAAAAGCGGAGAGAGCAGGACTGCGGGGGCGAGCATAAATACAAGAACTCGGACTGCTGCGCTTGCACCAAGAACTTCAACATCGGCCCGAGAAGCTTTCCACCCTTCAAGCAGATTGCCGCCGTTGTTCGCAAGGGCTTCACCAACGGGTAGCGCCCAAAGCACGCCAAGCACTGCAACGCTCCAGCCGATGACTGAACGAATCTGGCGACTTGTGGCAGGGTTGGTCTTATCGGCCTTGGCCCATCGCTGAGTCGTGACCGCCGCCGCTAGAGCTACCAGAACCACTGCACTCGGCAGGAACGACAGATCGGCTTGGATCACGAATGAAGCTGCAGCAATGAGCCACGGCCAACTCCGATCTTCTCCGTCTAGGACTGACCAAACTGCAAAGCACAGAGCTAGCCCGGGAAGCACTGCCATCGTCGGGTTAATGGGCTCCCAGATTGTGAAGGAACCGAGCCGACATGCCGCAAGTACAGCTATTGCAGCAGCGGGGGCACCAAGCTTGCCGAGTCGGCGACTTGTTGCCAAGACAATCCAAATTGTTGAAAGAGCAGCTAGGAAAAACGTTCCGAGGAGTGCTCCCTCGGCGCCTCCTATGAGCCTTGCAGTGGGCGCCAAGACCCAAAAAACCAGTGGCCCAGGATGTGCTGGATCTGCGAGATTCGACCAAGAACTAAATGCCGATGGCATCCCGAGTAACGGGCTGCTCGAACCGAACACATCGTGGGCGCGAAGAGCAACCACCGCTGTATCGCCCACAAGTTTGTAGCCAGAGCGCCAAACAGAAAGCCAAGTCCAACTAAGGACAAACCCAACGGCGGCAAGGCTCAAGATCTGCCAGCGCTTAGAGGATGTCACCTTGCCAAGCGTACCGATTACTCATCAAAACCGAACTGAGCAGCAATTTCTGTACGCTGAATCTTGCCAGTGGACGTGTGTGGCAACTCGTCAAGGAAGTAGACAGCCTTGGGGCACTTGTAAGAAGCCATCTGTGACTTCGCATAGCTGACAATGGCTTCAGAGGTGGTTGCGCCAACAACCGCCGCG
>JBIKPA010000298.1:0-2789 GCA_044357715.1 Microthrixaceae bacterium
AACTCAAGCAGGTGTTCCAACACAAGCGAAGCAACAGTGTGTGGCACAGCAAGCGAATAGCCGTTAGTGAGCACCACTGCACCGACGCCATCCTCAGGGCAGAGGATGAGTTGCGCGGCTACCCCGGGCATGTTTCCGTCGTGGCCCACAGAGCGTCGCCCCCTCCAGGTTCTGACCTTTAAGCCCAGCCCGAAGCCTTGGTCCAAGGCCGGATGGTTCCTTTCATTCAGAGTCATTGCAGAGTCCACGATCTTGGTAGTCAGAAACTCCTCGCCGCCTGACTGCCCCTGATTGAGCAGCATCTGCCCGAACCGCGCTAGGTCCGAGACGTTGGTAGTGAGCCCACCCATGGGTGTTGCCAAAACGCGCATTCTGTCTACAGGCTTCGAGCCGACCTTGAGTGGAAACAGCGCTCCGTAGGGTGTGGCTACGCCAGGGCCTCGACGTTGCGGAGTGAACGCTGAGTCAGTCATGCCGAGCGGATCAAGGACTTGTTGCTGCACTGCCTGTTCGAAGGGCAGGCCGACTGCCTGCGCAGCGATGAAGCCAGCCAGATTGAAAGCTGGGTTTGAATACACCACGCGCTGGCCTGGAGCCATGTTGACTTTCAGGCCCGTAATGGCATCAGTCAGGTTGCGCACATGCCCACCGTTCGCAAGGTACGAGAGTGCAACGTTGCCCGAGTCCACACCGCGAACGCCAAACTCCAACCCAGCGCTATGCGAGAGCAAACGGCGCAGTTCAAACTCTGCAGGTTGGCCTGCTTGGTCAGTAACGCTCAACGGTTCTGGCAGATAAGAGTTGGTATCGCGATCAAGGTCCAGCTGCTTGGAGTCAGCCAACTTGAGAACGAACGCAGTTGTGAGCAGCTTTGAGATGGAGCCCACGCGAAAGATGGTGTCTTCGGTGACTCGTTCGCCGCGTTCCAAGTCTGCGTAGCCGAATCCCCCTGCAAAGCGAACACCCTCGCGGTCAAACCCGCATACGGCTAATCCAAAGATCTGTCGTTCCCGAAGGAGTGTCTGAATAGCGGACTGGAGACCTGCAGGGACCTGTTGCACAGCCCAACCCTATTGAGTGCTTGCAGGTGGGTCCTATTTATACTGCGTACATGGCAACTCTGACTCCAGTCCTTGGGAATTATCAGCGGCTCGATGGCGGTGCAATGTTCGGCAACGCTCCGCGGGCAGTCTGGCAGGGCTGGATTCAGCCCGATGAGTTGAATCGCATCCCGTTAGCTACTCGCACGCTCCTAGTTCAAGAAGACTCCGGGAGGACGGTTCTGCTCGAAGCGGGCATCGGGGCATTTTTTGAACCCCGGATGAGGGAGCGCTTCGGCGTGACCGAGGACCGCCACATGCTGATCGACAACTTGGCAGCTCTGGGTGTGACGCCTGAACAGATCGATGTTGTGGTGCTCTCGCACCTACACTTTGATCATGCAGGCGGAGTGCTCGCAGCTTGGCAAGAGGGCTCTTCAGCCGAGTTGGCGTTTGCCAATGCCAGCTATGTGATCAGTCAGAAGGCATGGGATCGTGCATGCAACCCCACCGCTCGCGATGCTTCCTCGTTCATTCCAGAACTGCAGCCGCTGATAGAGGCAACCGGGCGACTCGAGCTGATCGAGGGGGATTCCTCGGTCACGCTTGGTGCGGGGTACCGGTTTCATCATTCTGACGGCCACACCCCTGGACTGCTGATGACCGAGGTCGAGGGCCCTGATGGTCCGGTGGTCTATGCCTCGGATCTCATTCTTGGAACGCCATGGGTTCACATTCCAATCACGACTGGCTATGACCGCTTTCCGGAACTTGCGATGGAAGAAAAGCTGCTCTTTCTAGCCGACATCGTTGAGCGCAACGTAGCGGTGGTGTTCACCCACGACACCGAGGTCGACATGGCGCGAATCGAAAAGGATGCCAAGGGTCGCTATCGACCCATTCTGCCTAGTCTGTCTAGCCCCAGTAGTTGATTCCGCTGAGTTCGCTGTAGCGAACGCGGAACTCTTCACCGGTCAGGGCGAACACGCCCATGAGTTCATCATCTGAGTGGCGGTCGCGCATACCGGCAAGAACGCTGGCATCTCCCACAAGGTGGCGAAGTGCCGGCCGTTCGGACTGCACCGCACTCAGGATTGTCTCTGCCACAGCCTCGGGCGGTACGCCGCTGGTCATCAGGTTATGAGTGAGCACCTCGAGTAAAAAGCTGCGTGCCTGCGGGTAGGCGGTGCCTTCGGCCGGCGGCTCAGATTTAGCCCAGATCGGGGTAAGTATCGTGCCGGCCTGCACCAGAATCACGTTGATCCCAAACGGTGCAACCTCGGACTGCAGCGACTCGCTGAGTGACTCCACGGCCCGCTTAGTTGATGCATATGGCCCCATGAGTGGTGGCGAAAGAACTGCCGAAGAGGATGAGATGTTCACGATGCTGCCGGCCTGGGCCTGGCGCATGCCGGGAAGCACCTGCTGCGTGCAACGAATCACCCCAAGCACGTTGGTGTCGAACATTGCTTGGTAGTCGTCCACGGGGGTTTCTTCGATGCTTCCGGCCCCAGTAATACCAGCGTTATTCACTAAAACAGCCACTGCCCCCTCGGCAAGAATCTGCTCGAAGGCCTGGCTCACCGAAGCGTCATCGGTGACGTCGATCATGACCGCAACAATTCCGGCCTGGCCTGCAGTGTCCGACAGGCCAGCATCTGATGCAGCTTGGGCGATTGCCTCGAGGCCCTCAACACGCCGTGCTCCGGCAAACACCCGGTAACCCGCATGGGCCAAGCTCAGCGCTGT
>JBIKPA010000299.1:0-2775 GCA_044357715.1 Microthrixaceae bacterium
TCGCCAAATCCATGTATGTAGCCCGAGCCTGTCACAGCATCGCAGGATACACACCTCGCACAAGCGCACAGATAGTCTGAATGATTGTCAGAGTCTTGAGATTCTGTGTTGCAGCAAGGTCTGTGTCGTAGCAAGGTCTGTGTTGCAGCAAGGTCAGGTTCGCAGCAAAGTCAGAGGTGAGTTGTGGATGTAGCAATTGTTGGCGCTGCGGGTGCATGTGGCAGGCAAGTCGCAATGCAACTGCTCGACCGACGGGTGATTCCTTCAACAGCCCGACTTCAACTCGTTGGTCACCGAGGTGGAGCCAGTGAGCACGAATTGTGGGGGCTGCGCGCAGACCTTCAGGATGCCTTTGCCGATTGGGCCCCTCGAATCGAGCTTGTATTTACACCGCAAGAAGTGAATGCAGACATTGTGGTCATGATGGCGGGAGCTACCGTCTCGCTAGACCCGGGGGCACCCGTGGACCGGCTAGCCCTAGGGCGTCTCAACGCAGAGATGTTTACGGAGTATGCCGTCGCCCTGGCAAAGCTTCCTCAACCGCCAAAGGTGGTTGTGCAGTCGAATCCGGTGGAGCTTGGTGTTCATATCTTTGCGCAACATCTTCCCCCGGAGCGTGTGCTCGGCGCAGCCGGATGGTCGGACACGCTTCGGTTTCGGCATGAGCTCGCAGTTGAATTTGGTGTGCCAAGACCGCGTGTGAGTGCGATGGTCCTTGGTCAACACGGTGACTACCTGGTGCCCCTTTGGAGCTCCGTCCAGATTCAAGGAATGTCTCAAGAGGAAGTCACTGCAGGAATTGAGCAGATCCGCCGAGGCCGACGTCTCGCCGACCTTCCCGAAGAGGTGACCGCTGAGCGCGCTTTCATGCTTGCCCTGATTCGTCAGCATCGAATACAAGATGCATATGAGCGGGTCAGAGCGCTTCCGGCAGACCAGCGGGTAGCCGTAAAGCCTTTCTTTACGGCGTTTACCTCCGGTAGAACTACCGAGGTTGTCACTGCGCATGCAGCGCTCGACATTGTGGCAGCCATCGTGGACGGCACAGCTATGAGTTTTCCGGCGCAGGTCTTGTCGCAGGGCGGGTGGAACAAATTGTCTGCACCAGTTGCAACTCCGGTGTTTCTTGGTTCTCACGGTTGGAATCATGACCTAGAGGTGAGCTTGGCCGAGGACGAACTTGTTGCGCTGGCTTCAGCAGATGCGGCCGTTGCAGCAGCGATTGGTGCTGTTCTTACCCCCGCAGAGCGCTGATTCTAGGCCAGGGGTCATTGGGCGCACCGCAGCCTCGGCGGTCTTGACTCGTTCATTGTGGTTTGGTCCGAATAGGACCTTTGGCCCTAGTGGAACCTGGGTCCGGCTCGTAGGTTCTTGTGAGATGTTGGAAGAGGCTGATACCTATGAGCGACGCGATCGAACCTTGGTGATGTGCTCAGGGCCCGAAGGGGGTAGCTCGATGCATCGAGAGACTCTGCTTCTGAACACCCTGAAGGAACTGCACCGAGACGCAAACAAATCCGAGCTTTTTGACATGACTCTGGACTGCCTCTTGGAGCGAATCAGAGAAATCACTGATTGTCAGGAGGTGCAGATTGCAAGCGTGTCTGCCTCTGCTTCTACAGGCCCGAGGGTTGTTGTGTTTGCTGCGACTCCTGGGTTGCGCAGCGGTGCTGCGAAGGCGTTTGCTTCAGGGAAATCGCAACAAACCGATGACCTTGAGTTGAGCACCCAGTACCTTGATCTCAACTCATTAGCTGGGGCGGTTGTACGTATCGGTGGGGTCGTCGCATCCGAAGACGTAGCAAAAGACCCTCGTGCAGATGCGTGTGATCGAGATTTGCTTGGATCAACAAACTTTCTTGGCCTGCCGCTCATGGGAACCAACGGGCTTGTTGGCGTTCTATCGCTCGCTCACTTTCCAATGGGAACCGCAGATACGACTGCTGAACTCCTTGAGCCGCTCTGCCTCACATTGGGATCACTGCTTGATCGACAGCAGGCCCGACTCTTGAGCGATCAGCTACGCGCAGAGTGTTCTCAAGCGCACTCCGAGTTTGTAGCGCTTTCTCAGACGGTTGAAGCACCTGTGCTCATGAGCGATAACGAGGGCGTGGTTTGGTTCATGAACTCATTCGCCGAGCAAACCTTTGGTGTGAGTTCTGCGGATTTAGGCCCTTCATGTGTGTTGAATCGTCTGCTCGGTTCAGCCTTTCAGGACTTCGGAGACCCCTTGGCCGAGCGACACGGCCTAGTGGTTCCGCTTGCTCGTCATGTTGAGCGCGAGTGGACGCTAGCTCTGCCAACTGAGACCGGCGGGGTCTCGCTCCGGATGAAGAGTTCAGTTCTCAGGGACAGATTTGGGAATCAGAACGGGGTACTTCACGTGGGTACCCTGGCCCCCGATGCGGATGCAGCTAATCGCCGAAATAGGCAGATGGAGCAGGTCCAAGACCAGCTTGATGAGATGACACTGCGAGAGAGCGAACTCCGACTGTTAACCGAGATGTTCTCTTACGTGATGGTTGCAGACACGGTGAGGGCCGCATTGAAGGTCGTCGCTACGTATTCTCCTCGGCTGCTCCGTGATCCGAGCCTTGTACTTCACCGGGTAGGTGGTGAGAGTTCTCGAACCTCGAGCGATGCACACGCGGACGATCTTGGGCGTGCGGTGACCGCAACTGATTGCTGGGCGGTGCGAACGGGACGCCTTCATTTAAATCTGCCCGAGCGGGCCGCTCGCTGCAGTCATGCAGGCCCTTCTGGGGCCTCGCTATG
>JBIKPA010000300.1:0-2768 GCA_044357715.1 Microthrixaceae bacterium
GGTTTACTTGTGAGTTCAGGTTTCGAGCACCATCGACATGATCAGCGTGTTGAAGGCAAACGCAAGCGCCAAGACAACGGTGATGCGGTCAAGGTTCTTTTCCATCACTGTTGATCCTGCAGCGGAGGCTCCGAGACCACCACCGAACATGTCGGAAAGCCCGCCACCACGGCCGCTATGGATGAGCACCAAGAAGATCAGCCCAATTCCAAGGCCGAATTGCAGTATCCACAAGATGACGGTGATGATTCCCACGGCCCATACTTTAACCGAAGCAGCGCCTCGGAATGAATCCTGCGAACAGATTTGTGAGATTTCGCCTTATTCGCAGCTGCTAGTGGTTTCTGTACTGCACGATCGCAGCAAACTCATCCGCTTCAAGGCTGGCCCCGCCGACAAGTGCACCATCAATATCAGGCTGCGACATCAACTCAGCAATGTTACCGGGCTTCACCGAGCCACCGTATTGAATCCGAACTGACGCGCCCTGCTCTGCGCCGCATGCATCGGCCACAACGCCCCGGATGAAGGCGCACATATTTTGTGCATCCTCAGAGGTTGCCGTGCGGCCCGTACCAATGGCCCAGATGGGCTCATACGCAATGACCATCGATGCGACATGCGCCTTGGTAACCCCTGCTAACCCGGCACGAATCTGCGCTTCCACTTTGGCCTCGGCACGTCCTGCCTCACGCTCCTCAAGCGTTTCGCCGCAACACAAGATTGGGGTCATCTCGTTCCCCAAGACAGCCTTGACCTTCTTGTTCACATCTTCGTCGGTCTCGCCAAAGATCTCTCGTCGCTCTGAATGCCCCACAATTACATGAGTCACGTTGAGCTTGGCCAGCATCGGTGCCGAGACTTCGCCGGTGTAGGCACCTTTGGGCTCGAAGTAGCAGTTCTGCGCTCCGATGAGAATCTTCATCTTGTCTGACTCGATCACTGTCTGAATCGAACGAATATCAGTGAAGGGTGGGTGCACCGACACATCCACGTTCTCATGGTCATCGGCCTCTAGGCGATAGTGCAGCTTTTGCACACACTGGATCGCCTCGAAATGGTTGTGATTCATCTTCCAGTTGCCACTAATGATTGGCTTGCGGCTGGTTGCCATATCGCTACCTCTTCTGTTGATGCTGCTGATTGGCTGACTGATAGGTGCTAGCTGCTACGTGCGGTTGTCTGATTTAGCTTGCATTCGAGGCTAGGCGAAGCGCCGCAAGGCCCGGCAAGTCTCCCTGCTCAATGAGTTCGAGTGAGGCTCCCCCACCTGTAGAGATGTGTGAGACCTGATCTGCAAGGCCGAACTGTGCAACTGCTGCTGCTGAGTCTCCACCACCGATCACCGAAAAGGCCGAACTCTCTGCAACTGCGATTGCAACCGAGCGTGTGCCCGCTTCAAAACGAGGGTCTTCGAACACGCCCATCGGCCCGTTCCAAAGAACCGTTCTGGCCTCGGCGATGATGTCGCCAAATTCGGCTGCAGCACCGGGGCCAATATCAAGCCCCATCCAGCCCTCGGGTAGTGAGCGCCCAAAGTTACGAACCTCGCCACCTGCAGAGGGATCACCAATCTTGCCGCCGGGGCCAAGCCCAACAACGTCACTTGGCAGGTGCAGACGGTCCCCGTGTTGCTCAAGCAGTTGAGCGCAAGTCTCAATCTGATCGGGCTCGCACAGCGAGTTGCCAATGGAGTTACCCATAGCTGCAAAGAAGGTGAAACACATGCCTCCACCGATGATGATGGAGTCGGCAATCTCGAGCAGAGCGGTGAGCACCCCCAATTTGTCAGAAACTTTTGATCCGCCGGTGATGGCGACAAACGGGTGAGAGGGATTTTCACGCAGACCAAGCAGGATGTCGACCTCTTTGGCCAACAAGCGCCCGGCAGCCGAAGGCAGCTTGGTTGGCGGCCCCACAATTGATGCGTGTGAGCGGTGCGATGCCCCGAAAGCGTCGTTCACATACAAGTCGTGGCCGGCAATGAGCGAGTCTACGAATGCGGGGTCGTTCGATGTTTCGCCCGGGTTGAACCGCAGGTTCTCTAACAGTTCCACGCCTGGAGCGAGCTCAGACAGACGTTGGCGAACAGGGTCTACCGAATACTGCGGGTCGGGAGCACCTTTTGGGCGGCCTAGGTGTGTGCATGCAGTGACCGTTGCGCCGTGCTCTAGGAGCCAGTTTATGGTCGGGAGCGCAGCTGTGATCCGAAGGTCGTCGGTGATGACACCGTCCTTGAGCGGCACGTTAAAATCTGCACGCAGCAGCACGGACTTGCCGGAAACATCGCCTAAGTCCTCTAGTTCAGGAACCCCGAATTTCACAACATCTCCTTAGTAATTCCGTGTCGTCAGCCTTTGTCATGCGAGGGACCCTCCATAGGGGGTCCCTCGCATGACAAAGCGGGTTTCTTGGGGCCCGGGGTTTGGGGCCCGGGGCAAGGGTCAGTGGTTTGCTGCGCCAACAATTTTGGCTAGGTCGACTAGGCGGTTTGAGTAACCCGTCTCGTTGTCGTACCAAGAGAACACCTTCACCATGTTGCCGATGGCCATCGTCAGGCCAGAGTCAAAAATGCTTGAGTAGGTTGATCCGACAATGTCGGAACTCACCAGTGGCTCCTCGGAGTACTCAAGAATTCCCTGCAGGCGACCCTCGGATGCGGCTGCGGCAAACACGGCGTTGATCTCTTCAACGGTCACATCGCGGCCAAGGATGCCAACGAAGTCGGTGATCGAACCCGTTGGGATTGGCACACGAAGAGATGTTCC
>JBIKPA010000301.1:0-2763 GCA_044357715.1 Microthrixaceae bacterium
GATTCGCGGAGGCTGGGAACCGGGTCGTCAATGTTTGACTATGACCGTGCAGAAGCGTTGTCGCTAGCGGCTTCTCCCTGCTAGTTCGGGCTTGGCTCGGCTTGGGTTTCAGCCTTTCGCTAGATGAGCGCTAGCTTTTGTGCTTACCCATTCCTCGAGGAGCCAGATGCGTCCCGCAAGATCAACCTTCCGTACTGTGATTTTGGCAACAGCCTGTGTTCTTGCCGTGAGCAGTTGCGGTGGAACAGTTGCCGACCCCAAGGAATATGGGGATGTCAACACGGAGAATAAGGGCTACTACGGCAACTTGATGTACGGATGCACAGGGGTGCAAGCAATCGATGGCGAGTACTCAGATGTCACGCTTGGTAGCGTCGATTACTGCAATTGCTTGTTTGACGGATTGAAAGAGAAGGTCCCTTTCCCTGATGCGAAGGCTTTCGATCAGTATCAAGCCACGGCCAAGGCGGGCGAGATCAATATCCCAAAGAACATCCAAGCAGTTCAAGAGGATTGCGGTCAGACAACCTGAAACCAACAGGATGGGTCGGTGAACCGCCGAGTTCCGAACGTGAGCGCTGCGAAGGGGTTACGGCTGTGTTGGCTTCCGCTTTGGTTCAGGCAAACCCACTCGAACACTCGCCTCGGCATGAAGCGGCCAGCGGGCGCGTGACTTCTCGGACAGCTTGCGCATCAGCGCGATTGCACCAGGATCAGAATCTCCAGGGCGCGCTTCGATGGATCCATCAGCAATCATTCGACTGATGATCTCTCTGCCCAGATCGGTGCGCACAATGGTGAGGGTCCAGTTTGCGTTTTCTCCGATACCTCCGCACGAGATGTCGGCATGTTCAGCCGCAAAGTCGGGACAGTGGGTGCAGCCCTCCCTCGTCCAGGCATGACACTCCTTCAGGTTGACCTCTCGGTATGTGCCGTCGGTCAACCAGAGCTGAAACACACCCTTGATGTTCATCTTGACGATTTGCTCGCGTTCGATTCCATATTTGGCTCGGAAGAGCTCCTCGAAGATGGCGTCGTCAAAGGTCTTCGAGCACAGCAGCCCTAGGTTGAACACAATCGGCTTCGAGATTTTGCCAATCTTTCGAGACCACATCACCGGCGGCACAGAGGACTGACAACTCATGCCAACGAGGGCCAATCTTGAGTACCCAGCTTCGAGAGCCTCGTCAAGTGCCAAGGTGTTGGCAGAGTAGGTGTAGCGACTCCCAGCGGCATCAAGAATCTGCTCGCGGTTTGCTGCAACTCCGGGTCGAGCCTTCCACGAGCCTTTCTCGCCCTGAAGGTAAGAAACTAGGGCTGCATCGATGTAGTCATGTTCGATGGCCCAGAGCAGTATTGCAGAGACCAATCCGCCATCTTGGCCCATCTCGTGAACCATGGCATCAGAGGCACGGGTCAGCAAAATGTCCTGAAAGATTCCCGCTACCTCGTCATCGAGGCGAGTGCGTGCAAACAGGTGCTCATCAGCCTGGCCTTCCCAAAGGCGAAACCTTGGACATGCACGCGTGCAACTGGTGCAACCCTTTACTCCGTGGCCACAGTCATCGGCTCCGAGTTCCTCCTCAAGGTGAAACGGCTTGTAGCCCCCTTGTTCGTGGTCATAACCAATGACATCATGCGGGCAGGAAATCACACAACCGGCACATCCGGTGCAGATACCTGTATCGATAACCTCGGCTTTGAGTTCCTTCCACTGATTTGTCCAGCGGGTAGAGGCGGTAGCTACGAGTTCCTCGGCTAGTGACATCTCCTCAATCTACCTGCAAGCTGAAGCGGTGGATTGAGCGGCAAGCTCATTCATCCTGCTTCAGCGGCTCTAGCGAGGCCGTTTTGCTTGGGGGAGAGGTCTGACACATCAGGTGCTTCGTGAAAGGCCCTTTGGCCCTATCAGAGTGCATTGAACTCTGTGATGCTTCGCCAACTATTAGGAACCGGAGCATGACAAATGGCTGTAATGGATACAAAGGTTGCATTGGTGACAGGCGCGGCCGCAGGAATTGGTCGGGCGACGGCACTCGCTTTTGCTGCCGAGGGGGCATCAGTTGCAGTGATTGACAGCAATGAGGAACGAGGCGGATCGGTGGCTGAAGAGATTCGCGAGGCGGGTGGTCGGTCACTCTTCATTCCCGTCGATGTCTCGGACAGTGATCAAGTAATTACCATGGTGGAGAGCACCATGCGCAGGTTTGGGCGTCTTGATTTTGCTTTCAATAATGCTGGAATCGAGGGTGATTATGCTCCGATCGACGAGTGCTCGAATGGGAATTGGGATAGGACCCTTGCAGTGAATCTGACTGGTGTGTTCTATTGCATCCGCGCGGAGATTCCTGCAATGCGAGAATCTGGGGGTCAAGGCGCAATAGTCAATTGCGCTTCGATTGCAGGGTTGAACGGGTTTCCCGGTCTCGCCGCATACGTAGCTAGCAAACACGGTGTGAACGGGCTCACCCGTAGTGCTGCCCTAGAGCTAGCAGCAGACGGTATCCGAGTGAACTCCGTCTGCCCGGGGGCTATCGAGACAGAGATGATTCAGCGTCTTGAAGTGGAACAACCTGAGGTAATCGAACGGACGGTGGCTGCGCATCCATTGGGTCGATTAGGCCAACCCCAAGAAATCGCAGCGACTGTGATCTGGCTGTGCTCAACTGGTGCAGGTTTTGTCACTGGTCAGGCAATTGCAGTTGACGGTGGTTACACCACACAGTGAGAACTGCTTTCAGTCGATTGAGGAACGCGAAAGGG
>JBIKPA010000302.1:0-2746 GCA_044357715.1 Microthrixaceae bacterium
GGGTTGCGGTGACGCTCAACTAACCAGATGATATGTCCGGCAATGACGAGTAGAACGATGATTCCAAGAACCAACAAGAGGATCGTTTTAGAAAACATTCGAGCCAGAACTGACCAGACACTCTGATTTGTTGGCTTTGTAAGAATCTGCAGACCGGAGTCATACATGTGAACCGAGAAGTCGAACTCTGCCTCACGAGTCGCCGTAATTGAGATAGCACCGAGAGCAGCGTCGGCGTTACCTGTTCGCACTGACTCGAGTTGCTCTGCGACCGAAGATGTCTCCTGATACTCATATGGGATATTCAGAGCCGTGGCTGCTTCCTCCCACATCTCAATGCTGTATCCCGTCCAACCACGAACCGTCTTGAAGGCAAAGGGCTTGATCTCTCTGACGGCGATGTTTAACACCCCATCGGGTCCTGTCGCAGTGGCCAGAACGGCAGGATCAATTTCTTCGGCTCGGCTCGCCCCAGCGGTGCTAGCAGCGCCCATGACTCCGACCAGGATGATCAACGACGCTGCGGTAAGAGCCAAATATCTGGGTCGTCTCATCTTCACTTCGAAATTGTCTCACAACAGGGCTTCTTGAGTGATACTTGGTGATGATTGAGTCTTGGTGGAAGCGAGCCCTCAGCAGCTTCAGGAGTACAACGAACAGCGGCGTGTCTCGTCGAATCTCGGGGCTTCCCACCTCGAGCAACGGTGCGTCATCGTTCCACCTGAACTGGCAGTTGCCATCGACTTCAACACCGAGGGTCATTGCGGCCGAGGTCACCCTTGAGATAAGCGAACTGCCCACGGTAGATCGTTTGTATTTTTGGGCTCTTCAGGCGAATTTTGTTGGTGCTAATGGCCAACACAGCGGCGGAGGGCACCTTGGTTTGCAATGGCATCAGGGCCACCCTGGTTCACGGGCTGTGAACTGGGGTGGCTACGACTATCAGGGAAACATCTTGCCCGGCTCCGTATCTGCGTTGCCATCCAAAATGGCGAACCCGCACACCAGAGATTTTTTATGGCGGGCCGCAGTGCCTTATCGCCTCAGGATTGAGCAGGTCACAAGCGGCGGGCAGAGTGCCTGGCGCGGGACCGTAACTGAGGTTTCTAGTGGTGTCACCACGGTTGTTCGAGATCTCTACAGTCAAGGTGATCTGATCTCTGGTGTCACGATGTGGTCAGAGGTATTTGCCCGTTGTGATGACCCATCTGTCGTTATTCGATGGTCGAACGCCGAGGTGCAGTTGTTGGACGGCACACGGGAACAACCCAAAGGGTTTGCTGTGAACTATCAGTCAGATCGCGATGGAGGCTGTGCAAACACCGACTCCTCTAGCGACGGGTTCGGGATTGTGCAACGCACTGCAGTGCAGCGTCTCACGCAGCAGGGTCAGGTCATTTCTCGTTAGTGCGACTACGTTATTTGCCCATATGGGCGATACAACAGCGAATGCAACAGAGTCCTCACTGACCTACAACTTGGCTGACTTGTGGGAGGCCGTCTCGGATCGTGTAGCCAGTCGCGAAGCAGTTGTTTGCGGGGATCGTCGACTGACCTACGCGCAGCTTGAAGAGCGGGCGAACCGGATGGCAAACCATCTTCTAGCCAAGGGAGTACAGCCGGGCGAGTTTGTGGGCTGTTATCTGACGAACTGCACGGAGTATCTCGAGGTTCTTCTTGCTTGTTTCAAGATTCGGGCCATACCGGTAAACATCAACTACCGCTACGTGACCGAAGAACTTCGTTACTTGCTGCTCGACTCCGGCCTTGTTGTGCTGGTCTGCAATGAGGAGTTCGCAGAGCGCGTAGGCAGTGTTGCCGCAGAGGTGCCCGCATTGCGGCACTGCATAGTTGTTCGCTCCAAAAGTCTGTTGCCTGAGGCTGATTCGGCAAATCTTGCTGATCTTCCTGACGGGATCTTCTATGACGACGCTCTTGAGTCTGCGAGTGGTGATCGCCCCCAGATTCCTGGCCGAGGCGATGACGATCTGTATCTGCTCTACACCGGCGGAACCACTGGGATGCCAAAGGGTGTGATCTGGAGACAGGCCGATGCATTCTTTGGATGTATCGGCGGAGGGGACCCGATGCGGATGTCGGGGCCGGTCGCTTCTCCAGAGGAGACTCTTGAACGAATCATCGAGTTTGATTTTGTCTTTTATGCACTAGCCCCACTCATGCATGCCGCTGCGCAATGGGTCTCATTGATGTGGTTGCTCTGCGGGGCAAAGGTGATTGTGCATTCGGGCGGGTTTGACCCCGTCGAGATATGGCAGACCGTAGATGCCGAGAAAGTCTCGATCATGACCGTGGTTGGCGATGCCATGGCTAGGCCTCTTGTGGACGCCTGGGATACTCATGGCCCCTTTGAGATCTCCAGCATGTATTCGCTCTCAAACGGTGGCGCTCCACTAGCACCTTCACTTCGTGATCGCCTGCGAGAGATTGCACCGAATGCAATGCTGACTGACGGGTTTGGTTCCTCTGAGACTGGTATTCAGGGCAGTCGGCGATTGTCTCCGGGTGAGGACCCGGGTAAGGGAGTTCGCTTTGACAACGTTGAGGCCGGGACCACGGTGCTCGACGAATCTGGCCATGCAGTGGTGCCGGGCTCTGGGGTAGTTGGGCGCATTGCGCACTCGGGCTACATCCCGCTCCGGTATCACAACGCTCCAGAGAAAACGGCTGAGACTTTTGTGACCATTGACGGCACTCGTTACGTGATGCCAGGCGATATGGCCACAGT
>JBIKPA010000097.1:0-9743 GCA_044357715.1 Microthrixaceae bacterium
CTGTTTGCCTTGATGTTCTTTTGGACCCCCCCGCATTTTTGGGCACTGGCAATCAAATATCGAGAGGACTACGCCCGGGCCGAAGTGCCGATGCTGCCAGTAGTGGCAAGTTTTCGTGAGACCACCCGCAAAATGTTGGTCTACACCGTTCTCGTCTTTTTGTGCTCACTGCTCTTTGGCGCAGCAGCATCCATGGGGCCGTTGTACTTCGTGGCTGCGGTGGTGTTAGGGGCATTGTTTATCTGGTTTTCTGTGGATGTCATGGTGACAGAATCCCCTGCCAAAGCCATCCGACTCTTCACCTTTTCAATCACATATATCACCTTGTTGTTTGCAGTAATGGCAGTTGACGTACTAATCCGTAGTGGTTGGTGAGCTGAGGGTTTTCTTCGGCGGCCGATGGCCGATGTAAGGTCAAGGGCGCGGTTGGACCGCTGTGCCTAGGAATACCGTCTAGGTCCAAAAAATAACGATCTTGGTTGAGGATCTCTCCTTCGGGGGAGCCTCACGAGGGCACGACACAAATGACACTGACTGACACACGATCTACTTCCGACAACCCGGCTGCAACAGCAGCGCGACCTGTGCCAACTGCTCTTGAGCGAGTGATTGGCACGGGTGAGCATCAGGCGATCGGAAGGACCTTTATCCTGAGCTCGCTTCTGCTGATGGCTATTGCGGCTGCTGCACTTGCCGTCGGTGGAATCACCGCGCTCGGTTCTGACGGACCCCTTGATGTAACTGACCCACTTTGGAACAGCGCGCTTGTAGCCATGGTTCTGATGGGCGCAATGCCGCTTCTGCTCGGATTAGCTATCTGCCTAGTGCCCATGCAAGTTGGCTCAGAGGCAATTGCATTTCCTCGAGCTGCCGCACTGTCGTTGTGGACTTGGTTGGTATCAGCGCTCATCTTCATCATCAGCGTCCCGCTAGATGGGGGTGTTGGGGGAGCGAAGTTGGAAGGTGCCCGACTCGGGATGCTCTCGATGGGCTCCATGATGATTGCGCTCTCGCTCGGCGCAGTCTGCGTTGCAACAACAGTGCTATCGCATCGACCCGTGGGTATGAGCCTGTCGAGGGTGCCGTTCTTTTCTTGGTCCATGCTCGTTGCTGCGCCGATTTGGATTCTCACCTTTGGCTCCACTGTCGCTCACGTGCTGCTTGGTCAGGTAAGCCAAGCAAATGCTGCTGGCCTAGCACTGCGTTATCAGGCAGGTGTTGCCTGGTTCTTGCAGGCACCAGCGGTGTACATGCTGGCTATCCCAGTGCTTGGAATCTCCTGTGACATCGTTGCCAAAGCCTGCGGCCGCCGGCTTGGCAGATACGGAACAGTTCAAGCCCTCATTGCGATGTTTGGTGTGTTCTCATTCGGCGCATGGACTCAGACCGGAGGGGGCAGAGAGAATATTCTCTGGATTGCATTCGTTGTACTTGCCGCAGTGCCGGTCTTGGGTTTGCTCGGATTGATCGCAGATACGCTCCGCCACAGAAAACCCGTAATCTCTGCGGGACTCATTGGCGTGATGTTCGCATTTCTACTCCTCCTCGGCGGGTTGCTCGCCGGGGTTCTTGAAGCGTTAAACACCACGGGTTCCGCAACGTTGTTTAGCTTTGAAGCAGCGGGTCTTGGCTGGGCTCAAGGCTTGTTTCTGCTCAGTGCAGCATTCATCGGCGCATTAGCTGCGCTCTCAGCCTGGTCTCGAGTAGTGCTTCGCGCTTCGGCCCCGAACGCAATTGCAATCGGTGCAGTTTCTGCAGGATTGATCGGAGGCGGGCTGCTCGCAACAGGCTTCTTGATCCAAGGTATTACTGGCTTTGGTCTGAACCGCTCATTCTTCAACGTTTGGGTAGCGATAGCAGCGGCAGTACTCGCTCTTTCAGCGCTTCTCGGACTAATGATGACGCTTGTTACAAGCAGAGGCAACGCAGCCGAACCGGAAGATCCCGGCTCAGCTGGTCTCAGTTTGGAGTGGGCGGCGGCTGAGCTTTCAACCGAAGATCAAGCGCTCCTTTTGCGCACGATCGTTGTGAGCCCTTATCCGTTGCTCGACTTCCGATCCACCGGAGAAGCAGTTGAGGAGGACAACTAATGTCAGACACTGCAACTATGTCACCCCCCGAGGTGGCGACTTCATCTCAAAGCCCTCAGGCCGAAGTTGCTTCAACCCCGGCCTTGCCTCCAACCATGCCGCGCCGGCGTGAGCTGCTTTTCGGCACTGTCTTTGTAGCAGCCGGAGTTGCGATGGGCTTGCTTACTCTGATCGGCAGTTACTTAGCCACTCGTGATGCAGCAGGGACTGCTTGGCTAGCCGATAATCAGATTGCATTGACACAACCCAACATGCAGATGCTGACCATGGCGATGTCTGTGGTCACCATGCAGTGGGCTGTTTGGTCGATTTGCAGAGATGACCGCTACCACACCTACCTAGCCCTTGGTGTCACGCTGCTCTTGGGTATTGCTTTCGTGAATCAGAGCACCTTCTTGCTTAAAGAGGCCGGCATTTCAATTACCCAGCCTGAAGGGCCGCTGTTTTATGCAGTCACTCTTGGCCATCTAGCAATGGTGGTTGCAGGGCTGATCTTTATTCTACTGATGGCCTTTCGTGCCCTTGGTGGTCAATATTCAAGCCGTCAGCCAGACGGCATCGGGGCCGCAGCAGTCTTCTGGTACGCCGGAGTTGCTCTCTATTCGGTGATCTGGATCGCCGTGTACATCCAAAAGTGAGCTGTTAAATGATTACTCGTGGATCAAAATATTTCTATGGTGCAGCGGCAGTCGGGCTTCTCATGGCGGTTGTTTACGGCATGATCACTGGGGCCTCAAACAACGGCGGGTTGAGCGAAGTGCTCAGCAACGGTGGCTTAGTGAACACCCTTGTTGGACCGCTCACCTTTGGGTATAAGGGTTGGGTGGGCGACCAGATCGGCTACTCAATTCTAATGTCTTTCGCAGCAGTGATGGCTGTAATTGGTGGTTTCCTCACGGCGTTTCGTGATGGCGATGCAGAGGCACTGATTCAGCTTCAAGGCCCAGGGACCACATCAGAGAATGCGGACTTGCGTGTAGTCACTCCACAGGGGCTCAGCTACTGGCCAATCGTTGGCGCATTCTCTGCTGGGCTAGTCATTGTTGGGCTTGCAGTATCTGGCCTACTCGTTGCAATTGGCGCCTTGGGCCTGTTGGTAGTGACAGTTGAATGGACAGTGAGAGCTTGGTCTGAGCGTGCAACGGATGATGCAGAGGCCAATTCTGCGCTTCGCAAGAAACTCATGTACCCGATCGAGATCCCAGTGGCCGCAACAGTGGGGGCTCTAGCAATCGTGTTCTTGATGTCTAGGATCCTGCTCGCAGTATCAAAAACCGGAGCCGCGATTGTCATCATTCTGGTGGCCGTTATTGTGTTCGGAGTTGCAGTGTTTCTCTCTTCCCGGCCTGAGCTGAAACGGTCGGTTTTGGTAGGCGCGCTGCTGCTAGGTGCAGTACTGCTTCTTGCCGGTGGAATCGCCGGAGGAATATCTGGACCACGTAAAGCAGAACATCATTCAGGAACAGAAGAAGGAATCTCCTCGATCGCTTCATTGCCCCCTGGGGCTGCAGCATCGAATGAGAGTAAGAGCCTCGACCGCTTGACCGTCGAGTACTGAGAGGTTGTACGTGCGGAACAATCGCAAGTCATATGTCATAACTGGGATCTCGTTAGCAGTTTGCTTGGTCTTGGGTTATTTGATGGTGATCAATATCGGACTTCCGGAGGGTCGTCCTCTGACGACGTTGAGCCCGCGCGGTGACAAGTCTCAGGCAATCCAGAACCTCATCATTCCGGTGTTCGCAATAGCCGGAGTTGTCTTTATTCTTGTTGAGATTGGTTTGGTCTTCGTTGTAACCCGCTTCCGTCGGCGTTCTGATGATGTAGACGGCAAAGACGAACCCGTGCAGTTGCATGGAAACACCAAGCTTGAGCTTGGTTGGACAATTGCTCCAGCGTTGTTGCTCGCAGTACTGGCCGTGTTCAACGTCAACACAATTCTACAAATGGACGATGCAACTGATCCGCTTGAAGTTACGGTGATTGGTCAGCAGTGGTGGTGGGAATACCGCTACGACTTAGACAGCGACGGTGCCCCCGACATCATCACCGCAACCGAGGCTGCCATTCCTGTCGGGCGCGATGTTCGATTCAAAATCCAGTCGAATGACGTCATTCACAGCTTCTGGATTCCTGCGCTTTCGGGCAAGATGGATGCAGTACCTGGTCGTACCCATCAGGTGGTCCTACAGGCCAACGAGGTGGGAATGTTCCAAGGGCAGTGCACGGAGTACTGCGGTCTTTCCCATGGTCTGATGCGCATGCAGGTAAAGGCGCTCACTCCAGAGGACTACCAGATCTGGTTGACGGCAATGACAACTTCACCTGCCCAACCCGACCCTAAGAACGAACTTGCACTGCAAGGCCAGGCGCTCTTTGTCTCGCAGTGCTCCTACTGCCATCAAATTGATGGCATTACTCCAACTTCGAAATCTCCGTACCCGTACAACACTGTTCCAGATCCGAACTACGGAAAGACTGTTGCAATTACCATGGCTTCGGGCAATGCGCCGAACCTGACCCACATGATGATGCGACAACACTTCGTCGGTGGGTTATTGCCCTTGTATCAAGAGGGTGGGTCAGTCGCTCAGGCCATTCCTGAAGGTACCCCGGATACCAACAACATCAAGCGTTGGCTGCGAAACCCAGAAGATGTCAAGCCAATGAACCCAAACAACAACCAAGGAATGCCCAACTACAACCTGAGTGAAGCTCAGATTGAGCAACTCACCGCGTTCCTCATCACCTTGAAGTAGACCCAACACTCCAAAAGCCTGAATTGACTACAAAGAAGTGCATGCCAGTAAAAAGTATCTGCCAGTTAGCGATATGAACAACGAGATGATCCACGTATGAATACTCAGCAGAACCGAAAGAAGGGATGATCTGATGGCGATCATCGAAGATCAGCGGCCACTTGAACTGACCACCGGGCACGACCCCGTTGCGCCAGAGGCTCCAAGCCCGCTTGGCGTTTTTGCACGACCCAAGGCAAATACTGGGTGGAGGTCGTGGGTCAATACCGTGGACCATAAGAAGATTGGCATCATGTATGGCGTTGCCTCGTTCTTCTTCTTACTTGTTGGAGGAGTCGAGGCGCTGCTGATCCGTCTGCAGTTGTCCGTTCCCGGCAATCAGCTTCTCTCAGCAGACTTGTACAATCAGGTCTTCACGATGCACGGCGTCACCATGGTGTTCATGGTGATTATGCCAATGGCCTCGGCCTTTGCGAACTACTTGATTCCCCTGCAGATTGGCGCTCGGGATGTGTCGTTCCCAAGAATGAATGCGCTCTCGCTGTGGATCTGGCTTGCTGGCGCAATCTTCTTTAACTCCTCATGGTTGCTTGGCGGCGGTGCGGACGGGGGTTGGTTTAATTACGCACCAAACGCTGGGGTTACCTTCTCGCCTGGAACCGGCATCGACTTCTATGCAATTGGTCTACTCATCATGGGTATCGGATCCACCGTCTCGGCTGTCAACCTGACGGTAACGGTGCTCAACATGCGTGCTCCTGGCATGACGCTGATGAAGATGCCCGTGTTTACTTGGATGAACTTTGTTGTTCAAGTCTTGCTTGTGTTTGCACTTCCCGTCATTACGGTGGCTCTTTTGCTACTCACGCTGGATCGCATGTTCGGTGCCGCATTCTTCGATGCCTCAAAGGGTGGGGATCCGTTCTTGTGGGAGCATCTCTTTTGGATCTTCGGCCATCCCGAGGTGTACATCATGGTTTTGCCGGCATTCGGCATGGTGTCTGAAATCATCCCGGTGTTTTCCCGGAAGCCCATCTTCGGTTACCCATTCATGGTTGGTTCCGGAATAGCAATTGGCTTTATGGGATGGGGCGTTTGGGCTCACCACATGTTCGCTTCTGGCATGGGTCAACTTTCTGTGCTCGCGTTCTCACTCTCAACGCTCTTCATTGCAGTTCCAACCGGAGTTAAGATTCTGAACTGGATGGCTACCATGTACGGCGGGCGCTTGAAGTTCACTGTGCCGATGCTGTTCTCGGTAGGCCTCGTTGGGATGTTCACCATCGGAGGACTTTCTGGGGTGACACATGCATTCGCTCCTGCCGATACTCAGCAGACAGATACCTACTACATCGTCGCTCACTTCCACTATGTGCTCTTTGGCGGAGCACTTCTCGGGATGATGGGCGGTTTGTACTTCTGGTGGCCAAAGATGTTTGGTCATTTCCTCGGTGAGCGAACAGGTAGATGGCACTTCTGGCTGATGCTGGTTGGGTTCAATCTGACGTTCGGTCCGATGCACATCCTTGGACTCCAGGGAATGATGCGACGCACATATACCTATACCTCGAACCAAGGTTTCAGTATGTGGAATATGGTGTCCACATTTGGTGCCTTCATCATTGCTTTGTCGCTTCTGGTCTTTATGGGCAATGTTGCATTTAGTTACCGCAAGCACCGCAAGAACCCCGTCAATCCTGGGGCAGATCCGTGGGATGCACGCAGCTTGGAATGGATGATTCCTTCACCTGTTCCGGAGTACAACTTTGCCGAGATTCCAGTAGTGGAAGAGTTTGATGAGTTCTGGCATCGCAAGTACGGCCACGATGAGAACGGCCGCCTCGTGCGGATCGCGAAGACCGAAGATGTTGTCGAATCAAGTGATCCGGTGACTGTGCATCTGCCTTCACCCTCCTATTGGCCTCTGGTGCTGGCACTCGGTATGCCCCTTGTTGGTTATGGCCTGATATTCAACCTTTGGTGGGCGGTGCCGGGAGTGGTGCTGATCATTGCGGGTGTCTACGGCTGGGCTATGGAGCCCTCTACAGATCCAGATGCTGGTCATGGTCATGACGACCATGACCATGGTGAGCCAGAGGGGCCAGACGCAACTGAGCTTGATGCACCGGCAACAGCCGAGGCCGAGCTTGTATCTGCAAGTTCCCCGGCAGGTGGAGCGGCTTCTGCTGGCGGTGACTCCAATGAGTGATCTGGCCTATGAGTCCCTTGAGGACGTTGAGTTTCCCGATGACATCCACACAACTTCAACTGGCATCTCGAATGAGAAGCTGGGCATGTGGGTGTACTTGGCTTCTGACTGCCTGCTCTTTGGCGGCATGATTTCGACGTACCTCATCTATAAGAACCGCCCTGGCGAGATCGCTGGTCTTACAGGTAACACGCATAAGGTGTCGGAGTACTTCGATATTCCCTTCACCTCTATGACTTCGTTCATTCTGTTGATGAGTTCGCTCACAATGGTGCTTGGAGTGAACGCAGTGATCCGGGGAGATCTGACTCGGCTGAGGTTGTGGTTGACCTCAACTGCAGTTCTCGGTGGCCTATTCCTGGGTGGTCAGATCTATGAATTCACGAACTTTGTTGTGAACGATGATCTCGGATTCACCTCAAATGTGGCATCTTCGGCATTCTTTGCACTTACTGGTTTGCACGGTGTTCACGTTGTGATCGGCGTCATCATGTTGTTGTCGATGCTCGCAATCTCTTTCGGTACACGAATCCGCGCCGAGGCAGTCGAGGTAGTCGGTCTGTACTGGCACTTCGTAGATATTGTTTGGGTCCTGATCTTTACGATCGTGTATCTCATCCCATGAGGAGTCTTCAATGAGCGCAGCAGTAACAGAACTCGATAATGACTCCCCAGTGAATCCGGGCGAGCACCATTCTCACGGACCGACTGATGGTCAGTATTTTAAGATCTTCTTCATATTGGTAGCCCTCACCGCACTTGAAGTGAGCACCTACTGGTGGGATGACATCTTCAACGCTGATACAAAGAAGATCGCAGTGCCAGTGCTCATTGCATTGATGGTGATCAAGTTCTTCTTAGTTGCGCTGTACTTCATGCATCTGAAGTTTGATTCGCCGCTTCTGAAGCGCACTTTTTACGCCGGGATGATTATCGCAATTATTGTTTATGTGATTGCGCTGACCGTGATGAACTTCTGGTCAGACTCGGGCACGACTGAATTCAACAATCCTCCGATTGATCCACCGGCACCGTTCTGTACAACATCGTCTCAGCCCGGTCCCTGCCCGGCTGGCTGACGCAGCAACTCCGAAGGCGGCGACAGCATGACTGGTTCAGCAATGCCTGGATGGGTTCCACACATTGAAGTGTGGTTGTTGGTGCTCGCTTTGCTCGGACTTGGCTTCTATGCGAGTCGTGTTATTCAACCAAAAGCTGTTGCCGCTGGTGAGCCACCAATTACTGCTCACCAAAAGATTTGGTTCTTCTTTGGTGTCTTCGTTTTTTGGGTAGCTACAGATTTCCCGCTGCATGATCTTGCCGAGCAACGCCTATATGCGCTGCATATGTTGCAGCATTCTTTGCTCATGGTGGTCTTTCCGCCGGTCATGTTGCTTGCCACACCGACGTGGCTCGCTCGCCTGATCATTGGTGAGGGCGCGTTTAAGCGTTTTGTCTATTACTGGGCGAGGCCTGCCCCAGCAATCATCGTGAACCTGTTTCTTACTGCAGCGATGCATGCTGCGTGGGTGGTGAATACCTCGTTAGCGAACGCGTGGGTGCACTACAGCGTGCACTCGCTTGCCGTGGTTGCCTCGCTGCTCATTTGGATGTGCATCTGTGGTCCCATCCCCGAACTGCAGGTACGGCCGCCTCTCAAAATCGTTTTGGTGTTCCTCATCTCGATAATTCCCACGATCCCCGCTTCGTTCCTGACCACTGCCGAGTCGGTGCTGTATCAGGGGTATAACTCCGATCCCCGGCTGTGGGGCTTGAGCGTGGTTGAGGATCAGCAACTTGCGGGCATCATGATGAAGATCATTACCGGTTCCTATTTGTGGGTAATTATTGGAGTGATCTTCTTTAAGTGGTCGCTGAGCAGCAAAGCGAATCAGTCGAAGTTTCGGGGGAAACTCGTTCCCACCGAAACTACTCCCACCGGAACTACTCCCACCGAAACAGAACTGCTGCCGCCAGCGGAGCAAACAGTGCCCAGCAAGTAAGTGAGATCCAGGCCCAGCCGGCAACGCTTCCATTCACGCTGAGAGATCCGATAATGATTTCGGCAAGGGGTGCTGCCGGCAGCAACTTGGCTATGGCTGAAAGCGGTTCGGGCAGTTCGCTCAGCGGAATGATCATTCCACCGGTGAGCAACAAGATGAGGTAGAGGCCGTTTGCTCCTGCGAGCGTGGCCAGTCCCGGCAAGGTTCCGGCCATGAGCAAGCCAAGTCCTCCAAAGGCCGCTGTTCCCAACAGCGCTCCGATAATTGCTAAGGCCCAACCGCTGAGCGGCGGAGACCAGCCAAGCAGGATTGAGGCTCCGATCAGAACCACCCATTGGATAACTTCTATGACCAACACAGTTGCGATCTTTGAAGCTACCCATCGAGCGCGGCCCAAGGGCGAGGCTCCGAGGCGCTTCAGAACGCCGTAGCTGCGCTCGAACCCCGTACCAATCCCGAGCGAGACCATGGCAGTCGACATAACGGCTAGAGCGAGTACTCCGGGAGCCAGAAAATCTATTGGTTGTTCAGTGCCTGTTGGGAGCAGGTCAATTGAGGAAAAAAACACCAGGATGAGCAGGGGAATGCCAAGCGAGACAAGCAGCTGCTCACCTTGCCTAGAACTCAGCGCAAGCTCGGTGCGTATCTGAGATCCGAGGGCCCTCATGAGTTTGTACTGTCG
>JBIKPA010000098.1:0-9627 GCA_044357715.1 Microthrixaceae bacterium
AGGACCGTCCCTCCAGGGGACAGACACTGCGCTGCCGCTGCAAAGGCCGCAGTTCGCTGTGCCTGAGGAACTTGGAGATAGAACACGACGCACAGATCAAACTTGTCCTCGGTGCTCCACACAGTGGCATCAGCGTGAATCCACTCAACGGTGACCCCAACGGATTCGGCCAACTTGGCACCCTTGGTTAACCCAACGGCAGAGAAGTCAAGCCCTGTGCTTTGCCATCCTTGGGTGGCAAGCCAGACCGCATTTCTTCCTTCGCCTGTAGCTAGGTCAAGCGATCGGCCAACTGCTAACCCCTCAACCTCAGCTGCAAGAAACTGATTTGGATCGGTCTTCCAAACGTATTCCTCTGCTGAATAGCGCGCATCCCAATCCGCTGAACCGCTCACGACTCTCGCCTTGCTTGGTCAGCTTCTGCAAACTCGTTGAATGCCTCCCAAGCTCGAGGGCCATACACCGATGCAGTTCCACCGTCCATCAGCAGGGCAACGCCGAGTGCCTCTGCAACTTCCTCAGCTGTGGCTCCCCTTGAGTGAGCCGCACGAGCGTGATAAGCGATACATCCATCGCACTGCTTGACCACGGCAATGGTGAGGGCCATCAACTCCTTGATTCTTGCTGGGAGCACCCCATCGGCAACGGCTGCTTTATGTAGATCAGCAAATCCAGCCCACACCTCGGGGCTTGCAGAGCGCAAAGACTGAGTCGGAGCACGAAGTTCCGAAGCTACGTCTCGATAGTGTCCCATCAGAACCTCACTTGGTGATTGAAGATAGTTGACTAGATCGCCAGACTCTATACCCTATGGGGTATCTGTGCCGTGCAAGAGGCGGCGACAACCCATTTTTCTCACCCAAGATGCCCGTCCCGAGCCTTTGGGTATCGCTGGATTTGAGATAACGGTGCTTGCCGATCAATCCAAGACCGACGGCTATGAAATCTTTCAACAGTCCGGACCAGCGGGCACCGGTCCTAGCCCCCACTCCCACCCTTGGGATGAATCCTTCTATGTCATCAGCGGCACAGTGCTTTGCGGGGTAGGCGAAGAAGAGTCGCTAGCAACTCCAGGCACCCTGATCCACGTGCCCGGCAACACATCACATTGGTATACCTTCGGCGAAGAAGGCGGCGAGATGGTGTCGATGACCTCAGCTGGTAACGCGTCGGAGATGTACGAGGATCTTGCCCGCTCAGATACAGACAGATCGAAGTTTGGAGCGATTGCGGGCAAGCACGGGCAGGAGTACCGCTAGCTTTCAGATCCACATGGGGGATTCACTTACCAAGGACCCAAAGCTACGATCCCTGATTTTGGCCGCAGCCCTAGCCATATTTGCTATCAACCTTGACTTCTTTGCAGTTCAAGCAGCCCTTCCAGCTACAGCGGCCGATTTCAACACCACCACAACCGCACTTCAGTGGGTCATTAGCGGCTACATGTTGGCGCTGGCTTCATTCCTCATTGTCGGTGGACGGTTGGCCGATCTGCTGGGTCGCAGAACATGGCTCTTCATCGGAGCAACCATCTTTGCGGGCGCATCCGTGTTGAGCGGACTTGCTACTAGCTCCGAGATGTTGATCGGTGCCCGGATTGTCCAAGGTGCTGGTGCCGCGGTACTCATGCCAGTCTCGGTTGCAGTTGTGACCAACGGATTTCCAAAGGCTCAAACTCAGCGAGCTGTAGGAATGGTCTTTGGGATCGCAGCAATCGGTCAAGCACTCGGACCGCTGATTGGAGGTGGGCTCACTCAGGTGCTGAGCTGGCGTTGGGTGCTCTTCATCAACCTGCCCATTGCATTGCTTGTGGTCGCCTTCGCTAGAACCTCGGTTGTACAAAGCCGAGATGAGACGGCATCACGCTCAATCGACTGGCCGGGACTCTGCTTGATCGTTGCCTCAGTTGCAGTGTTTACCATCGGTATCAATCAAGGAGCATCTTGGGGTTGGCTCTCACCGCTCACATTTGGCTTCATCTTTCTTGGGGTACTTGGCTTTGGCGCCTTCGCTCTTGTGGAGCGCAGCCGAAAGCAGCCGTTAGTAGACCTTCAACTCTTTCGGATTCGAGAGTTCACCGTGATGATCTTGGCCGGCGCTGTAGGGAATGTCGGCGCCACAGCAATCATCTTTGTAGCTGTGATCTACCTGCAAACAGTTGAGGGACTCTCCCCTCTTGTATCCGGCCTTGCCCTGATCGCCTTTTCTGGCGGTGTCACGCTGGCCGCTCAACTCTCGGGACGCCTTGAACGCTTCAAATCATGGGCAGTCATGGATCTGGCGATGCTCCTCGGCGGCCTCGGGGCAATTGGAATGGGCCTCAATGTGGGCAACCTGGGACTCTTCTTGGCATTCTCGCTACCCGCAGGCGCCGGCCTCGGCCTGTGCTGGTCGTTCGCAAGTGTGGTGACACAAGCCGTGGTTCCTGCCGAAAAAGCAGGGGCAGCATCGGGGGTTGTGTTAACTGTTTTGATTGGCTTAGGCGGCGTTGGCATAGCAATCGCGTCAGCCATCATCGTTACTCACACCACAGGCCAAACAGACGAGGTGCTAAGCAAAGTACTCGGCTACGAGATGATCGGCGTTGGCGTGTTGGCCCTACTTTTTGTGCCCGTAGTTGCCCTTCTCGGGCGTCGATCACCCGCCGGTACTTGAGGGCTCAAATACCCTGCATTGCTGACCACGCACCGTGCCGCAATTAGGCAACGGCGCGCCAGCGGTTCCACCTTGCACGACTGGAAGCACAAGAGCAGTCGGGTACTCCGCCGAGCGAAAAACCTTCACTGTTGTCGTGCCGTCATCAATAGTCCTAAAGGTCCAGATGGGACGGTCGCCTCCGGCTGCGCTGATGCTGACTCTGATTTTAGAACCGGCACGGAACGTGTACACCACGGGGAATATCTGAACTCGAGCCAGCGTGGGCTCATCAGCGCTCAGCGGTTGAGCATCACGTTCAAGATGAGTCTGGTAGGGGTTGGTTGGGGTTGACCGCTTGGGGTCGATCTTGCGATGAGACGCTCGCAGCCACCCGGTTTGCACATACATCTCTTTGCCATCAGGGCGCACTTCAGACAAAGTCACCTGAAGGTCGGTATTGCGCTTGCTGGCCTCGATATAGGCATCAAAACTTGAGGCGCCGGCAATCATCACATCCGAGTCAAGAGCACTAGTTGTGTAGCCAAGGCCCTTGCCGTCGACGAGAGGCACCCAGTTGTTTGGTTCATCTTTGAAGTTGGCCTTGGGCTTGCCTTCGCTGTTGTCTTGGCTAGTTGGCGGCCGTGCAGCGGGATCTGCAATGTACTCATCAGCAAGATTCGCGTCATCAGAGGTTGGTGCGGTATCTGTGAGGGAGCCATTTGGCCCAGCAAAGAAACTCTGCGCCTGCAGATTTGCGGGCGGCCAAGAGTTAAAAGTCTGCACGTAGCCTGGCTGCAAGGAACCCGGGCCCAAAGGACCGCTTCCTACGTCGAGGAGCACTGTCACCATGGGTTCGGCCCTAAATGCTGCTCGGGCCTCTTCCAAGCTCGCTAGTGATGCGAGTGTGCTCTGCTGTAGCGGTTCAGCCTTGGCACCCGAGGCTTGCTCACCCAAAAGACCAGCTATGCCAATCAAATCACCGGGAACGTTTGGTACCCGGTCGGCCACGAACAGATCAAGAAACTCTATCCACCGGGTCAGAATCTGAGGCGCTAATGCATCGTTGTGCATGCCGTTATAAATGGTGATCCAGAGATCCGGATTATCGGTCATTCCGCTGAGCGCTTCTATCCAATGGCTATTGAGTTGCTCATCTTGCACACCACCAACAATGAAGGTGGGAACGTCGATCTCGGCTGCCCAATCGCCTGGTGTTCGGTCCTTGAAGAGCGCAGGATCTCGGAACTCAAGCTCGGAAATAATCTTGAGGCCATCCTTTGCTTGGCCGTGTAACACCTGATTTGCCTTACATTGCTCATCGCCCTGTTCGATCAGCAGTTTGGCCCAAGGCTGACCACCCTCGGGTGCTGCCATGGAATCGTTTTGGCGTTCCGTTATCCAACCCTTTGCGAACCCAGTGTTTTGGATTCCGCCAGGAAATCCGATCCCGGTGTAAAGGTCGTCGGTCGCCGACATCGGAGCGAGCGCTGCAAGGTGCGGCGGTCGGGTACCTCCAACAAACAACTGACTGAAGCCGGAATACGAAATTCCCACCATACCGACTTTGTTATTCGCAACCCATGGCTGTGCGGCAACGGTTTCGACTGCGTCATAGCCGTCGTAAATTGTCGGAGGGCCAAACAGGTCGAAGGCGCCGCCGGAACAACCAGACCCACGAATCTGAACACTCACCGTTGCATAACCAAGCAGTGGTGCAAGTAAAGAACCAACTGCAGTCGATGAAGATGGTGCTAGTGGGTCGGCCTTTGCGTCTGGGTTTCCGATCTGAGCCGAAAGGCTAGCGAGTAGGTCGTTCGGGGGTGCGACCTCATAGCCGGAATACTCAATCACCGTCGGGAAGGGTCCGTCTGCAAGTGTCTTGCCCGCCGGCAGGCGCAGCGTCATGGCAAGTTCTATGCCGTCGCGCATTTCGATGTAGTTGAGGCCCGGCTCAAAGGTTTGCTTGCTGTACTGGGTAATAGGTGGGGTGTCTTCACGACTCAGCACAGTTACCGGAGCAGTTGAGACCTGGCCCTCTCCAAAGTCTCCGCGCACGGTGTAACCCTCGCCGGGTGCCACGTCATAAAACATTGCAGCACCAAGCTTGTCGGCTGTTGCAGAGCGCAGCGCTTTGCCGTCTTGATCAACCAGCTCGACTTTGGCTTTGTCAGGAATTCCGATGGCAGAGGCTTGGTCGACGCTTCCTATCGCTTTGAATCCAGCAGGAGCATTCGAAGTCGCTCCGGCTGCGGGCTGAGATGAATTGCTGTCAGTGCAACCAACGACGAGTACAGCAGGTACGACAGCGACTAACAGAAGCTTTCTAAAATTCAACGAAGGTCCCCTTGGTCAAACCAGACACACCCGCAGGCGGCTGAACAGAATGCGAACTTTAGACGAGGAGTAGCGACGACGCGGCAAGACGTTTTGCATGTTCTTCAACAAACTGCGCCAATAAGTGGATCGGTTAACTTGGACTACTTACAGTTAGGCCGTGACCGACGATTCGATTCAGCCGAAGAATGCAAGTGCCGTAACCGCTCGGGCGAATAGCGCTGCACGGTTGAGTTTCAACTTTGAGGACACTGCCGATTTCGACAGAGCCCGACACGGCTTGATCGCCCAGATCGACTCATCGGCCATCAACGGCCCTGCTGGTGGTGCGGTGTGGGATCTTGGCCAGTACGCGTTCGTTGCCGGAGAGGCACCTGATTCGGTGCACCCCAGCCTTTGGCGGCAGGCGCAACTCAATAATATTCATGGGCTCTTTGAGGTCGTGCCGGGTATCTATCAGGTGCGCGGCTACGACATCTCGAACATCTCGTTTATTCGCAGTGATACCGGATGGATTGTTGTTGACCCACTGACTGTTGCCGAGACCGCTGCCGCTGCACGCGCGCTACTGGACTCCCATTTCGGTTCGCTGCCGATAGTGGCAGTGATCTACACACACAGCCATGCAGACCACTACGGCGGAATTCGGGGCATCGTCACCGATGAAGAGATTGACTCCGGGCAGATTCGCATTATCGCCCCCGATGGGTTTCTTGAAGCTGCCGTGAGCGAGAACGTTACTGCGGGCCCGGCGATGACTCGACGAGCCATGTACATGTATGGAGTGTTACTTCCCGTTGGCCCACTCGGTCACGTTGATGCCGGCCTTGGCAAGACCATTCCGATCCTTGGTTCACGTGGCCTGATTGCACCCACGCAGTCAATTACTCAAAGCGGTGAGGTGTTAGAGATCGATGGTGTGCCCATTGAGTTCCAGCTCACCCCTGGCACCGAGGCTCCCGCCGAGATGAACTTCTACTTCCCCAGCTACCGTGCGGTATGCATGGCCGAGAACTGCGCTGCGACCTTGCATAACGTGTACACCCCGCGAGGCGCAGAGATTCGTGACTCGCTTGGCTGGAGTAAATACATCGATGATGCGATCGACTTATTCCTTCACCGTAGCGAGGTTGTTTTTGCTAGTCACCACTGGCCACGCTGGGGGCAGGCCGACATGGCGGCCTTCCTTGCGGGCCAGCGCGACGTATACAGGTATCTGCATGATCAGACGATGCGCTTAGCAAACCACGGCCATCGCGCTAATGAGATTGCTGAGATGCTCACCTTGCCGGATGCGATTGCGGACGAGTGGTTCAACCGTGACTACTACGGAACCGTCAGCCACAACGTAAAGGCTGTGTATCAGCGCTACTTGGGCTGGTTTGATGGCAACCCCGCTCACCTTCATGAGTTACCGCCTGTCGAGGCGGCGACAAGGTTTGTTGACTACATGGGCGGTGCAGATTCGGTGCTGTTGCGAGCCCAGGATGACTACAACTTGGGTGAGTACCGCTGGGTTGCTCAGGTAGTGAACCATGTTGTGTTTGCTGATCCCACGAATCAGGCTGCTCGGAGGCTTCAGGCCGATGCTCTTGAACAACTTGGGTATCAGTCGGAGTCGGGACCCTGGCGCTCCTTCTATCTCACTGGTGCAAGCGAGTTGCGAAATGGCACACCATCACTGCCGGGTGTGCGTGGCGCTGTCAGCTTGGATGTCATGGCGGCAATGACTCCCGAGATGGTGCTTGATAATTGCGCAGTCAAACTCAACGGTCCGAGCGCAAGCAAACACCACATTGAGTTCGACATTGTCTTCACCGATCGCGACGAATCGTTCCGAGTTTTTATTGGCAGTGGAACGCTCCGCCATCGCAGACTCGATAGCTCTTCTGCTAGCGATGCTTCAACAACTGTGCACACAACCGTACAAACCTTTATCAGTCTGACAAGCGAACTCAGCACTGTTGACGAGGCAATTCAGTCCGGTTCTCTGCAGGTTGAGGGTCCGGTAGGCCCGTTCACTGACTTTGTCTCGCTGCTCGATCAGTTCGACGTGTTCTTTCCCATTATTGAACCCTGATCGCCATGCTCTGCCGATAGTCGCTCTTGGAAAAGCCACAAGAACCCCGCCCAGACCAGCAAGAGCCAGCCACTAGCAAGAAGCCATGCACCTAGTACGTCCGTCACCCAGTGTCGGGCCAGGATGAGCCGACTCACTCCCACCAGAATTCCCATCGTGCAGATCAGTCCGCAGGCTAATCGGGACCATCGCTTCGGAAAGATATAGAGAACGATGATGCCTATGGCAACCCAACTGGCGATGCCGGTAAAGGTGTGCCCCGATGGAAACGAAGTCCCTGTTTGCCGTGCAGTGAACTCACCCCAGGGCGGTCGATCTCTGCCAACGAGGTACTTCACGGAGTTTGAGACCAAGAACCCAAGTTGTGATGAGGCCAACAGAAAGAGCGCCCACTGCCACTTTCTGAAGATCACCAGCAGAAGTGAAACGGTGAGCACAATCGGAACTGTGCGAGCGCCCGAGCCGATCCAAGACAACCAGTCGGACACATTGGTCAACCACTGACTCGAGACTCCCAGATCGCGGAGCCACGTATTGGTCGGCAGGTCACGTGCGTTCATCCACGGTTCTTGGATGGCCACGATGATGCCCAGCAGAGCTCCGAACGAGAGGAGTACAAAGCCGGCGAGGGCGAACTTTGGCGAGCGGCTGCGATCCGGCAGAGGCAGATACGTGGACTCTTCTTCGATGTGCACGTTGTCAGACTAGAGAGTTCAGACCAGAGAGCGTCGACTTGGTTTCGGGGACTGTTCCACTGCTTCAAAAGTGTTGGGCTGGCTGTAAATCGCCGCAGCCTGAAAGTCGCCCTGTTCGAGCTTCAATCCACTGCGGGCAAGCCACAGGCGCGGAACCTTGAAACGGGTGTTTTCTCTGAGGAGTGTCTAACCTGAACTCAACCTGTGGAGGGGAGGGTCACCATGAGCGATTATCAAGTAGACCCGAGTTGGTGGGTAGCTAGCAATGGTAAGTGGTACCCGGCGAATCAGCACCCCAGCTATGTCGCCCCTACCAGCGCAGCCCAAGCTGCTAGTTCAAACATCTGGGACGATACGTCTGGGCCTTCCAGCCCTAGCTCGCCCAGACCGGCAACAACTCCCACGGAGAGCGGCGGCTTGTGGTCGAAGAAGCTGCCCTGGGTCAGTGTTGCATTCTCTGGTTTGATCCTGATGCTGATCCTGTTTGGAATCTCTGCATCTCAACGACCCGGCGAGGCCAGCGTTGACGCTTCTGCTAGTGAGCTCACCCCGAAAGCAACCTCGGAACTCGGGCCTTCTGCCTCAAGGCCGCGAAGCACAACGACGACCTCACGGGCACCAACCACGACAATTACTGTTACTACTGTTGCGCCAACGTCTGTTCCGGTGGTGACCTCCCCGCCGCCAACGACCGGTTTCACCGTGCCTCCCGAAGCCGTTGCCGCTGCGGCTCAGGCTCAAGAAGCTGCACGTCTTGCGCAGGAACAAGCTGATGCAGCCGCTCGAGAAAGCGCTGCGGCAGCTGATGCCTATGTGCCGCCACCACCGCAGAGCAGCTCGGGGTCGAGCAGTTCCGGGTCAAGCGTGTACTACTCGAACTGCGCCGCAGCGCGGGCCGCCGGTGCTGCACCGCTAAATGCCGGGGAACCTGGGTACAGCATCAAGCTTGATCGCGACCAAGACGGAACTGCTTGTGAGTAAATCACGGGCAGCTGGCTGGGCAAACTTTCGTTCTCAACCTGCTTTCGTTCAAGGCCTTGTCTGGGTGTTTGCGCTTCCGGTTGCAGTCTGGCTTTGGGCGACCGCATGCAGATCAGCTCGAGGAGCAGCGTTCTGTTTTGCTGCCATTCTCACTCTTGGATGCTTTGCAATTCCGTTTCTTGGAGGACCGACCGAGGATTCCGTTCGAACCACCGCCTCTGGCAACTCGACAAGTGATCAGACCATCTCGCCACAGCCACCTAAGACGACTTCAACCACAAGCACCCCCAGTCAGCCAACTACGGCCCCGGCAACAGTTCCTCTGACTGTGCCACCAACGAGTCCTCTAGCAACGATTCCCCCGGTCACGTCACCCCCTCTCACGTCCCCCCCAGCAACAGATTCCACCTCGACGCAATCGGGCAATGCTGCTCAGCTGCTGAGTCAGGTGAGCGTTCGAGATGAAACCTCCGATTCCGGGTACGACCGCGACTTGTTCAATCATTGGATCGACGCCAACGGCGACGGCTGCGATACGCGTTGCGAAGTGCTCAAGGTAGAGCGACTACCTTCCGTGGCCGGGCTAACGAACGGAGGCTGGCTCTCGCTGTATGACGGCAAGGTGACCGACTACCCCACCGAGTTTGATATTGATCACCTAGTGGCTCTTGGCGAGGCTTGGCGCAGCGGGGCATCCGAGTGGGACGGAGCGCGCCGGCAAGCCTTCGCGAATGACTTAGATGACCCTCGAGCGCTAATAGCGGTATCGGCATCTTCGAATCGATCGAAGTCTGATCGTGACCCGTCAAGCTGGCAGCCACCAGATAAGGCCTATTGGTGCACCTACGTCACTGACTGGATGGCCATGAAACTGAGGTGGGGTCTTGCCGTTGACCCCAT
>JBIKPA010000099.1:0-9624 GCA_044357715.1 Microthrixaceae bacterium
TGAGATTGCAACGCTAGGCGTTCTTGCATTCTTGCCAATCACTTACTTGGCAGGAATATTCCCCTTCGAACAATGGGGAAAGGTTGCGTTCTGGGCCTTTGTGGTACTCGGTTCCGCTCTGATGGCGAGCGGAATCTACGCGCTCACCCAACGGTTTCTCGTTGATCCGCTCTTAGCCACACTCGGTGCAATCGTGACCTTGCTGAGTGTGGACATCGTGATCGGGGGTCCGCTGCAGTTCAACACGGTCTTTGGCTACACCCCAACAGTGGCCGGTCGATTTAATGGCATGGGCAACCCAGCGTTTTCAATGTTTGCAGCCTCTGCCATCATGGCGGCTGCACTCATTGCGTATCGGGTTGGAGGCCGTCGTGGCACTTGGTTAGGAATCGCTCTTCTCGGTTGGGCAGTAGTGCTTGATGGTGCTCCGTTTTGGGGGGCGGACGTGGGCGGGGCACTTGCCATGATCCCATCTGCCGGTGTTACCGCTTGGATGTTGCTTGGGCTGAAAGTACGCGCCCGTACGGCTGCGCTGTGGGGGAGTGTCTCTGTGCTCGTGGTTATTGCGCTCGGAGCGCTAGACCTGACACGACCGCCAGCGGAACGAACTCACCTTGGACGCCTGCTTGCAGACATTGGAACAAATGGCCTTGAGGCGCTCAATACCGTGGTGCTGCGCAAGATTGATGCCAACATCTCGGTTCTTGCGAGTTCTGTCTGGACGCTGATGTTGCCCCTGGTGTTTGCCTTTATTGCGTACTTGTTCTGGAAGTCGCCATGGAGACTGCGCACCATTGCCGAGCGAATTCCCCAAGAGCGTGCTGCCGTTGCGGGCCTGATCACGGCAATGGTCTTAGGTTTCGCTCTCAATGACTCGGGTATTGCCGTGCCAGGAATCATGCTCGGAGTGATCAGCGCATCGCTCATCCACTTGATGCTCCGGGTTGACGATGATCTGCCGAGAGAGTCATCAGCAGCTAGTGCGGACGAACATCCTCTCGAGGCCAGCAGCAGAGGGTGATTCTGAAGTAACCACAAAGCCTTCGTCCTCAAGCTTGTCTGGTAAACCAGCGAAGGAACCGAATCGTTGCTTTGAACGAATAACTACTGCACAGACTCGGGGATCACTCGCCGCCTCTGCTAAGGAATCCTCGGTATATCGGCCCTGTTGTACCCGGAGCATCGATGGATCGACAAGGTCGTCGCTAGTTCGTTTGCCCGCGCGCCACACCAAGCCTGGTTCATCGCTCAGCACCCAGGCCCCGTCGGGTAGCTGTTGAATTGCTTCAACGACTTCTGCCTCGGTGCCGCTATACGGTCCCGGCAGAATGATCTCATTGAGCTGAAAAAGAAGCAGGGGAACGCAAAGTAGCCCTGTAACGACTGTTACTCGAAGCGGTGGCCGGTAGATCCCGATGAGTAGCGCTAGCGGCGGAATCATCGCAGAGACATGTGGGCGCCAAAGTGGGCTCACTACAGCAATCAGCCAAAGCGCTGAGCCGACCGTCCAGGCTGCCATAAGCAGGCGAGAGGATGGGCTGGCTCCGGCTGCGGGGTCGGTTCCGGCCGTGGCCATGTCCCGCCATGGTCCTGATCTCAACCTGGCCCAGAGTGCTGTGATGAGGGTGACGATCGCAAACAAGATCAGTGCCAGATCGCGGTCCCATAACGTGGAGACGAGTTTGGCTGCGTTTGCGGGAAGGTCACGGTTGGTTGACGCTGCTGTGCGGTATACGAAGGACTGATCCCAAACGGCAGCAAACCCGAATGGTGCGCTGATCATCACAAAGAGCGCCGCTGCGCTCGTTGCGACTACCAACCCATGCAGCAGGGGCGTTACTGCTACGCGGCGTAGTCTTGCCTGCGTTGCGAGTGGTGCAAGTAATACCAGCCCCACAACAATCAAGATGGGTGCCTCCATTGCCTTTGTAGACAGAGTTGCACCCACGGCTAGGCCTAATAACAGCGAGTTTGAATAGCTGGGTTGGTCACGTTGTCGCAGTGAGAGCAACACGGCGAGTACTGCAAAGGCCAGCGCTGGCCCGTCCGCTGCAAGTGGGCCGGTCACCCAGAGCAAACTTCCCGAGGTGGCTGCCAACACGGCTGCAACAAGCGCTCCGAGCCGATCGGTCATGCGCAGCGCCGTCCAATAAATTCCCACCACGATTGCAATTCCTGACAGAACAGCTAGCACTCGCGGAGAGTTCAACTTTTGGAAACCCACAAAGTCGCCCACTGCCACGAGCGGCAAGAACAGCGGCCCTTGGCTTGAGAACACATCGCGAAAGGGCAAGGCACCGTCACGCATTGCTAGGGCCGAGCTTGCAAAGACTCCGTCGTCAAAGGTCAGGTGTCGCTCAGAGAAAAACGCTGGAAGACGCAGAACGAGAGCGAGTAGTCCGAGCAACGCAGAATCTAGCAATCGGCTGAAGCGCAGTGGTTCGTTGGAAGAATCAGACATTGATCACCGGGTGCTGGGCCGTGCAGGCATGGAGACTTAGGTTAGTGAGGATTCTTGGTGTATTCAGCGACTCACTCAGCGCGCTACAGTTAGCTGTTCCGACGTACAGGAGAAGCTGTGACAAAGCACATCTTCGTCACCGGTGGGGTGGCTTCAAGTTTAGGCAAGGGGCTCACCGCTTCCTCCCTCGGTCGACTCCTAAAGGCCCGTGGTCTTCGAGTGACGATGCAGAAGCTCGACCCGTATATCAATGTTGATCCGGGCACGATGAACCCGTTCGAACATGGCGAGGTGTTTGTTACCGAAGATGGTGGTGAAACCGACCTTGACCTTGGGCATTACGAGCGCTTTATCGACGAACAACTCACACGTGACTCCAATGCGACCACGGGTTCGATCTACTCCGCAGTGCTTGCTGCAGAGCGGCGCGGCGAGTACCTCGGAAAGACCGTTCAGGTCATTCCGCATATCACCGATGAGATCAAGCGTCGGATTTCTAAGCTTGGTATCGATGGCACCGATGTTGTCATAACTGAGATTGGCGGAACGGTGGGGGACATTGAGATCCTTCCCTTCTTAGAAGCAATTCGGCAGTTCCGACTTGATGTCGGCCGAGACAGCGTCTGTTACGTGCATGTCACCTTGGTGCCGTTTATTGGCCCTTCCGGCGAACAGAAGACAAAACCAACGCAGCATTCTGTGACCGAACTTCGCAGCCGCGGCATTCAGCCAGATGCGATTGTCTGTAGGTCTGATGAGGCAATCTCATCGGAGCTGAAACGGAAGATTTCTGGACTCTGCGATGTTGAGGTGGGCTCTGTTATCAACTGCGCTGATGCGAACAGCCTGTATGACATTCCGTTAGTGATTCATGATGAGGGTTTGGATTCTGTTGTTTGCAAAATCCTGCACCTTCCAGATACCCCGCCTGATCTCACCGAATGGAAGGCCCTTGTTGATCGAGTAGCGGCGGCAACCTTCCCTGTTCGGGTGGGGATCATTGGCAAGTATGTCAGCCTGCCCGATGCGTACCTCTCGGTAGTGGAGTCACTCAAGCATGCTGGCTTTGCCCACGGGGTAGACGTAGAAATCGAATGGATTCAAGCAGAAGAAGTAGAGGGCCTGCTGACCGCTGGTCGGCTGTCCGGCTTAGATGGCATCGTGATTCCCGGAGGATTCGGAGAACGCGGGGTTGAGGGCAAAATTGCTGCTGCTGGTTTTGCTCGAGAACAGAAGATCCCGTGTTTAGGCTTGTGTTTGGGAATGCAAGTCATGACTGTGGAGTTTGCCCGCAATGAGTTGGGCCTGACCGGAGCAAACTCAACCGAATTTGATCCGGCAACACCGCATCCGGTGATTGACTTGATGGACTCGCAGCGCGAGATCACAAACAAGGGTGGCACCATGCGCCTTGGCGCATATATCGCGCAGCTAGAACCGGGATCAAGAGTTGCAAATGCATATGGAAGCACCGTTGTTTCTGAACGTCATCGCCACAGGTATGAGTTCAACCCTGCTTACCGCCGCAGATTCGAAGGCAGCGCGTTCAAGTTCTCCGGAACCTCTCCAGATGGTCGACTTGTCGAGTTTATTGAGCTAGAAGACCATCCTTTTTGGGTGGCCACACAGGCTCATCCAGAGTTTAAGAGCCGGCCCACAAACCCGGCGCCGCTCTTTAGAGAATTGATTGGTGCCGCAGCCGAGCGTGCTCGTGGGCGCAATCCGCAGCTGATCAAGCTAGATGTTGACCACCCGGTTGATACAGCTGTTCTGAGAGACGCGTGAGCGGATTCAGCCATCTTGGCGACAGCATCCTTCACACGGGGTACGTGATTTCACTTTGTCGTTCTCAGTTCCAAGCGCCAGACGGAACCTTGTTTGAGCGAGACATCGTTCGGCATCCTGGTGCAGTTTCGGTAGTGCCGTTGCTCGAGTCGGGCGAGGTGGTCCTTGTTCGGCAGTATCGGGCAGCAATCGATGAGATGGTGCTCGAGATTCCCGCCGGCAAGCGAGACGTGCCCGGCGAACCGACTGAAGTTACAGCCCAGCGCGAACTCATCGAAGAAGTGGGATTTTCTGCAGGCAGGCTCGACTTGTTGTCGCGGTTTCATAACTCAATTGGGTTTAGCGACGAAGAGAGCTTTGTCTATTTAGGTCGCGACCTCACTGAGCAGCCGATGGATCGTCAGGGCATCGAAGAGGCCTTCATGGATGTGATTCAAGTACCACTTCTAGATACCCCCGAGATGATTTCCTCGGGATTGATCACAGATGCAAAGACAGTCATCGGACTGAGCCTAGCTATCGCCAAGATCCGCGAGCCCTGACCCATGTTGCCCCTCGAAGTCGAGGAGTTTTTGGTTCATCTTCAGGTCGAAAAGGGAAGGTCCCCGCTGACAATCAGCGCGTATCGAAGGGATCTGCAGCGCTACATCAACTTTTTGGAAGTTCGTGGATGTTCAATGTCTCGCTCCGCTCCTTCCGACGTTGTTGCCTACGCTGCATCGTTGGGTGATGCGGGACTCGCTGCATCATCAGTGACAAGAATGTTGGCTTCGGTCCGCAGCGCGCATCGCTGGCTTGCGGCGGAGGGGGTCTACAGCAGTAACGCTTCGCTCACCGTTGAATCGCCACGTCTTCCAGAGTCGCTTCCAAAGGCACTCTCTGAGGATCAGGTCATGTTGTTGTTGGACTCAGTGGAGCAGGCCGTGAACTCGGCCGAGAACGACCCCTTCGCTTTGCGCGATCGCGCATTGCTTGAGGTGCTGTACGGAACTGGGACTCGAGTCTCGGAAGTCTGTGGAATGAGCTTTGGTGATGTTGACTTAGAAGGAGCGCTACTGCGTGTGATGGGGAAGCGCTCTAAGGAGCGCATCGTCCCGCTTGGGAGGTATGCCGTAGCCACATTGGCTGCTTGGATTGAAGCCGGTCGACCTCAACTTGTACCTCGGCACTGGCGAAATCGAGGCGATGCCGACGCTATCTTCCTTGGCTCCAAAGGCTCGCGCCTGACTCGGCAAGGCGTGTACTTGGTCCTGCAAAAGCGAGCGCTAACAGCGGGGCTCTCGCCGGCGCTGATTAGTCCGCATGTATTGCGCCATTCCTGTGCGACCCATTTGCTTGATAACGGCGCCGACATTCGCACGGTGCAAGAGATGTTGGGCCATGCGTCAGTGAGCACCACGCAGATCTATACCAAGGTCGCAACCGAACGCCTCTGGCAGGCATACAGGGAGGCGCACCCGAGAGCAGCTGCTCGGCCAGAGTTAGCGGCCAAATGAGCCTGCGACCGGTGCATCGCGTTGAGCGCTTTGTTAGATCCGTGTTTTCAGTTGCACCAAGTCCGGAGCAAATCCGCTGGGCAACAAGCTTTCTCACTGCAGCAGAGCAGAAGCTGTTTCTGCGAATGCCGTCGGTGGATCAATCGCATTGTATTGGCGTTGCCCGTGCAGTTGCTGCCCACCTAGATAGCGTTGGGCTTGCCGAGTCTGATCCTGATGCTGTCTGGATTGTTGCAGCCGCACTTCTTCATGATGTCGGCAAGTCGGTTAGCGGGCTCGGAACATACGGCAGGGTAGTGGCCACTATCTCTGAAGCCTTGGGAGGCTCAGACATGGCCCTTCACTGGGTGGAGCGCGGAGGCATGACCCGAAAGGTGGGCCTGTATTTGCAGTATCCCAAACTGGGAGCCGACCTCTTGTCCCTGGCTGAGTCCGATGACCGAGTAGTTGCTTGGGCTGCAGAGCATCACTTACCGCCAGAGAAATGGTCTCTGCCGATGGACTGCGCTTTGTTGTTGCAACAAGGCGATGATGGCCGCTTAGAAAAGCGCTAACTGCGTGGGAGCAGGCCGATGTTGGCCTTTGCTCGCTCAACTACAGAGCCAGCAATAGACCGGGCCTTTTCTGAGCCCAACGACAAGAGCGAGAGCGTGGCGGAAGGATCAGCCTGCAGGTCGGCCATCCGGGTTTGGATTGGCCGCAGTAGATCAATGACTGCCTCTGCTGTGTCTGCCTTGAGCGGGCCGTATTGGGTGTACTCGGCAGCAAGTTGTTCTGGGGTCCGTTGGGTAAGTGCGCTCAATATGGACAACAAATTAGACACTCCGGGCTTTGCTGCGACATCGAATCGCACCTCGCTCTCCGAGTCAGTAACCGCCCGTGAAAACTTCTTTGCAACTGCTCCAAGGTCGTCGCTCAAGTAGACCGTTCCTGCACCGCCATCAGAAGATTTCGACATCTTGTTGGTGGGGTTCTGCAGGTCCATAACGCGCGCTCCGATGCGGGGGATCGAGGCCTGAGGAATCACGAAAGTATCGCCGTAGCGCTTGTTGAAACGCTCGGCCACATCACGGGTCAACTCAATATGTTGGCGCTGATCTTCGCCAACGGGGACCTTGTCTGTGTCGTATAGCAAGATGTCGGCCGCCTGAAGCGCCGGATACGTAAACAGCCCGGCCGAGATGAACTCTTGCTGTTCGGACTTGTCTTTGAATTGAGTCATGCGGCGCAACTCTCCCATTGAAGTGCTGCACTGGATGATCCACCCGAGTTCGGTGTGTTCAGGAACATGGCTTTGCACGAACAAGGTGCATTGTTCCGGGTCAAGACCGCAGGCTAAGAGGCCCTGGGCGAGTTCAAGAGTGCGTGTTCCGATCTCTCCGGGCTTTTTCGGAACCGTTAATGCGTGCATGTCGACGATGCAGTACAGACTGTCGGCCTGGCTTTGATCTTGCACCCAGTTCATGACCGCACCCAGCAAATTGCCGAGATGTAGATCGCCAGTAGGTTGGATACCAGATAAGACACGGGGCATGGCGGGTGATGCTACCGAGTGGGCGGTGTCTTCGGGTAAAACGCTGCAAATGACATCAGTGTGATATGGAATCGAAATCGCGGCTAAGATGACGTTGTGGCATACGCAGTGCAGACCCCAGTGTTCGAAGGACCCTTTGACCTCTTGTTGCACCTGATCCTTCGTGAGCAGGTAGATCTCTACGAGATTGACCTGCTTATCATCGTCGATGCATATATCGCCGAGTTGGCCAGAATGGAACACCTCGACCTAGAGGTGGCTACCGAGTTTCTGCTGATCGCAGCAACTCTTATAGAACTCAAGACAAAGCGACTTTTGCCAGGTGATGAAGACGTAGACCTTGATGATGATCTTTCCCTTTGGGAAGAGCGAGACATGCTTCTTGCACGGTTGCTCGCCTGTAAGACCTTCAAAGACGCGGCAATCATCCTTGAAGCTCGTCACAGTGCGGCCGCAAAGTGCCTTGCACGCAAAGTCGGCCCCGATGAGCGCTTCTTCGACTTAGCTCCAGATCTGCTTGAAGGGGTCACAGCAATAAGAGTCCGAGACGCTTTTGTGCGTGCCATGCAGCCCAAGGCGCAGGTTCGGATCGATCTCTTCCACGTTGCTCCTATTCGGGCAAGCGTGGTTGATGCTGTTGCCGATTTGTGTGTCGAGCTTCCGGGCCGTGGCCGGGTCTCGTTCAGAGAACTCACCGCATCTTTCGGTGAACGACTCGAAGTAGTGGTGCATTTCTTGGCAGTGCTCGAACTGTTCAAGCAGGGCCTCGTTGACTTGTCGCAGCCAGAGGCGTTCGGAGACATCGTGGTCTGCTGGCAGGGTGGGGCATTGTCCGAGTCGGAGGCACTCGAACTGGTCGATGCCTACGAAGGCTAAGTAGGGCATCGAGGATCGCATGCAAGACGAATCACGCAGGGCACTCGAGGCAATCATCATGGTGGCTGACCATCCAGCTGACCCGGTTGTTCTGGCTCAACTAGTAGAACTTTCGCCAGCCGCTGTTGAAGAGATTTTGCTTCAGGTTGCCGAGTCCTATGAGCAAGAGAACCGTGGCTTTCGGCTAGTGAAGGTTGCCGGCGGTTGGCGGTATCAAAGCCACGAAGACTGCTCGGCTTATGTTGAGCAGTTTGTACTCACTGGTCAAACAGCCCGACTCTCGGCGGCGGCGCTCGAGACGCTAGCTATTGTTGCCTATAAGCAGCCCACGTCTCGTGCGCAGGTTGCGGCAATACGCGGTGTGAATGTCGATGGTGTAATGCGAACCTTGCAGCAGCGCGGCTACATAGATGAAACAGGCAGAGATGTTGGGCCGGGTCAAGCCTCACTATTTGGAACTACCGACCTTTTCTTGGAGCGTCTCGGATTGAACTCAATCGATGAGTTGCCATCTCTCGGAGACCTCATCCCAGGAGCAGATGTGGTTGAACTGCTTGAGCAAAGCTTGATTGGCTTGCCTGAGTTCGACGAAACAGCCCCGATAGAGGCAGATCGCCAAGAGCAGGACACCACACCCGGGCCTGCTGATTCCGAGAACGACTGAGTTTTTGGGACTCGACGCGACGGGCGAACGCCTGCAAAAAGTGCTTGCTCGGGCTGGGTTCGGAAGTCGTCGAGTCTGCGAGGATCTGATAGCCGATGGGCGAGTCACCGTTAATGGTGAGACGATCGTTCTGGGCGCTCGCGTTGAAGTAGATCGTGATGTTGTGCAAGTCGACGGAGTTCCGATCGGGATTCAGCCTGACTCGGTGTATTACGTGTTGAACAAACCGCCTGGGGTCGTAACCACAGCGGATGACCCACAGGGCCGAACTACTGCACTCTCATTTGTTCCCAGAGAACCAAGAGTCCATTCAGTCGGACGGCTCGACTTAGAAACCGAGGGTTTGTTGTTGCTCACAAACGACGGCCAATTGACCCATCGACTCACACACCCGAGTTTTGGCGTAGAGAAAGAGTACCTAGTCGAACTTGAAGGCGACCCAAGTCGTGGGGCGTTACGAACCCTTCGAGAAGGAGTCGAGCTTGAAGATGGGCTGACTGCACCGGCGAGGGTCTCGGCTCAAGGACCTAGTTTGGTTCGCATCGTGATTCACGAGGGGCGCAATCGCCAAGTTCGGCGAATGTGCGAAGCCGTTGGTCATCCCGTTACAAGACTCATTCGCACAAGAATCGGCAGTCTTCGAGATACGCAGCTCGGACCGGGTAGCTGGCGCGAGCTCACCCAAGATGAGTTGAGGGAGTTGGAGCGGTCCGTTCAACTTCTTGATGAAGCGAACTCTGATCATGTAAGTGTCGATCAGGCTGATGCGGCTGATGCGGCTGATGCGGCTGATGTGGCTGATGAGGTC
>JBIKPA010000100.1:0-9609 GCA_044357715.1 Microthrixaceae bacterium
GTGCTTTGAGCCCCTTGGCCTCCTCGGTGGGCAACCCGGCATCTTGCCGCGCCCGCTGAACCAACCAAATTGGCAGACCAGGCAGCAAGTCATCAGCCTCACGAACCGCCGAGAACACTTTCGCAGTAGCTCCAAGGCGACTCGAACACTCCACTGCGGCCATCAGCAACTCCTCACTACTCGGAGCAGTCATCACCACTTCTCGCAGTTGAAAGAGGCGTGGAACACGAGCAAAGGAACTGGATCTTCCTGGCTGATCCGCACCCTCATCTGATCCCACCTCTGCGCTCGCGGTAGAGCGGTCATGTGTTGCGCTGGCGCTGGCCGCTACGCAAGCAGCAATAAAGCGGTGTTCGGGGTGCAGCCCCAACACCCACTGCTCGCGAACCGCTATGGGGAGCGCCCGGGAATGAAACTCATCTGGATCAACAAGCTGTCCGAAAGGCCCGGCTGCGAGTGTTACATGAAGATCAATTGCCACATCGGCAATTGCCGGGTGTCGAAGTCGATACTCGATCTCACCGGTGTTTGCCTTCATGCTGAGCTTTTTTGCATCGGACTGAAACCCCTGAGTTCTGAGTCGCTCAAGAAGTGGGTCAATTTCGTTCATCCGAATCAGCAAGTCAAGCTGGCTCAGATCTGTGAAGTGCTCGGGCAGTCGACCGTCCCAAACCTGCAAGAAGGAGCCGAAGACAACCGGCTTCACGTCTATCTCGGCCGCAACTCGCAGCACCCAGCTGAGAGCCCCGGTTACTTCATGCGCGTGGCGTTGGGCGAGTACATGCGCATGCAAAATTTGGTCTTGAATAGCAGCAGGTGCCTCAAGAAGATCTCGAGAGAGCAACTCAACTGCCACCCCAGAAGGCAAGGCGGCTAGGTACTCGGTGACGGGCAAGGGGAGCTCCGCCCAAAGCTGCCGTGCAGTAGCCCCTGTTGGGCAGTCAGTGAGACCAAATGCGCCCGGCGTTGGCCATACCTCTGTTCGCTTCTGAGCACTGCCGAGAGCAGCCTGAGATAGGAATTCATCTGCTTGATGCGCTGACAACAACTGTGGGGAAGTCCGCCCGGTGCCGCTTTGTGAGTCTGTATGGGACTTCTCCTCTGATTCGAGAAGCAGCGCGTCTTGATCAAATCGGATCATTCTCGCCGTTGAGTCAGCCTGCCCCGCATGCTTTTTGGCGAAACTACGGTCCTGCTGCAGCCGGTAGAGCACCGCGAGTCGGCGTCGATCTGGGGGTTGAAGCGCATGAACCTCGCGCACCACGTGATCAAGTTCCTCTGGTGTTATCGCAGCGGTGACACTGACACATGTGGAGCCTGCGACAAGCAGGGCTGCCATCTCTAGAGCAATCGCATTGCTTGGACCGCTTTCAGATTCAGACGACGGTCGAGAGCGGAGAAGTTCCTGAGTGGTTGCGGCCAAGCCCAACGGGGAGAGCTTGCCTGGTGAACTCGTGAGCTCTTCATTCTTCGCATCTAAAACCAGAATGAGCCCAACCGAGCATTGCTCAACCACTCGGGCTTGAGCGCTCGCCGCCTCCCATTGCGGCTCTGCCACGGCAGTGGCCGACACGCGCGGGCTTGGAGTGCCGAACACGGTACGAGTCCCCTCGACCAGAACAAGATCGTCCCAGGTGAGGTAGCTAGCACCGCAGCGAATCAGTTCATCAGCTAGTAGCTCGCGTTGCTTCGTCGTACCACCGGAAATGACAACGCCAAACCCATTCAGCTCGAGGCATGGCAGCGGTAGGTGAAGCGCCGTGGGACTCATTTCTTCGGATATGCGAAGTAGCTGTGCCCATAATGCTGCAAGCAATGCCTCGGTTCCGTTGCCGACGGCCACAACCCCGGCTTCATCCTTCTTGAGTTGCCAGTTGTAGCTTGGCTCGCTCGTCGATTCATCCACGGCTGTAGTGCTGAGCGCTATCCAAGGAAGGGCACCGGTCTCGGCAGAACGAAAGATAGACAGACCTCTTTGATGACTCTCAAGTGCCGCCGGATCTACTAGTAGATCGCGCAAGACATTTAGGACCTCATGATCAAACTCTCCACGTAGCTCAACCTGCGTGGTAGCTAGCTGCACAACGGCGTTGAGTTGGCCAAGATCGTTGTGCTGCGAGGCATCCTTGCCAGCCGAGTACCCCTCCCAAGCAGCATCCCAATCGGGATCTTCCTCAGCTAAATCAAAATGACTCGAATCGGAATCAGCGCTGGCCGAACCCTGCTGTGATTCATCGGTGCTAGCTCGTGTGAAAGGAATGCGTCGCCGTTTTTTGCGTTCAGGGCGATCATCTGAGTTGGCGCTGTCGCTCACGAGTCCCCTCCTTTGAAAGCACCAACGCTACACCGCTGAAAAACACCGGGTTTGTCGTGATCAAGCCCCTAGAGATGTGTGGGTGGTTCATCTGCATGGCGCTGTTTGTAATCAGCGATGAACCCCTCTAAGCGTTCGTCCGTTATTCGTAAAGGCAACCGTGCCCCCGAGGGAATCTGAGCTCGCCGAATTCCAAGCTGATCAGCGATTTGTGCAACGGTGCCTTCGATATCCTGAGAAAAATCCTCATAAACAAACTCATGCACCGCAATTCGCTCGCTATCAAGCGAACTCCAGTACGAATCAGCCCGATCAGACTCATCAATGAGTAGCTGCATGGTTTCATCGCTAGGCAGGCCAATCTCAGCTGAAGAAACCGCTCCTCGGCCTTGAAAGCGCTTAAATTCCCCCGTCTGCTGTGCACGCCACTTGGACACTGCGGTGGCAACTTTGTCTTTCCGGAGAATCAGAAAGACGATCGAGATTCCAAGGCTCAGCAATATCTCCGTGGGATCAGCAGCGGCCTGACATCCGGTCAACTCTCCAATGGTGCTCAGCGAACCTGTCATCACTTTCAGGCCTGATACTCCGTTCGGCGAAGAAGAAGCTTTGTTGTAGGCCCCGATGTAGTCAGCGGAGTCGGACTCAGTCCTCGGGACATCCACATGCCATTGTGCCGCATAGGTTTCTAAATCTGGCTGATTGAAATATTCCTCTGGTCTACCTAGAACTCCTGTAGACCAAAGCGCATGAGCTAGCAGGCCAGTACCAGCGCGCCCCTCGGAACCAATCACGTATCTGCTTCGACTGCGCTTGATCCAACCCATTACTTGATGCCCCCAGCTTGGCCAGCTCTGAACCTAGGATTTAGCTTCTGAAAGCTACGAGCTGCGCTACTGCATCGTTAGCAACATCAGTTACTGCTCCGGGCACTATGCCCAGCCAGAGAGTTCCAATCACTGCAATACCCAGAGCGATTGAGGCCCCAGCAGGAATCTTGATTCTTGATTCCATGAGCTCGGCTGCAGCATCCTCCGAGAAGTACATGGCAACGACAACTCGCAGGTACAAGAACGCAGCTACTACCGCAGAGACCATTGCAAGGACTGCCAACCCATATTGCCCCTCGGCCACCACTGAGTTGATCACATAGAACTTCGATAAGAACCCTGCAGTAAACGGGACACCCGCTTGGGCAAGCAAGAACACCGTGAATATCAATGCCAAGCCTGGTCGTGCACGACCAAGTCCGCGGTAGTCATCGAGTGCATGCGTGCCATCGCCCGTTCTTCCCATGATTGTGACGATTGCAAAACTGCCAGTCACCATAAAGGTGTAGGCCAATAAATAAAACAGTGCAGCAGAGGTGCCCTGAGTAGAGGAGGCTTCTACTGCTACAAGGATGAACCCAGCGTGGCTAATTGAGGAGTAGGCAAGCATTCGCTTGACGTTCGTCTGCACAATTGCCATGAACGAGCCAACCAACAGGCTGAGCACTGCTAGCGCGTAGACCATCGGTCGCCAATCCGGCCCGTAGGTTGGACCAAACGTAACGACAAAGACTCGAAGCAGTCCCGCAAACCCAGCGGCTTTGATACCAGATGCCATAAAGGCAGTCACCGGAGACGGCGCACCCTGATACACATCTGGTACCCAGGTATGAAACGGTGCAGCGCCAACTTTGAAACCGAATCCAATGAGCATGAATGCAAAGCCTGCCAGCAACAATCCGTTCTGAGTCAGGACTGTGTCTGACAAGAAGCGCTGTATCTGCACCAGATTGGTTGAACCCGTTGCGCCATATGTCAACGCAATTCCATAGAGCAAGAAGGCCGAGGTAAAGGCTCCAAGAACAAAGTATTTCAGGCCAGCTTCTTGAGAGGAGATGCGCTTGGAATGCATTGCGGTGAGCACATAGGCCGCAACAGAGAGGATTTCGAGCCCAATGAACATGACAATCAGGTCGTTCGCCGAGGCCATCGTAACGCCGCCTGATGCGGAGAGGAGCAACAGCACGTACCACTCTGCGCCCTCAATGCCTTCTGAGCGCACGTAGCCCTCAAGCAGCAATGCGCCCATAATCACCGACAGGCAAATGATTCCGGTGACAAACAAGGAAAAACCATCAAGCCCAACAGCGCCGGCCATGACTGTTTGCGCACCCTCATCTTGGACCCGAGCCCAGAGAGGGAACAGCGCAACTATTGCCAGCGTTGCCGTGGCTACGGTCCAAACTGCAGGGAACCAAGAGGGCGACTTACCACGAAGCAGCGAGACCACAGTGAGCAGCAAGACCCCGCCCAACATGAGAATCAGATTCGGCGCAATTGCGGAGAAGATGATTTCGGGGGTCCCTATTGACGCTTCCGCCACAAGAGTCTCTATTGGGGCATCCTGAACAACGAGAGCAATCATCAGGGCTTCCCCTCAGTGTGACCAGCCTCGGAATGGCCAGCCTCAGAATGGCCGGCCTTGTCTTCAACCTCACCCGCAGCCGGTGCAAGAACCTTCACTTCTTGAAGCTCAAATCCCTCTACTTCTAGATCGACGTGAGCTAGCAGTCGCTCGACCGACGGCTCAATCCGGTCCAACATTGGCTTGGGGTACAAACCTAGGAAGACGATCAGTACCAACAGCGGCGCAATGACCAACCCTTCGGTGAGCTTCAGTTCACGGAAGCCCTTGTTGGGTTCAGTGACGGGGCCGTGGAAGACCCGTTGATAAGCCCAGAGTAGGTACAGCGCAGCAAGGATCACTCCGCTAACTGCCACAACTCCCCACCAGCGAGCGTTAGCGAAAGCGCCGAGTAGCACCAAAAACTCACCCGGGAATCCGTTCAAGCCGGGAACTCCGATGCTTGACAGCATGACCAGTGTGAACACACCGGCAAAAATTGGTGCCACCTTCTGCAACCCCGATAGTTCGGAGATCTCGCGAGTATGGCGGCGCTCGTAAATCCAGCCCACCAACAAGAACAATGCCCCCGTAGAAATGCCATGGTTCACCATGATCAAGATGCTGCCCTCAAGGCCTTGCACCGAGAACGCAAACACCCCGAGCACAATAAATCCAAGGTGTGCAATAGAGGAGTAGGCCACAAGACGTTTCAGATCCTTCTGCATCGTTGCGCAAATCGCCCCGTAGATGATGCCGATCACACCGAGCGTCATCATCACTGGAGCAGCCCAATGCGAAGCCTCGGGGAACAGATCAAGCCCAAAGCGGATAAAGCCGTAGGTTCCAAGCTTGAGCATCACCGCAGCCAGAATTACCGAGCCGGCGGTGGGTGCCTCGGTATGAGCATCGGGCAGCCAAGTATGCAGCGGGAACAGCGGAACCTTGACTGCAAAGGCAACCGCAAAAGCGCAGAAGATCCATCGTCCAGCAGTCACGGAGATAGCTTGATTTCTAGCAATCTCGACTAGGTCGAATGTGATTGGACCACCCATTGCCCGGGCGTTCAACACGGCAAGGGAAACCAGCCCAACCAGCATGAAGGCCGAACCCAACATGGTGTAGAGAAAGAACTTGGTAGCTGCGTAGACGCGGTTGCTGTGGCCCCAAAGACCAATCAAGAAATACATCGGCACAAGAACAAGCTCGAAGAAGGCAAAGAACAACACCAAGTCAAGCGAGCTAAACACTCCCATTGATGCAGCCATCAGCACCATGAGCCACCCGTAATAAGGCTTGGGGTCGTGATCTACTTTTGCGCCGAGTAGCGCAATTGGGAAGATCACTCCCGTCAGGACCACCAGGAACAATGAAATTCCATCTACTCCAAAGTGCCAAGAGATTCCGAGGTCACTGATCCATGGCTGGTCGATGACGAATTGATAGCCAGGATCTCCCTTCTGGAATGCAACCAGCATGGCAATCGAGAAAGCACCAGTAATCACGCTGGTGATCACCGCAATCTGCTTGTACAAGTCGGCCCGCGACCGAGGAATAAGCGCAATGATTGCTGCGCCTATCAGCGGGGTCAGGATAAGCGCCGGAATCATGGGGAAATTCGACGCATTCGAGGCTTCTTCAGCAACCTCGGAAGCAAGAAGCATTGTGGATGGGTTGAGGAAGGTTCCGATCACAGGTTCATCCTCGTGACAATAAAGGCGAGCAGAAGCGCTCCGCCGATGCTGATGCCGAGCGCATAACTACGCACAAGTCCTGACTGCAGGGGCCGAAGCTTGTTACCAATCCCAAGAACACCGGCACCGACCCCGTTCACTGCGCCGTCCACAACGGTGCCATCGAAATCAGCCACCCCTTGGAAACCGGCCTCGCCGGGACCGCCAGCCACCTTTGCGTAGGTCTCATCGATGTACCAAGCATGAGCAAACACGACCCGCTCAAACTTCTCTGGTGCGATCTTGTGCTTGCTATATACCCAGTAGGCCAGAAAGATTCCGAGACTCGCAGCAGCGATTGCTGCAAAAGCGAGTAGCACCAACACCGGCACAGGCGGCAGTTCGTGTTCGAACGCCAGCGTTGGCTCCAGCCAATGTTCAAGACGTTTGAAGCCAGATCCAAAGGGCAAGTTCATCCCGCCGGCAATGACAGACATCACTGCAAGAATGATGAGCGGCGCAGTCATCGTCCAATGATTTTCCTTTGGAGTGTGATCTGGGCTCAGGCCATGGTGATCATCATGGCCAACACCGTGATCGGTCCCACCATGATCAGTTGCAGCAGCAGTTGCAGTCACAAGGTCAGATGATTCAACGTCTGCTGACTCAACTGCCTCGTGTGGGTCATTCGTGAGGCGCCATTTTTCGTCTCCGAAGAAGGTCATGATGACCACTCGAGTCATATAGAAGGCAGTCAACAGAGCCACGATCAGGCCAATCACCCAAAGAACCGGTCCAGCGGGGCCGGAATTGAACGCACCGGCAAGAACCTCGTCCTTTGACCAAAATCCTGCCAGCGGCGGGATACCAGAAATAGCCAGCCATCCGATCATGAAGGTTGCAAATGTGACGGGCAAATATTTGCGAAGATTGCCGAATTTGCGCATGTCTTGCTCATGAGACATCGCCATGATCACCGAACCTGCTCCCAAGAACAACAGCGCCTTGAAGAACGCGTGAGTAACCATATGGAAGATGCCAGCCACGTAGGTCTGCGTTCCAACAGCTAAGAACATGTAACCGAGCTGCGAGACAGTGGAATATGCCAGCACCTTCTTGATGTCGTTTTGTGCGACGGCAATGGTGGCTGCAACAAGAGCAGTAATGGCACCCGTCCACGCAATGACATCGTTGGCCCAGCCGGCCTGAGCCATGATGGGATTTAGGCGAGTAATCAGGTACACGCCAGCAGTCACCATGGTGGCGGCGTGAATCAGAGCCGAGACGGGAGTAGGGCCGGCCATCGCATCTGGCAACCAGACGTAGAGCGGTAGTTGAGCAGATTTTCCAACCGCGCCCAGAAAGAACAGCAGCGCAATTGCAGTGGCTGTTCCAGCAGCAATCATCGGGGCTGCAGGGCCAATATCTGCATAGTTGATTGAGCCGACTGTGACCCAGACCAAGAAGGTGCCGAGCATGAATCCAAAGTCACCAATCCGGTTGGTAACAAATGCCTTCTTACCAGCCGAGGCATTTGCCGGGTCGGTATGCCAGAACGAAATCAGCAGATATGAACAGGTTCCTACCCCTTCCCATCCCAAGAAGGTGAGGAGCAGATTGTCACCAAGCACCAGAAGCAACATGGAAGCTAGGAACAAATTGAGGTACAGGAAGAATTTAGAGAACTTCTCGTCCCCCTTCATGTACCCAATGGAATACAGGTGAATCAGAGCGCCGATCCCTGTGATGAACAGACACATCAAAATGCTGAGTGGGTCTGCCAAGAACCCGATACTCACCTTGAAGCTGCCGGAGGGAATCCAAGTAAAGAGGGTTTGGGTAAGAACGCGCTCTTCTTCTGGCAGCGCCATCAAGTCGGTAAATACCTTCACTACAACGAGGAAACTCGTTGCCACGATTCCCGTTGCCCACCAGCCGGCACCAGGGTCGCCAAGTTTTCTACCCGCTACAACCAAAACTAAGAACCCAAACAGGGGAAGACACGGGATGAGCCAGATCATGTTCATCAGCTCAACCCCTCATCAAAGAAATATCGTCGGAATTAGCCCCTTGGCGGCGGCGCATGATCGCCACAATGATTCCAAGCCCAACTACAACCTCGGCTGCTGCCACCACCATGACAAAGAACACGATTGCTTGGCCAGCAATGTCATCTAGGGCCTTTGAGAAGGTCACAAAAGTTAGGTTGACTGCGTTCAGCATCAGTTCAACACACATGAACATCACCAGAGGGTTCTTGCGGGTGAGTAGCCCCACAGCGCCGATCGTGAAGATCATCGCTGCAAGGACCAGATACCAGGTTTCATTCAGTGCAAGCATCAGCTGAGAGCCTCCTGTGTGGTCTCATCTTCTGCATCGCCATCATCTGGATCGTCACCCTCTTGATCGTTACCTGCAGGCTCTTGCCGCTCTGTTGCTGCAGCGTGTTTGACCTGCAGAAGATCTGCAGTGGTTCCCTCGGGAAACTCGCCGAGATCTATTGCGGGGCCGGCCTTGCGTGAAAGAACTACCGCTCCCACGACTGCAACCGTTAGCAACACAGAGGTGATCTCGAAGGCGAATACATAGTCGGTAAACAACACCTTGGCGAGCGCATTGACGTTGGGCTCGGATCCATCAATAGCTGCAAGTGTTGAGGCTTGTCCTGTGACTCGCGAACCTACAGACAACAGCGCAGTCAGGCTGAGCCCAAGAATTGCTACAGCAGCAGCAATTGCTGCTGGTCGTTGGCCAAGAATCGGCTCGCGGTCAAAGCCCTCGGCTCGATCAACTCCGAGCAACATGATGACAAACAAGAACAAAATGACGATGGCCCCGGCGTAGACAATCACCTGAATCGCAGCCAGAAAGAATGCGCCCTGTTGGATGAACAGCACTGCGACTCCAAACAAGGTTGCAACCAAGCTCAGTGCGTTGTGAACTGGATTACGCAGGAGTACCACCCCGGCCGAACCAGCCAAGCAGATGGCCGCGGTGAGTAGAAAAGTAAACATCTCAACTCTCACTTACCGAACCTCCTCTTCTTTTCGGGGAGATCGGCCGAGGAATCAACTTGGCCAGGTGTCTTGGATGCAAGGGTCGAGTCAGCAGTCGCGGAGTCGGCACTTGCGGGATCAGCATGGTCTGCATCACCGTGCTGGCCCTGGTCGCCGTGGGCTGCATGGTCGCCGTGGGCTGCATGGTCGCCGTGGGCTGCATGATCATCGT
>JBIKPA010000303.1:0-2689 GCA_044357715.1 Microthrixaceae bacterium
CGAGTGGGATGCCGAGTGTGTTGGTGATGAGTGCTTGGATTTTGGGGTCGCAGTTGAGGAGTCGGGTGGTGCCGTCTTGGAGTCGGATGCCGTCTGGTGTGGTGGCGTGGACGGGGTCTGAGGCTTGAATAACTAACGTGATGTCGGTTGCGGGGTTGTTGGTGGTTCCTGGTTGGGTGCTGATGGCGCGGCGGATGAGTTCGGTGAGGGCTTCGGCTTGGAGTTGGGCGCGTCCGGGGGTGTGGTGGTCGGGGTTGGCTGTTTTGAGTTTGTGGTGATGTGCGATACGCCGGTTGGTTTCGGTGAGGAGCGCTGCGCGGATGGTTGCTGCTGTGTCGGCTACGAAATCGCCGTCTAAGTGGAGTTCGCCTGAGAGGCCGTCTGAGAGGGTGATGCGGTTGTTGTCAGGGTTTGGGAGGTGTGCGCCGTCTGGGTCTGCGAGGTCGATGAGTGCGCGTATTTCGTTTGCCCATTGTTCAAACCTGACTCCTGTTGTGAGGCTGATGAACTCTGTTTGTAACGCGACCATGATGGGTTCAACTCGCGGGACACACAGCTTGGATAGCAGTGCTGCGTGATCTGCGGTGATGAGCCCGTTGCGTAACGCTTCAGCGACTTGGGGTAATGCGGATCGTAGTTTGCGGGCAGTGGACACCATCCGGGATGCAACAGGACGCGAGAGGAGGTAGTTGTGGCCTAACCAGGCGTGTGTGACAAGGCCCTTGGTGCGTAACGGCAGGTTCCGTGCGTCGAGTTCACCCACGATTGTTAACCGGGCTGAATCCAACGCACGCTGGGCTGATTCCAACAGATCAGACAAACCAACAAGATCCTCATCACCAACAACACCAACACCAACACCCGCACCAGTACCAGCAGCAGCGGCATCTGAACCCGAACCTGCAAATCTCACACCTGCGACAAGGTTTGCTAACTCAACAAGACCACCCGCACCTTGTTGTGCAACAGCACCCAACTCACAACCCAACCCAAACCCAGACCCAGCATCGCACTCAGCAACACCAGAAACAGCATCGCAAGAAGGAGCAGTTTGTGCGTCAGCAGCTTCGGATGGGATGGCTTCTGATTCTTTGGGATCGAACATGTGTTCTACTTTAGGAACACCCTGTGACAGTAACTTGTGCAGCAACTTGGTTGTCTGGCTGCACCTGCTGTTCTAGTTCGCGGCGGGTGCGGCCATCTCAATCCCCTCGTCAAGTTCTCGAGCTACTTGACGCGCAACTGCTGCTAAATCATCTGGAAGCTGATCCACTCGTTCGAGCTCATCAGAGAACCTCAGCCGTTGCTGATCGGTGGATTCAACAACTCGCGGCATCCACGCCGAATGCAAGACGAATGGCACTTCAACAGCTGCGCCCGACCCCGAACCGGCCAGCGTGGCAATCGGCCCTGAGCCAACTGCGGCTGCATCAAAGACCTCAACCCGAAAGCCCTTGTCATTGAGCACAGGAACCACCACATACCCATCGTGGCCGCCGGGGTTTGAACCGGCGTAGCGGCTGCTACCTGGAACGGCCCCTGGGTCTCTTGGAACAAAGATCGGCGAGGTTGGCATGTCGTCCATTGCAAACTCGTGATGAGTCATCAGTTGCAGGTCGGGCATGGAGGTCGTGGTGAGCAGCGGGGGAGTCTCATCTGTCGGCCACTCTGATCGGTCGATGCGGTCTTCATACAGCGCAAGCATTTTTTGAGTGACCGCTTCTGGCCGCCACCCAAAGTGAACCTGATGATGAACCGTCGGGTTTGAGCGGCCCTCGGTAGACCAATCCATGGCGTTTAACTGCCTGCTCCACAGCAGGGAAGGATCGCGTTGCTCGGCGCGTTCGTGAACCTTGCCCGTCTCTGGATTGAACTCAATCAGCGTGTTGCGGTCGGGGCTCATCGGAAAGCCAAAGAGTCCACACAATGCGGGGTCAACCGGTCGCCCAAGCGCATCGAGATCGCCTGCGCCCTGAGTCATTGCAAGGTCTGCGTTTTGGGTATGTTCAAAGAGCACTTGAATTCCGTCTGAGTCCTCGTACATGGCGTAGTAATGGTTGATCTCGGGTGCGATCTCGAACACCTTGGCCTCGACAGGAGTTCCCGGAGGGACGGCCTCGAGAGCATCCTTGCGTATCAGGTACACAGGTCCCGAGGCGTTTGCCGGTTCAAGTCGATCCCCGCCGGTCAACACCTGAGGTTCAACTTTGAAGGCGCAATCGCCAATGATGAGCCAGTCGCGGGTCTGAGTGATGGTGTGCACCGATTGTGGAATGAGGCCGCCACTAATTGGCCACATTTGCAGAGGATTCTGACCATCCCAGCGAACGACGAACAGTTCACCCCAAAAGATGTTGACGGTCCAGAGTACGTCTCGGTCGGGATCAATCACGGGGTGAGCCGTACTCATCACGAGGGGCAGAAGCGGCTGGCTAAAGATCTCGAAGTCTTTCCACTCGGAGCGATGGCCGACTTCCCCAAGAAACTTGAGCGTGACCGGGTCTATTTCTACGGGTCGGCCAACATCCCAGGTGGTGAAGAGGCGATCTCCCCAAGGCAAAGGCGCCGTATTTGCTGCGTTACTCATTCCGAATGGGGACTGAACTCCCATGTGGGTTGCCGAAAACACATCCGGCCGTAGCGCTCTCAGACGAGCCGAGGGCGAATCAATCATTCGCTGCCGCCAAGC
>JBIKPA010000304.1:0-2684 GCA_044357715.1 Microthrixaceae bacterium
CGGCGGGTCTGACGCAAGACAACGCGCTCGTATTGGGTGGGACCCGACTGTGGAATATTTCGTCGGGCAAAAATTCAGGTTGGGCCCCTTATGCTCCGATACATACGGGCATGAGTATGACAACCGAAGCCTCCCCTGCAGTCACTGCCCAGAAGTGCTCCACTCACAGTCGTGCCGTTCAGCGTGACATTGAGCCGGGGAGCATTGTTGATTGCATCTTGTGCGGAGAGCGCATCAAGTTTCAAGCCAAGATTCGCCCCAAGCAGGTCATCTGCAACGTCTACAAGGGCAACAACTGGGATCGAGTGGAGCACTTTCATGCCCCTTGCTACGAAGCGGCCGGCGAGCCTCATGGCCCAGCAGACACCACGCCTGTGATGAAGGTGCGACGCGTTGCAGCAAAGAACAACCCAGCGATGCAGCAGTCCTGAGAAGCAGCAGTCCTAAGAAGCAGCACCGCTCATTTGGCGGCAATTTCTCTCCACGGTCGGCGCTGTTGGCCTGGTATCTGAAATACTCAAGCAATGCCACCGCCCACCGACAGAGCGGCTTGGGATGAAGCCGCAGAAGTACTTGCCAGAGAACACAGCGTACCGGCGAGGCTTCTTGAGTCGCACGGACCGCCACGCCTAGGCACAAGACCAGCGCCGGCCGATAGGTTCCAGACGTTGGCCCGAGCGATCGCCCATCAACAACTCGCTGGCAAAGCAGCCGCGGCGATCTGGGCTCGTGTAGTGGCCGCAGTCGGTGGCGAGTTCTCGCCCGTCTCCGTCCTTGAATTGGGTCCCCAACAGCTCCGAGCCTGCGGACTCTCGACCGCGAAGGCTGCAGCAATTCTTGAACTTGCCTTCTTCACTGCAGAGGGTCAAATTCGATTCGACCGAATAGCCCGCTTTGACGATCAAACAGTGATTGAACAGCTGACCTCTGTCAAGGGAATTGGTCCGTGGACTGCGCAGATGTTCTTGATGTTTGATCTGCGGCGTATCGACGTGTGGCCAACGGGCGACTACGGGGTGCGAGCAGGGTTTGCCACTGCCTTTGGGCTTGAGACGATTCCGAAACCTTCCGAGCTTGAAGCGCTCGGCGAGCCGTTTGCCCCATACCGCTCCGTCATCGCCTGGTGGTGCTGGCAAGAGACTGATTCGAAACCCTGAGCAATAGACCGCCCCTCAGCCACAGCCGCAGCAGCTGCAACAGCAATTTCGAAAGCCAGGCAGTTACAGCTTGGCAAGAACAAGCGCTGCCTGAGTCGCAGCATCGCCATCTTGTGGCACAAGCACTAGCTCCGGAGCCTCGGGCGCCTCATAGGGGTCATCAACGCCGGTGAGTCCCTTCAGGGTTCCTGCCCGCGCTTTGGCATAGAGACCCTTCGGGTCTCGTTGTTCACAATCTGCAAGAGACGTAGCCATATGAACTTCAACAAAGCGCAACCCTGCGTCGCTCACGCGCTGACGCACTGCATGTCTTGCAGCTCGGTAGGGCGACACCAGCGGCACTAGTGCAACTACTCCTGCATCGGCAAAGAGCGCTGCGACCTCACCCACTCTGCGAACATTCTCATCTCGGTCCGCTGCACTGAAGCCCAAGTCGGCATTGAGTCCCTGCCGAAGGTTGTCACCATCAAGCAAGTACGCCGCTCGCCCAGATCCAACTAGGAGCCGCTCTAGCTCAACCGCCACGGTTGACTTTCCCGAGCCTGACAACCCCGTGAACCAGACAACGAGTCCTTCGCCACCAGTGATTTCTGATCGTGTGGGTCGTTCCACAGCACCGGGATGCCAAACAACAATTCGCTGCAAGTCCTGAGACTCACTCATGTCTCACCAAGGATCATCCCTGCGCCGACGGTTGCATTGGTCGCCTCGTCGATCAAGATGAACGAGCCGGTTTCGCGGCTGCGGCGATACTCGTCAAAGAACAATGGCAGCGTGGTTCGAATCGAGACTCGCCCCATCTCATTGAGTTGCAAGGTATCTGCAGCCTCATCACGATGCAGCGTGTTGATATCGAGGCGGTACTTCACATCTTTGATAATTGCTCGTGCAGAGCGAGTGGTGTGTTTGATCGAAAGCTTGGAACCTGCCGAGAGCACCTTAGAGTCGGCCAGCCAGCAGACCATCGCATCAAGGTCTTGGCCTGACGTAGGTTGATTCTGCGGACGACAAATCATGTCTCCACGTGAGACATCGATCTCATCTTCAAGCAGCATCGTTACCGACATCGGAGCAAACGCTGCGTCGACTTCGCCATCAAAGGTCTCGATCTTTTTGATCTTGGTTGTAAAGCCCGATGGAAGCACCATAACTTCATCGCCTGCTTTGAACACTCCCGAGGCAACCCTGCCGGCGTAGCCGCGATAGTCGTGGAACTCGTCTGTTTGCGGACGAAGGACACACTGCACGGGAAACCGTGCATCAATGAGGTTGCGGTCGGAGGCAATATGCACTGTCTCGAGATGATGCAGAAGTGAGGAGCCCTCAAACCACTTCATATTCTCTGAGCGCGCAACCACGTTGTCGCCGTTGAGCGCAGACAGCGGAATGAACGTCAGGTCCGAGATTTCCAACTTGGCTGCAAAGGAACTGAACTCTTCGACAATCTCGTTGAAGCGGTCCTCAGAGAAGTCAACAAGATCCATCTTGTTGACTGCAATCACAAGGTGCGGGATCCGCAGCAGCGAA
>JBIKPA010000079.1:0-11445 GCA_044357715.1 Microthrixaceae bacterium
CACCCTGACTCGAGCAGTCATGAAAGAACTCAACGCGCTCAACGCAGACCTCAGCGTTGGCCGAGTGTGGGTTGATCGCAAGCACCGACTCCTTTTGGGTACACAAGTGCGCGTTTCTGACCTTGAGGACCTTCCCCGCATCGTGGTTCAAATCGGCAAAGAAACCGAAGGCCTCGGAACCTTCATCGGTGGGCTCTCATGAGCAACTACCCGCAAGACCCTTGGCGCGACCCTTGGCGCGACCCTTGGGATGACTCCTGGCAAGATCCACGATTCCCGAGAACATCTTCAAGCCCACTTGGTCTTGGCGCTCATCGCAGTGTGCGTGCCGGAGAAGAACCAACTCCTTCCGAGGCCGCCATGATCGCCGCTGGCTCGGCGTTCATCAATGATCTCACCATTCGAGCCGATGCCGCCTACCTCATCAGGAATGGCGTGCCAATCGAAGAGGTGTCCCCCCGACTGATCCGCTATCAGCGTTACGTTGTCTGCTGGGGTGCCGTTGTGTTCTGGCTCTGGTTCTGGGCAGCCTGCGCACTTGGTGGCGGCATCCGATTCCTCATCGTCTGGGCCGGGATGCTCATCGGTCGACAAGACCTCAACCCAATTCTGCTCTGGCAGGGAACCATTCTGTTCACGCTTGGCCTTGCTACCTACTACTTGACTTGGCTTGCGCTGATTCGAGCATGGAGGAGAGCCTGTGCAGGAATCCCCGAGGTTGACGCCCGAAACAAATGGCGAATGTACTGGGACAAGGAACGCGGTAGCAGGCTGGGATTCCAAAAAGATTCCTTGGATCCGCTTCGACAGTTTCTTGGCTTAGCAATCGCATTCGCGCTGGGTTCGTTCTACCTGCTCATCATCGCAATCCAAGTCATAACCGGTATGGGTGAACTGCTGCGCGAGTTTGACCTCATCCACTACTTAGGGATGCACTAGTGACAGATTCACCACAGCCCGACTCACCACAGCCCGATTCACCACAGCCCGACTCAGGCCAGCGGGATTCGAAACAGGCAAACCTTGAGTACGCATCCCTTGAGCAGCCAGAAATTCCGCCCCTCGCAGATCAGGTCGAATCCTCGGCCCTTCACGGAATGCTCACCGGCCTGTTTTATGGATACCGAAACCCCGTCAACATCGCCATTTTGGCAGCGGCCGACTTGCATATGCAGAGGACGACGCATCGCGCAGTGGCCGCCATTGTGGAGGCGCAACAACTAGCGACAGAGCAGGCAGAGGATTCCGCTGAGGGACTCAAAGCGGGTGCTGAAGCTCAGATCCCCGACTAGTGGCAAGCTGAACGGGTGAAAGTTCTCTTTTCGTCATCTCGAAACCTCGCATCGCTCAGGGTTATCCGTTGATTCAGTTCGATCAGGTTCGAGAGATGGTTCTGAACGCGGTGCAGGAGAACCCGGCCAGTGCAGCGGCCTTGCAGGGTTGCCTCGGTGCTGTGCTTGCCGAGCCGATTCTTGCAACCGTCGACCTCCCTCCGTTTGAGAATTCAGCCATGGACGGTTTTGCAGTTCGTGCAGCAGACATCGAGCACCTGCCAGCTGAGCTTCGCCTAGTAGGCGTGTCATCTGCGGGTCATCCAGCCGAGTGCGTTGTTGGCCCTGGTGAGGCCGCTCGGATTTTGACCGGCGCCGTTATGGTGCCCGGCGCAGACACCGTTGTACGAGTCGAAGACACCGAATTGATCAACACAGTCCAGGGCAGTTCAGTCCAGGGCAGTTCAGCCCAGAGAGAGCTGGTCAGGATCAACCTTGCCCCAGCCCCCGGAGCAAATATTCGCAAAGCCGGAGAGGCTGCCAGACTCGGAGACCAGCTTGTAGCGGAGCGAACCGTGCTCAACCCCGGCCACTTAGGGCTAGCTGCAAGCGCCGGTTGTACAGAGCTATCCGTGATTCAGCGACCACATGTTGCTGTGCTGTCAACCGGAGATGAGCTACTGCCGCCCGGAGCGGGGGAGTTGGGCCCCGGGCAGATCTTTGAGTCCAACAGCACAGTCTTGGCCGCGCTTGCACGCTCAATGGGATGCGAGGTGAGCACACATCACTGCATCGATGATGCAGACAAGTTGCGAAGCTTGCTAGAAGAACTCGCCAAGACTCATCAGATCATCCTGAGCTCGGGTGGCGTCTCTATGGGCGGGGAATACGACTCAATGAGACAGGCCGTGGCAGGCCACGATGTTGAGTTCCTCAAGATTGCAATTCGGCCTGCCAAGCCAATGGCCTTTGGCAAGGTCGGCCAGGCACTCCTGTTTGGCCTGCCCGGAAACCCAGTCTCCTCTGTGGTTGCCTTTGAGCTTTTTGTGAGGCCAGCGATCAGGCAAATATCGGGCATTGCGCCCTCTGTGCCGCCAACACAGATCGGCACTGCCGGGGAGCAACTGCCTCGCATTGCCGCCGATTTCACCTACATGCTGAGCGTTGTACAAAATTCGCAGGGTGAGTGGCTTTCAACTGGTGCTTTTGGCTCGCATGTGCTCGGCGGAATCGCTCAAGCCCAAGCCCTTGCCGTAATCCCCCCGGGGCCAGATCCAGTTGCCAAAGGCAGCCAACTCAAGCTCATTGCTTTGTGGTCTTAGTCCACCCGGCCCGTCGGAACTGAGCGCTGGAGTTCCCCTAAATCGCCTGGGGTGTCAACGTCAAGAAACGACCACCCTTCGGGATCAAATTTTCGCCACTCACCTTCGGCTAAGTAGCTCGTCTGAATCTGAGACAGCAGCGCTCGCATGCTGCGTTCGCCCTGAGCAATCAATTGCTCCGCGTCGGCCAACACGCTTTTGCTGTAGCAGGCCACTAACGGTTGTGGCCCGTGCTCCGTAACAGGAACAACAGCTGCCGAGTCGCCCTCTGCGCACAGCCGCAAAAGCTCACGTAACAGCGCGCTCTGCAACAGTGGATGATCTCCGGCAAGCACCAACACGCAAGTGCTGCTCACCTGCTCTACAGCAAATGCCAGTGCACGCAGCGGGCCGCCAAACCGCTCGGGCTCAACAACGCACGAGGTTCCGATCGGTGCCCACGGCCCAACGACGAGGACTTCATCTGCCACCTCATAGGCAACTGTCACAGCGCGCTCAAGCAACGTGAGATTGCCAAACTTGACTCGTGATTTGTCGCTGCCGAATCTGGCCGACGTACCGCCCGACAAAATTACAGCTGCGGTCATCAACCTGATGGTACTCAGCATGCGATGAATGCAGCGATACTCATTGACTTAGCTCACAGGCGTGCTAACCAATCATCCATGGATGAAAACGAGTTTGATCACACTTGGATTGCCGCATTTGCAGCTACGCATGGCGCAACGGCGCTCACAGCAGAACAGGTGGATGCTTTGCTGAGCTTGGCAGGCCGAGCAGCGCATCAAAGCGGTGAGCGTCGCAATGCTCCGCTGAGTTGTTTTCTAGCCGGACTGCAACTTGGAGCAACAGCAACTGCCCCAACGCCAGAAGCGATTGCCGGATTTTAGCTGACTCGTCTAGGCCCCCAGAGCGTGTGTCAAAAAGTTTCCTACCTATACGAGGATTTTTGCATAGAGAGTGCGCAAGACTCAGGCCAATAAATCAAACCAAGATTCTGGAGCACCCCGTGACAAATGAGTCCACCACGACAGGCGCGAGCGCCACAGGCGCAACCACTACGGGCACAAGCACCACTAGCGATGGCACCGAGACTCACATCAGAACCTGCCCCCTCTGTGAGGCAACATGTGGTCTAGAGATCACTCTGAAAGAGGGAGCGATTACGCGAATTCGGGGCGATCGTAAGGACGTGTTCTCGAAGGGCTTTATTTGCCCCAAAGGGTCGACTCTCAAACAACTTCACGCAGATCCCGACCGTGTGCGTACACCTTTGATTAAACGAAACGGTGAGTTTGTTGCAGCGAGTTGGGAAGAAGCTTTCGAGGCAGTGGCTGAAGGATTCGGCAAAATCTTAGAAGCAGGCGACCGCGACGCAATAGCGATGTACTTAGGTAATCCCACGGTGCATTCCATGGCAGGAGCCATGTTTGCCGCACCACTGATTAAGGCGATGCAAACCAAAAACCTGTTCTCTGCATCAACTGTTGATCAGATGCCGAAACATGTATCGAGCGGCTTTTTATTCGGCGGCCCAAATTCGATTCCTGTGCCCGACCTTGACCGCACCGATTACTTGTTGATGCTCGGGGCTAATCCGCTTGAGTCAAACGGGAGTCTCTGTACTGCCCCCGATTTCCCTGGGCGGCTTCAGGCCATTCGTGAACGTGGAGGCAAGGTCGTTACGGTCGACCCTCGGCGAACCAAAACAGCCGATGCCTCCGATGAGTATCTGCCGATCCGACCGGGGTCGGACGCACTCTGGCTTGCCGCGTTAGTGACAGAGATCAATACTGCCGGCCTCGTTGACCCAGGCCGACTGAATGAGATGCTCGATGGCCTGAGCGAGACCCTTGACCTGCTTGCACCCTTCACTGCCGACTCGGTTGAAGCCCATACTCGCATCGCTGCCGTTGACACTCGACGGATAGCGCGTGAGCTTGCCCAGGCTCCAACCGCTGCGGTGTATGGCCGCATTGGAACTCACACAACCGAGTACGGAACGCTCGCATCTTGGCTTGTTGAGGTTCTCAATATCGTTACCGGCAATCTTGATTCTCCCGGCGGCGCAATGTTTGCAGAGCCAGCATATGGTGCAGCAACCAAAGGTCGTACACCCGGCGGGCGAGGGTTTTCTACTGGTCGTTGGACCTCACGGGTTTCTAAGTATCCAGAGGTTCGTGGCGAGTTGCCCGTAGCTGCACTCGCCGAAGAGATTCAGACCGCTGGGCCGGGTCAGGTGCGCGGCATGCTCACCAGCGGTGGCAACCCAGTTCGCTCCTGCCCCAATAGCGAGCGACTCGATGCAGCGTTCGCTCAGCTGGATTTCATGGTCTCGATCGACATTTACATCAATGAGACAACCCGGCATGCAGATGTGATTCTTCCTTCGCCCTCGGCCTTAGCGAAGCCTCATTTTGATTTCGCTTTTTATGGCCTCTCGGTGCGCAACATTGCTAACTACAGCCCGCCGCTTCACGATGCCGATGACCCTTCCGAACCGGGCATGGATGAACATGAGATCTTTGCTCGGCTCACCCTAATTGCGAGCGGCCTTGGGGCAGCGGCCGACCCCGAGATGTTGTATTCGATCATGCTGCAAACGATCGCCGAGCGGGGTGGGTTGAACGCTGAAGATGAACAAGCTGCTGCAACACGGGCCAACTACTCCGGCGTAGAGGCAATTCTCGACCTGATGTTGCGAACCGGTCCATATGAAGATCTTGATCTGGCAGCATTGCTCGCCGCCCCACACGGAATCGATCTGGGTCCGCTCAGGCCCAGACTTCCCGAGTTGCTACGCACTGCGTCGGGACGCATAGAGATGGCACCTCCTGCCATCACTGCTGATCTTCCTCGGTTGCTCACGCTGTTAGAGGCTGCCCCCGATGAGAGATTGTTGTTGGTCGGTCGCAGGCATCTGCGATCGAATAACTCTTGGATGCATAACATTGGAGTCCTCGTGAAGGGAAAGCAACGATGCACCTTGCAACTCAATCCCGCAGATGCGTCCGATCTTGGAATTGCTGATGGCCAAGATGCAAGCCTGAAAACAGAGACCGGCCAGGTGGTGGCTCTTGTTGAAGTCACTGATGAGGTTGCGATCGGAACGGTGAGTCTGCCCCACGGGTGGGGCCATGACACCCCTGGCATAGTGGGAGCGGTTGCCGCCGCAACGCCAGGGGTGAACAGTAATTTCTTAACAGGGGATCAGTTCATTGACCCACTCTCGGGTAATGCCCGACTCAACGCCATTCCAGTCACGGTTGAGCGAGTGAGTACATAACCGTTAGCTGACTTTGCAAGGTGACTTATCGAGTACGTCTTCGGGGATGTCCGGATTCGTGCAGGTTTCGTCATCAATTCCAATGACCACCCACTGTCCGCTGTTGTCATCTCCGGCTGCAAGCAAGAAGGCAGAGTCAAACTCGCCGTTGCTCTGCGAGCCAGCAGCGAAGTTGTTGCCACAGACGAAGTCGTTCACTGTATTCGGAGAGATAGCTGCAGCTACTGCTGCCTCGGTGCAGGGCGGATTGCTGTTCGGAGTTGTGGTCGTGGCGGCAGCCTCTTGGGTAGTTGATGGTGCAGCAGTGGAGCTGCTGGTAGTCGTAGTTGCCGCATCCTCAGTGCTGTCCTTGGAGCACGCGCCAAGGGTGAGAGCGGTGATTGCCACAAGACTTGTTCCAAGCACGGCGAGTCGAATGAGTGGTGACTTTTTCATGTCATTTTTCATGGCCATACCCTAGAGCGCACTGATGATTCGCTCTGGGATCATTGGATGCGCCACCCGTCGCATCGTTGCTTCAGTACAGTGTGTGGCACTGGGCTAAACGGTGTTTAGTTCCTGAGTATGCCGCTTTGCTCACAGAGTAACGATGGGTCACGGGGAGACGAATAATGGATGCACTACTTGAACAGACCATTCGGGATCGAATCGAAGTTGAGAAGGAACGAAAGTCCCCTGCTGCAGATGCAGTAGCAGTTCCGCTGATTCCCACCACTCGATATACAGATCCCGAGTTCTTTGAGCTAGAGATGCAACAGATCTTTCACCGAAACTGGCTCTTTGCCGGCCACGAGTCCGAGTGGGCAGAGCCTGGCGCCTACCAACTCTTTACCCGATCAGGTGCGCCCATCGTGATTGTCCGGGGCCAAGACAATGTGCTGCGGGGTTTTTACAATTCTTGTCGTCATCGCGGCGCCCCGGTCACGCGTGATGTTTGCGGTGTGGCCAAGCGACTCACATGTCAGTACCACTCGTGGTCATATGACACCCAAGGCAAACTCAAAGCAGTACCAGATTCGCGCAGCTTTGTAGACCTAGATACAGACGAGTTGGCTTTGGTGCCCGTGCGATGTGAGGTTTGGCAGGGCTGGGTGTTTGTGAACGAGGATGCTCAAGCCGATTCGCTCGTTGAGTTCCTCGGGCCAATCTGCGAACAAATGCTCGACATCAACGGCCCCGAAATGCGCCGTGTTGGCCGCCAAGTGCACCGCGTCGAGGCCAACTGGAAGCTCATGGTTGATGCCTTCTTAGAGGTGTATCACATACGAACTGTTCACCCAGATAACGCCGCTTTGCTCTACGACGACCAGTCCGTCACCGTGGCCATGTTGCCCAATGGTCACAGCCGGCTGACCACCGAGAAGCGTGAAGAACTACGCGACTTTCCGATGGTCTCTGAGCAGTATGACAACGCGTCAGTTGGATTGCTGTGGCGGCAAACCTCAACCTCTTTTGGCATCTTTCCTAATCTGGTGGTGCCGATGGACACCGGAGCATTCACCTTCTTGTCTATGTGGCCAGTAGACCAGCGCACTACCGAGCTTGAACTCAACTGGTTTGCCCCAGCTTGGGATGGCGATGAGGTGCCCGAAGAGCATCTGCAACGCCTAGAGCTGTTCGACACGGTCATGGCCCAGGACAAGGCCAATATGGCACCCATTCAGGCATCGGTTGAATCTCCCGGTGCGCAGCCGTTCCAGATTGGTTGGCACGAGCGACTCATTCATCACTTCCAACGAGCTGTTGATTTGAGCATCGGTGAAGAACTGCTGCCTGCGGGTACTGCAGTCAGCGACGCGCTCGATTCCTACGTGGAACGGTGACTCGTGGCTAACGACGAGCTCGTTCTGCTGCGCGGGGGAACCCTCATCGATGGGACTGGCGCCGCGCCATTACCCACTACTGACCTGTTGTTCTTGGGGGACCGCATCCTTGGGGTTGGCGCAGAGGCTGCACAAGCTGCAGCAACTGAAACAGCTCGTGGTGCTGTGCTGCGAGAAGTTGACGTCTCAGGACGAACCGTCATGCCCGGGTTAATTGACGCTCATTGTCACATCACCTTCGGCGAGCCCTCGAGCAATGACGAACTGTTCTTTCATCGGCATTCATCAACGGCAATGTTGCTTGCTGCGTTCAATGTGCCGAAGTTGCTGCGAGCGGGTGTGACGGGGTTCTTAGATGCCGATTGCATCTTTGACCTTGGCCCCGCGCTGCGAGACGGCATCAACGCTGGCCTTGTTGAGGGCCCTCGAATGGCCTCTGGCATGAATGCGCTGCTGACCTCTGCTGGAGGTACCGCCGGCAGGTTGATTCCGGATTCGGGAACCCTCGGCTATGCGCAAGTTGTGGGCACTCGAGATGAGATGGTTCGCCTGACTCGTCAGCAGATCAAATACGGTGCCGATTGGATCAAGATTCATGTCACGGGATCGCTTCGCAATCAAACGGGCGAGGCAACGGTGTGGTCCCTTGATGAACTCCGTGCGGTGACCGAGACCGCACACGGATTGAATACGCCCGTGCTGGCACATTGTCGCAGCGCCCACTCAACCCGGCTCGCAGCACAGTCCGGAGTCGACCTGATCCTGCACGGCAGCTACATGGACGAGCCTGCACTCGAGGCGGTTCAAGAGTCGGGTGCTGCGCTTGCGCCAACGTTTACCTTCCTAGCCAACCTGACTGATTTCGGATCAACGGTGGGTGCAGGCAGTGCGCAGGTTGATCTGTTTCGCGGTGAGATCGAAGCCACTGCACAGATGATGCTTCGCGCTCATAGCGAAGGGGTACGACTGCTCTGCGGATCAGAAAGCGGCTTCTCGCTGACTCCCTATGGGCATTGGCATGCGAGGGAACTTGAGCTATTCGTCAGCGAGATTGGACTCACCCCGCTCGAGGCAATCACTTGTGCGACTCGAAACGGCGCTCTGGCATTGCGAATGGAGGAGGGATCTGTTGGGGTGCTCCAAAGGGGTGCCGTGGCCGATGTCTTGGTTGTAAACGGAAACCCCGCTACCGATGTTTCGGTGCTGAGCGATCGAACCAAAATTGAGCACGTGTTCTCTCGCGGGGTAGCGGTAGATCTTGATCGGCCATGGCCGCAACGAAGCCAGCTCCAAGGCGAACAGGTTGGAAAGTGGTCAGAGCAACTCCTCACTCAAGAGCGAGCAGGAGTGAGACCCACAGCCACCACTCAAACCCAGCGCAGTGAAGAACCATGAGCCAGAACTCGGATGAAACGGAACGAACACTCATCGTGACTGGTGCCGGAAACGGCCTAGGTGCAGCAATTGCTCGTGCTGCGGCATCAGCAGGTTGGCGAGTCGGCGTGCTCGACCAAGATGCACAAGCAGCCCAAGCGGTTGCAAGCAGCCTTGCTCTCGGTGCAGTTGCGCTCCAGGCCGATATCTCTGATGAGCGCAGCGTTCAACAAGCCCTAGATCGGTTTGCTCACCAGACCTCAGCGGCGGCACCCGATGGGCTGGTCTGTAACGCCGGGATCGTGCGTTTCGGCCCCCTTGTCGATGTAGAGGTGGAAGATTTCCGGGCAGTAGTTGACGTCAACCTCACTGGCACTTTCATTACTGCGCGCGCCGTTGCTCGCCGGATGATCGCAGCGCGTCAGGCTGGCTCAATCGTCACAGTTACATCAATGAATGGTGTTGCACCGGGCCCAAACTCAGGTGCCTACGGTCCATCAAAAGCTGCAGTTGCATTGCTCACCCAGCAGATGGCTCTGGAGTGGGGTCCGCATGGGATTCGCGCAAATGCAGTTGCTCCGGGACTCATCAACGCTGGAATGTCTGAGCCCATCTATGCCGATCATGAGATCCGCTCACGCAGAGAGAACAGCGTGCCCTTGCGGCGTTTGGGTGCCGCCGAAGAAGTAGCCGCAGCAACTCTGTTCTTGCTCTCAGATGATGCAAGTTATGTCTCAGGGACCGAGCTTGTTGTAGATGGTGGAGTAACCATGAGCGTGATTGCTTCACTGCCACGGCCACAGTCAGTTGATTCGGTAGGAGATACCTTCTCGGCCTCTACTAGTGCGACTAAACCCGGCAAACCGGGCCCATCAAGGGTCAGATATTGATTCGCAACCTACTGCTGAGTGGTGGGCCGGGGCATGACTTTGATCAGACCTCGGCGGCGTTAGCCAAGATTTTGGCGAGTGCAGGTGAAACTGCATCTGCAAACGCAAAGCAGCGGCCACAAGAAGTCGCTGCAAACCAGGTAGTTACCGAGGTAGTTACCGACCCCGAGCAGTTCTTTGAGCTAGTGCGCTCAAGTAGCGAGGGGCAGATTGAGCCATGGGACTTGATCACCGTGAATGCGTTGCGCTGGCAGATGCGTCAGGATCGCTACGCCAAAGAGCGGTCGGAATGGGCGTACACGATCCGTGAGAATGATCTTCAACTACTGGCAGATTTTGTAGCTGAAGGAGGAGGCATCTTGGCAGTTCACACTGCAGTGATTTGCTTCGATGCACACCCGCTTTGGCAGCAACTACTGGGAGCCAGTTGGAACTTCTCTACTTCCTCTCACCCGCCGGTTGGTGAGTTTGAAGTAACCGTCACACCACAAGGGCCAGCTCATCCGCTGACTGCCGCTGCGAGCAACTTCTTCATTACTGACGAGCTCTATGGATTCTTGGATCAAGAGCCCGAGCTCATCCCGTTGCTCAGTGCGCGCTACCTCGGCAGAGAGCAGCCGCTGCTGTGGGCTCAGTCGCTAGGGCAGGGGCGTGTGGTCACCGACCTACTCGGCCACAGCCTGGAGTCTTTGAGCAATGCCACCCACAAGAGCCTTCTGGTTCGAGCTGCACAGTGGGCTGCTCGAAGCTCGGAGCGACTGCACGTTGATTCGGTTGGGAGTTCCTGATGCCCGAGTCAACCTCGCAGCAGCCGCGAATAATTACCATCTCCTCATACGAACAAGCACGTGAGGTCTTTAGGCAGAAAGACCTTCGCCAAGCTCTTTATGATGCCGGTGATGTGGTGATGGCAGATGTGCTGGTCAACCTTCACGGTGATGATCACCGAGCGCGTCGCAGACTAGAAAATCGCTTATTTAGAAAAGACACGCACCTGCGATACGAACGCGAGTTGTTTCCCCCTTTGCTTGCGTCAACCTTGGCCCCGGCGGTTCAGGCTGGTGCGAGCGAACTCGTTACTTTGAGCCATCAGATCATGATGAATCTTGCTGCTCTTACCGCTGGGGTAGATCGTCCGAAGGGCACAGCAGAAGAATCGTTACGGCTGTACGCATACCTGATGACCTTTATTGAGGGTGCAACGCTTGCGCACTACAGCGGCGATGTTGCTGCCAAGAAAGCCCAAGTTGCGAAGGCCCTCAGTGATTTCGACCGTGAGTTTTTGAAGCCGTCGATTGCAAGACGAGAAGCACTCTTGATTGATCTTGACTCTGGGACCATTGGCGAGGGGGAGTTGCCTCAAGATGTGCTTACAACTCTGATGCGAAACCAAGACCACCTTGAGCTACCAGATGATGTTTTGCTAAGAGAGATCTGCTTCTTTCTGCTCGCTGGTGCTCACACCTCTGCCACTGCGTT
>JBIKPA010000026.1:0-17612 GCA_044357715.1 Microthrixaceae bacterium
GTATACGGACTCAGAGCCCGAGCTTGCTGTGCGAGCCAGAACAGACACTCAGTTCTTGCAACGATGCGTTCACGAGACCATCCGCCTGAACCCTTCAAGCCCAGTGGCTATGCGCTGGGCTGTTGATGACGTTGTCCTCAAAGACGGAACACAGATTGCCGCTGGCGACAAAGTGGTCATTGACCTGATGGCAGCAAATCGTGATGCTTCGGTGTTTGGTAGTGAGGCCGGTGCATTTCTTCCCGAGCGTGAACTCGCAGATGGCCTTGCACCTTGGGGGCTGAGCTTTGGCCTTGGGATGCATGCATGCATTGGTCAGGATCTTGCTGCCGGAGTCGACCCGGCCGGTCACTCCGCAGAAGAAGAGCATCTGTTGGGCTTAGTGCCCGCCGCCGTTGCAGCAGTGCTTCAGGCCGGCGGCCGTCGCGATCCTGATTCGCCGCCCACGCTTGACCCATTCAGCGAGCGTCATTACTGGAGCGAGTACCCCGTACTCTTTAACAAGGCCGAGCAATGATCGATATTCACGCTCATGTGGTTTTAGAAAACAGTTTGGGTGCATGCGGTGCGTATGGCCCGGAGTTATATGAGGGCGACCCGAGTTGCGGAGACTCGCCCTTCTTTCGTGTTGGCGACTATGTGCTGCATGGAGTGAAATATCGCGGCTCGGCGTTTATGGACCTAGATGTTCGCCTATCGGCCCTTGACTTTCTTGGCATCGACTTGCAGGTCTTGTCTCCAAATCCCCTTACCTTCTTCCCGAACGTCGATGCGGAATCGGCGCGAGCGTTTGCCCAGACTCACAACGACGCACTAGCCGCGCTCGTTGCGCAGGCTCCAACTCGCATTGCCGGACTAGCGCAGTTACCGACTCAAGACCCAAAGTTGGCAGTGATCGAGTTGCGCCGGGCAGTTCAAGAACTTGGTCTGCTTGGTGCATATATCGGAACTGACCTTGGATTACCCCTTGACGACGCAGCATTTGATCCCCTGTATGCGGCCTGCGTGGAACTGAACGTACCGCTGTTTTTTCACCCCGCTCCCGATGGGATTTCAGGGCCGCGAAGAGACCAGCGGTTAGCCCGCTTTGATGGCGACTTATGGCTTGGCTTTTGCTACGAAGAGACCCTCGCCGTTTCTACGCTGATACTCGGCGGTGTGATGGATCGTCACCCCGATCTAGACATCTGTATCTCTCACGGTGGCGGGGCAACTTCTTGGTTGGCCGAGCGACTCGAACATGCTGCACGAACCCGACCATGGTCGCCGCAGCAGTTGCGTGACTCCGGTGCAGTGGCCACCCGCTTGCAGCGCTTCTGGTGGGATGGTCACGTTGGTGGACCAAGAGCACTCGCTGCGCTGTTGTTAGCTTTTGGCTCTGAACGAGTGGTAGCTGGAACCAACCTTGCTGGTTGGGATCAAACAGACGACCCAGCTTTTGGAGATGTATTGCTCGCACAAACATTTGACCAGAACGCCCGCCGCCTTCTTCGAATAAAGATATGAGCGCCGTTCCTCAAGTAGAATCTCACTCAGAAAGAGGGTCAACATGAAGCAGGTTTCACGTTTCTTGATGCCATGTCTGGCGCTGCTGGCTGTTCTCGCGCTTCCAGCATGCAGTAGCGCTGAAGCGGAGCCGAACGAACCCACAGCCGAGCAGGTCGAATCCTTAGCTGGCAGGTATGCGCACTACGACGTGGTTGCGTATCAGAGCACCGACATGAAAACGCTGATTATTAGCTACGGGTTTACTGATCTCGCAATGAAGGACGGATCTCTCATGGCAACAGAGTCCTTTTGCCACGCCGAACACCGCGGTGACCAACCGATAGAAACCACCATCTCAGACGCTGCAACTCGTGCCATCAAGCCAATCGCCGCAAAGGTGGATGTAAGCCTGCGTAACGGAAAGTTGCATCTAAAGCGGCCGCCTACTCCAACGGGTATTGGGATCGAGTTTGCTGACCCCGCTAACGATGCGCTCCCGACTGATCCGAACGACCCCCGCACCGTTGACGACGATGGTGACGGTAATCCGGGCATCACCGTTCACATCAAGGTGACCGAGGAATTTCAAGGAGATCTGTACATTGCTCGTAGGGAAATCTTTCAGTATGAGGTGACCCAGCAAAAGAACTTGTCGATGATTGGCACCGTTACTGATAATTCGGAGCAACTCATTATCGGGGCCTCAAATCCAATCTTCATTACGCGCGCCGAGTGGATCCAAGTTCCAGATCTGAACAAGAGTCCGATCGTGTTGGTGCCTGTTGAGCAAAGTTGGGACTGCGAAAAGCTGATGACCCAAAGCACAGAAATCTTCCCTGAAGTGCCGGTTGTCGACTGGTAGTTGATTCCTAATGCACGCCTTGGCCGAACTCGGTTCTTTAGATTGTGGCGCTGCGGCTAGCCTCGCTGCGTGCTGAAACTCGTACTCCCCAAAGGTTCGTTAGAAAAAGCCACCATGGAATTGTTCGAAGCCGCTGACTTGTCGGTGCATCGCAGCTCCTCGGTCGCTTACAAGGCTTCCATCGATGACCCCCGCATAGACAGCGTTCGCATTCTGCGACCCCAAGAGATTGCAGGGTACGTAGCCGACGGCTTGTTTGACCTTGGAATCACCGGGCGTGACTGGATAGAAGAGACTGGCTCGGATGTTGTCAGCCTTGGCGAACTTCGTTACTCGAAGGCCACAAGTAAGCCCATCAAAGTGGTCTTGGCTGTACCCGAGGATTCGCCCTACCAGAGTGCTGAAGACTTGCCTGCTGGCGTGCGGGTTTCTACCGAGTACATGGGAATCACGCAGCGCTACTTCGAGTCCAAGGGGGTGCAAGCCGATATTCGGCTCTCGTACGGTGCAACCGAGGCCAAAGTCCCCGACATTGTTGATTGCATTGTCGAGATCACCGAAACCGGGAATGCTTTGCGTGCAGCAGGGCTGCGCATCATCGATGAAGTTCTGATTTCGTATACCGAACTTGTTGCCAACCGCGCTGCCTATGAAGACCCAGAAAAGCGCCACGCTATGGAGCAGGTTCTGACTCTGCTGTTGGGCGTGATGGAGGCTCGGGGCAAGGTCCTGCTCAAGTTGAACTGCTCGAAAGACTGCCTTGAAGAAGTCATTTCGGTCCTTCCTGCCATGAAGACCCCCACAGTGAATGAGCTTTACGGCGGCGCCGGGTACGCAGTAGAGACGGTGGTTCCAAAGAATAAGATCAACCTGTTGATCCCAGCGCTCAAAGACGCTGGTGCAACAGATTTGATAGAGCTCTCGCTGAGCAAAATCGTCCACTGAGTTCACTCGGCGGACGACGCAGAGACCCCATAGCACTAGAGACCCAGTAGCACTAGAGACCCAGTAGTGAGGGCATACCGATGGCAACTCGTACGATCCAGTCAGGCACCGTGCAGAGCTTTGATCAGGTAGTTGGTCTGGGCACAGTGGTTGATACCCAGGGCAAGACCTTCAATTTTCATTGCACCGCAATTGCAGACGGCTCTCGCAACATCGCAGTTGGAACCGCAGTCAGCTTTGTCCTCAAGCAAGGGGCTCTCGGCAGGGTAGAAGCTGTTCGAGTTACGCCTTAGCTCGTTGAGGAATCGGGAGAGGCGTTCTCAGTTCCTTGTTTGACCTGGACAAAGACCATCTGTAGTTGCCCCAAGGCCTCAGTCAGCATCGGTCGATGCTCACCTAGTCGGTCACCGAGGCCATCAAGGACCGAGCGGAAGGCTTCAATAACTGTTGCCGCTTCTGCGAATGCCGGTGGCTCGCCCTCAAGGTAAATCGTGGCCAAGTCAAAAAAGCGCATCAAGTAATTGGCCAGCATCTCTGCAGCAGGAGTGGCAGCGACCTCTCGTCGGACCCGCATCATCTCATTGAGTTCGCTTTGAAGCTGGCTCTTCTCCTCGGCGGTGAGAGAATCTAAATCCACTCCGATGGCAGCAGCGGCAGCCCGGAGCGGGTCTCCACTGAGTTCCTCTTGACCCTCTGATTCTGGGCTTGCCGCTTTTGCTACTGGTCGTTCTCCGTCGGGTGTCCAGAGTGAACTCATAGTGATTCTCCAAGGTTGGGTAGGCGAATGCGCCTGCGGTAATTCTAAAGATCCAAACTCAATGCTGTTCAGAGCGAAGACGGCTGGTAGAGTACTAGCTACAACTGAGCAAGAGGGCTCCCGCCCCTCCTGGCCACGGTACAGAATTCAGCAATTGTTTTCTGTCAGGTGCGATCAGGATCTGATATGCCCATCAATGGGGTGCCTAGCCGCACAACGTTTGTGGATGTTGGCGGGTGCTCGCGCACTCGCCCATTTCGTTTTTGGGGGGCCGTTCTTGGGCAGTGGTGCTAAATCCAATGCGATCCCTGCAGAAAGGACGTGATGTTGAGGAGTAACCGGTCATAGCTGCTTCACCTGGAGACGAAACTCGGACCAATGACAGGATCCGAGCCCGCGAGGTTCGATTAATCGACCCTGACGGACAGCAACTCGGAATCAAATCTTTGCCCGAGGCACTGTCTATCGCCCGATCGATGGATCTTGATCTCGTGGAAGTGGCCCCAGAGGCCAGACCTCCTGTATGCCGAATCATGAACTTCACCAAGTTCAAGTATGAGGCACAACAACGGGCAAAAGAGTCGCGCAAGAAGGCCACAAACATCATTGTCAAGGAGATGAAGTATCGCCCCAAGATTGGGAGCGGAGACTTCGAAACCAAGACAAGGAAAGTTGCTCAGTTTCTAACTGAGGGTCACAAAGTAAAGGTCACAATCATGTTCCGTGGTCGAGAGATGCAGCACCCAGAACTTGGGCGCCGAATTCTTGATCGAGTCGCAGCAGAAGTTGTCAATGTCGGCAAGGTCGAAATCATGGCCAAGCAAGACGGAAGAAATATGACCATGGTTCTTGGGCCAGACAAAAAGGCTCAAGACATGGTGAAGGCTCAAGAGAAGAAGGCAGTTGAGGCCGCAGCAGCAGCCGAAGAAGCAGAAGAACGTATGGATTCCATCATGGCTGACGCCAAACCCGAGGCACCTGAACTCGTAGGGATTGCGGCTGATGGCCATACCGCTGCTGAAGTAGAAGAAATCGAGTCCGATGCTACAGAGACCGAATCTGAGGTGTCTGAAGCATCAGAAGAAGCAACTGAAGAAGTAAGCGAAGTAGCAAGCGAAGATGTACATGAAGAAGCGGAAACGGAAGCAGAGCCGGCGGTTGTCGGTGAAACCAACTGATTCGCATCAGACAGAGGAAAAACAATGCCAAAGATGAAGACACATTCCGGAGCCAAAAAGCGTTACAAGGTCACCGGCACAGGAAAGATCACCCGCCGCAAGGCCGGTCTGAATCACATCCTTGAAAAGAAGTCCCCAAAGCGCAAGCGTCGACTTGCTGGTTCAACCGAGCTGTCACCAGGTGACGCACGTCGTGCTCGCCGCTTGCTCGGTCTGTAAGCCATCGAAGTTTGTAAGCAATCTTGGTCTGCAAACCAGCAAAGTTTGCGAACTAGACCGTTTCGTGATTCAGAAGTGATTTTTAGTCCCTGCTAGTAGAAGGAGCGCCCAGTGGCACGTGTCAAGGGTGGAGTTCACGCAAAAAAGAAGCGCCGCGCCGTACTCGGCAAAGCAAAGGGTTATTACGGAAACCGGAGCCGCAGCTTCCGGTCTGCCAATGAAGCAGTCATGCACGCTGGGCAGTATGCCTTCCGTGACCGCCGTGCTCGCAAGGGCGAAATGCGTCGGCTTTGGATTCAGCGCATCAATGCAGCATGCCGCATCCACGGCATGAGTTACAGCCGATTCATCAACGGCCTCAATCTGGCTGAGGTTGAAGTTGATCGCAAGGTTCTTGCAGACCTAGCCGTTCGTGACGATGATGCTTTTGCAGCACTCGTCAAGGTTGCAGAGGCAGCACTTGCGGCAGCACCGCAGGCTGCAGATGAAAGTGAGCCGGCAGGAGCCGAGAGCTGAGCGCTCTCAGTCCAACCAACTCAGAACTTCAACGGCTGCGGCGCCTTTCACGGCGCCGCAGTACGCGTTCCGAGGAGGGTGCCTATTTGATCGACGGACCAGTCCTGCTCGCAGAAGCCCTTGCAGCAGAGGTGGACATCGAGTCGATCTATGTGGAGCCTGAGGCGTTGAACCACGAGTCTGTCTGGGCTGCACGCGCGGCTCAGATTCGGGTGAAAGAAGTCACTCGGGGTGCCCTACGAAAGGTGCTCGAGGTGGCCGCTCCCCAAGACATGGTGGCCGTTGCCAAGCAGCGTCAGAGCAGCGCAACGGACTTGATTCGTCAGGCTGTGGCCACAAAGCGGCCGCTGCTTGTGCTGGTAGAACTTGCTGATCCCGGAAACGTCGGAACCCTGATTCGAGTAGCCGAGGCTTCGGGATGTGTCGGCGTGGTACTTACCGAACGCACTGTTGACCTCTACAACCCCAAAACCGTTCGTGCTACTGCTGGAGCAGTGTTTCGAGTGGAAGTGGCAGAAAACATTGACGCATCACAATTGTTGTCTGACTGTGCCGCCGCAGGCCTAAGCACCTTCGCCACGGTGCTGGGTTCCGGTGTTCTTCCTGAAGATGCTCCTCTTGCTCAAGCCGGTGCGTTGTTCTTGGGGAGCGAAGCACATGGTCTTGATGTAAGCCTGGTACAGCAATGCACCTCATGTGTCTCAATTCCAATGGATGGCCATGTTGAGTCGTTGAACGCTGCAGTCGCAGGGTCAGTCTTTCTCTTTGAGGCTGCGCGGCAACGCCGAGTAGCCGGGGTACATTCAGCATCGGCGGAGCTGCACTCGCCCAAGCCGAAAGCGGATGATCAGTAATGGGCCGCAGCAAGATGAGCAAGAATGACTGAAATGCATATTTTTCTAACGCAGAGCACAAACAGATGACTGTCGACCCATCACAGGTTGCAGATGCGGGTTCCGCCGCGTTTGCACAAGCAGGCACTCCTGATGAAGTCCACGAACTTGAACTGCAGTACCTCGGTCCCCAATCTGCGCTGAGCGGACTCAAGGCATCCTTTAAGGACCTAGATGTTGCAGCACGCAAGATCCTTGGCTCGCAGATGAATGCTGCGCGCCAAAAGCTTGAGGCCGCTGCTCAAGACCGCCGCGAGCAACTGCAGTCAGCCGCAAGGTCGGCACAGTTAGCTGCCGAGCGGGTTGATCTCAGCGAGTCCCTCGGTCAAGCCAGTCTCGGCCATAGCCACGTGATAACCCAAACCTGGGAACGCCTCGAAGACGTGTTCTGCTCAATGGGTTTCACTGTTGCAGATGGCCCCGAGGTTGAGACTGATTGGTTCAACTTCGAGGCCCTCAACTTGCCGCCTGCTCATCCTGCTCGCTCGCTCTGGGACACCCTGTACCTGGACTCCTCTCAGCTAGATGGGCTTGGCGAAGAACAGCTTTTGCTGCGAACGCATACCTCTCCGGTGCAAATCCGATCCATGCTTCGAGCAGTTCGTGATGGGTCCGGTCCGCCGATCTATGTGGTGTGCCCCGGGCGCGTGTACCGGCGTGACACCGCTGATGCCACCCACTTGCCTGTGTTTCATCAGATTGAGGGTTTGGTGATCGACCGTGGGATCACGATGGGTGATCTTGCCGGCACCATCGAGAGTTTTGTTAAGGCCTATTTCGGAGAAAATATGACGAGTCGTTTGCGGCCTTCATACTTTCCCTTCACCGAGCCTTCCGCTGAGTTCGATATTTCTGCCAGTGACGGCTCATGGCTAGAAGTTGGAGGCTGCGGGATGGTGCATCCGAATGTCTTGAAAGCCGGTGGCCTTGATCCAGAGGAGTGGTCGGGTTTTGCCTTTGGCTTTGGAATCGATCGTCTTGCAAAGATTCGTTATGGGGTAACAGACCTGCGCGAGTTTGTAACAAATGATGTTCGCTTCCTGTCGCAATTCTGATTTGTCATCGCTCTCTTGAACTGCTCCCACATGATCTTTTCTTACTCACTCACCGACTGAACTGACTCACCAATGGACCACACACTATGAAGGTTCTTCTCTCTTGGCTCCGCGAATTTGCCCCCATTACGGGCACCTCCGATGAGATTGCCGTTCAACTCACAGACCTTGGAATGGAGCTTGAATCAATTCATCAAATCGGTGGGTCGCTGAACGGCATTGTCGTTGCGCAGGTACTCGATATTCGCCAGCATCCTGATGCAGACAAGATCTGCCTAGTTGATGTCGACCTTGGCGACGGTGAAGCGCTGCAAATCTGTTGCGGTGCGACCAATATGGCCGTGGGTGATCGTGTTGCACTGGCAACTATCGGCACCGAGATGCCCTCGGGAATGCTTATTGCGCCTCGCAAGCTGCGTGGTCAGGCAAGTAACGGAATGCTGTGTTCTGGTAGAGAGATGGAAATCGGCGATGACCACGAGGGCATCCTGATTCTTCCTGCCGATCTACAACTTGGGCTACCCATCACCGAGGCACTCGATCTTCGTGACGATGTTGTCTACGAGTTTGATGCTCTGCCTAATCGCCCTGACACACTCAGCGTGATGGGCGTAGCGAGAGACCTTGCTGCGCGCCAAGGCGTACCGTTCTCGGTGAGCAACCCCAACCCCCAAACGGCAGGGGAGTCTGCTGCTGTGCTGTCGTCGGTGCAGATCTTGGCACCCGAGCTCTGCGGCAGATTTATGACCCGCGTAATTTCTGGCGTGCAACTCGGTCCCTCGCCGCGATGGATGGCGCAGCGACTCATCGCGGCTGGCATGCGTCCAATCAACAACGTTGTTGATGTCTCCAATTACGTGATGTTGGAGCTCGGCCAGCCGAACCATACCTATGACTTAGCAAAGCTGGGTTCTGGGGAGTTACGCGTCCGTTGGGCAAAAGAGGGGGAGCAGCTCGTCACTCTGGATGGCGCTACTCGCGAGTTGTCTGCATCTGATGGTGTGATTGCTGATTCAACTGATACAGCAGTTGGTATCGCAGGAGTCATGGGCGGCGCAGCAACCGAGATATCGACAACGACTACAGATGTGTTGTTAGAACTCGCATGGTGGGACCCAGAAGTCATTGCGGCAACCTCAACCCGGCTCAACTTGCATTCCGAGGCATCTCTGCGCTTTAAGCGGGGAGTAGACCCCGAGTTGGCTCCGCTTGCAGGCCGCAGGTTTGCGGATCTGTTGTGTTCGATTTCCTCCGCTCAGCTCCACCCCGATCAGATTGATGTTTTGGGCAACCTTCCTCAGGCTGAAAAGATTCGTGTTCGCCTGAATAAGGTGAATGGACTGCTTGGCACATCGCTCACTGCAGATGAGGTTTCTGAACTGCTCACACCGATTGGTTTCCTGTCAGAGCCAGCCGAGTCCGTAGTGGGCCAGGGCTATCTGACAGTGCAGGTTCCAACTTGGCGGCCCGATTCGACCATTGAGGTTGATGTGATCGAAGAAATTGCGCGCCACTACGGCATGTCGCGAATTCCAAAGACCATTCCAACCTCGCCTCACACAGGCGAACTCACGCACCGCCAGCTTGATCGACGCTCCTTGCGGCGTGCGCTGATTGGTGCAGGTTTGACCGAGGCTATGCCGATGCCTTTCTTGGCTCCTGGTGACTTGGAGCGAGCGGGGATGACTGCCGACGGATTGCTCCTCGCAAACCCGCTCGTGGCTGAGGAGTCTGTTTTGCGCACCTCGCTGCTACCTGGGCTACTCAAGGCAGTTTCCTACAACGCTAGTCACCGCCAGAACAACGTGGAGTTCTATGAACTCGGCAGAGTCTTCGGCCTTGGGGAGCGCGTAATAGCCGACCCTGTTGAATCAGCGAAGGCCGATCGTGTGCTCGCAGGGGAGACAGAGCACCTTGCAGCGGTGCTCGCAGGCAAAGAGGGAGAGGCTGCAGTTCACTTGCTGCAGGTGCTTTTGCGAAGTGTTAATAGATGGGCCAGGCACGGGGCTGAGCTTTCAGTCCAACTCAACCCCGAGGTAGTGCCCGGGTTGCATCCAGGCCGATCTGCAAGTGTGCTGCTTGGTGGTCATGCAATCGGAGTTGTTGGTGAGGTCCACCCCGAGGTCGTTCAGGCCTATGGCATTGAGCAGCGGGTTGCTTGGCTGCAATTGAATCTTGATCTGTTGTTGCAGATTCCTTCGGTTGTGCCGCAGGCAACTCCGGTGAGCCGCTTTCCCACAAGCGACATGGACCTAGCGTTTGTTGTTCCTGAACATGTCACCGCCGATGCGGTTCGGGCCACGATTGTGCGTTCAACTCCAACGGTCGGAGAGTCCGGTTGGGCTGCAGTGCAGGTGGAACTCTTCGATGTGTTTCGATCGGAGCAACTAGGGGTGGGACTCAAGAGTCTGGCGTTTTCTCTCCGGTTCCAAGCCTTCGACCGCACACTGACCGATGAAGAGGTCACTGAGGTCCGCCTCAAGATCATTGCCCAGGTTGAACAACAACATGGCGGGCATCTGAGGTCGTAGGGGTCGAGAAGGCCAAATCGCAAGATATTGCAGTAATCTGCATTACAATGCGCTAGGGTTGTCACATGATACCCATTGGCATCGTAGGCGCATCTGGATTTACTGGTGCAGAGCTCTTGCGTCTAGCTGCACAACACCCCGAGTTTTCGGTCAAGTTCGCAACTGGCGACAGCATGGCGGGAACTGCCGTAGCGCAGCTTTACCCCAGTCTGGCAGTCGCGTATCCGACCATGTTATTCGACACGTGGTCCCCCGAATTGCTTGATTCGGTAGAGCTCGTGTTCTTGGGGCTGCCACACGGGGCTAGCCAAGAGATTGTTCCGCAAATCGTTGACAGCGTGCGGGTCGTCGTCGATCTAGGTGCCGACTTTCGGCTGAAGACCTCTGCGGAATACCTGCAGTGGTACGGAGCGCAGCACACGCGACCAGAACTGCTCGGCAGCTTTGTCTATGGCCTTCCAGAGATGCATCGCGAGCAGCTACAAAGTGCAACTCGCATCGCTACTCCTGGTTGTTACCCCACCGCAGCGTCTCTGCCGCTCGTGCCCTTGGTCCGAGCTGGGCTTGTTCAACGGGACCGCATCATTGTCGACGCAGCCTCGGGGGTTTCGGGGGCAGGTCGACCGCCAAAGCCCAACACCACATTTTGTGCAGTTGACTCAGACTTCACTGCCTATGGTCTGATGAACCATCGTCACACCCCAGAGATGGAGATGAACATTGGCGCAACGGTGCTATTTACTCCGCACCTTGCCCCGATGAGCCGGGGAATCTTGGCTACTTGTTATGCGCAGCCTGTTGACCCCTCGTTGACTACTGAGGATGTCTTGCAGGTCCTCGAGGATTTTTATGTTGATGAGCCCTTCGTCGTGGTCTCTGAACGTTCCCCGTCAACAAAGGCAACACTCGGGTCGAACTCGGCTCATATCACTGCCCGGGTTGATGAGCGCACTTCAACAGTTATTGCACTGTGTGCCATAGACAACCTTGGCAAAGGTGCATCTGGGGCTGCGGTGCAATGCGCCAACTTGGCCCTCGGGTTAGATGAGACTGCAGGCCTTCAACAAGTTGGGACCTACCCATGAGTGAGCAGAGCAGTTCCGGCCAGCAGAGCAGTTCAGTTGACCCGCGTCGAGACCCAGAGATTGCGGTAGATGTCCTGCTTCAGGCTTTGCCCTATATCGAGGCCTTTCGCGGTGCCGTTGTTGTGGTCAAGTTCGGTGGCAACGCAATGTCAAGCCCCGAGCTATTCGCCGACTTTGCCAAAGATGTAGTCATGATGCATCGGGTTGGCATGAAGCCAGTCGTCGTGCATGGTGGCGGGCCCCAGATTGGTGAGTGGCTCAAGCGCATGGGCAAAGAGTCAACGTTTATCGACGGCCGTCGAGTCACGGATGCAGAGACCCTCGAGGTTGTGCAGATGGTGCTGATGGGCAAGGTCAATGCCGACATTGTGACTGCGCTCAATACTTTTGGCCCCGTAGCACTTGGCCTTTCTGGAACCGATGCTCGCCTGCTCACTGCTAAAGCGCATGATCCTGCCCTTGGCTTTGCCGGCGCAGTAACAAAAGTGAACCCAGAACTGATTACACGCACGCTCTCGATGGATCTCATTCCTGTCATCGCAACGGTTGGTGTCGATGAGTCAGGGCAGACGTACAACATCAATGCAGACGACGCTGCAACAGAGATTGCGCAATGTCTACAGGCCGAGAAGCTCATCTTTTTGACCGACGTTCCTGGACTGCTCGAAGACGTCAACAACATTGACTCGCTCATTGCGCAGGTCAACACAGATCAGGTTCGTGAGTTCATCTCCTCTGGGGTGATTTCTGGCGGGATGATCCCAAAGATGGCTGGTTGTATTCGTGCAATAGAAAACGGCGTTGGTTCGGTGCATCTCATTGATGGACGCTTGCCGCATGTATTGCTTCTTGAACTACTCACTCGTGCAGGCGTTGGCACCATGGTTGTTTCGAGTCAGATAGAAAACCCGCAGCTTCCAGAATCGACTGAAACATGATGACCCCCGAACTCCATGCAGATGCAATGGGTGCTCCGGCAGACTTGCAGCGTTGCCCCCTGATGCCAACTTACGGTGCCCCTTCGGTGCAGTTCGTTCGCGGCCAAGGGTCTTGGCTTTGGGACCTTACAGGCAAGAAATATCTGGACCTTCTCTCTGGCCTTGCAGTGACCTCGCTCGGCCATAGCCACCCGGCGGTGAGCAAGGCGCTGTGCGAGCAGTCTCAGCTGCTTCTGCATGTTTCCAACCTGTTCGGCACCGAACATGCCGCACCGCTCGCGCAGACCCTTGACTCATTGCTTGGCGGCGGCGGGCAAGTGTTCTTTGCCAACTCAGGTGCAGAGGCCAACGAGGCTGCAATCAAACTGGCTCGAAAGTTTGGCGGCCCGGGCCGTCATGTGGTGGTGAGCGCTCTTGGGAGCTTTCATGGCCGCACACTTGCCACTCTGCATGCCACAGGCCAACCAGCCAAGCATGCGGCTTTTCAGCCCCTGCCCGAGGGGTTTCGGCATGTGGAATTCTGCGATATTGACCAACTCGAGGCATCACTAGATAACACGGTTGCTGCGGTCCTGCTTGAGGCTGTTCAGGGCGAGGGCGGAGTAAATCCGGTTACCGCTGAGTACTTCCAAGCCGTGCGCGCCCTGTGTGACGAGCGCGGCATTTTGTTCATCGTGGATGAAGTACAAACTGGCCTTGGCCGGTGCGGCAGTTGGTTTGCGTTTCAGCAGATGCAAGTGCAGCCCGATGTCGTGACTATGGCGAAGGCTCTTGGAAATGGTGTTCCTATCGGCGCATGCTGGGCCAAAGCCGAGGTAGCTGCCGCCTTTCAGCCGGGGGATCATGCCACCACTTTTGGTGGCCAGCCCCTTGCAGCCTCGGTAGCACGCGCAGTGCTACAGGTGATGCAGGATGAGGATGTGCCTGCAAAGGCAACCGTTGCCGGTGCCAAGTTCGTTGAGCAACTGCAGGCACTTCCTGCAGTAACTCAGGTGCGCGGACTCGGTTTGCTCCTTGCGGTAGAGCTTGACTCAAGCTTGCTTGGTGACGCCGCGGCAACGCAGGCTGCTGCACGGTTGCTTGACAGCGGAGTAGTAGTGAACGCAGTAACTCCCACGGCTCTTCGCCTTGCGCCAAGTCTTTTGATCTCCGATTCAGAAATTGATGAGGCAGTGACAGCGCTGAGCGCGGTGTTCACCGAGTTGATGGCAGAGCAAGCAGGGCAGACGGGAATGGCAACATCATGAGGAACTTGTTAGAGGTTGACGATCTGACTTCTCTGGAACTTATTCAGATCCTTGATCGCTCTGAACAAAGCGACCTCTCGCCGGTACTTGCCGGTAAGGGTGCGATGCTGCTGTTCGAGAAGCCATCGTCTCGCACGCGTACATCTATGGAGATGGCTGTAGTGCAACTTGGCGGCCATCCGGTGACCTTGCGCAGCGAAGAGATCGGAATTGATACTCGAGAGTCAGCCGAAGACTTAGGACGGCTGTTCTCGGGGTATGGCTCCATCATTGGCGCACGAGTTTTTGAGCATCACAAGCTGCAACGCCTAGCTGCAACTTCCACCGTTCCGGTGATCAATCTGCTCTCTGACGAGGCACACCCTGTGCAGGCGCTTGCTGATCTGCTGACGATTCGACAGGCTTTCGGTGGCTTCGAGAACCTGACGGTTGCCTACGTCGGCGATGCAAACAATGTTGCCAAGTCTCTTGGTTTGGCCTGTGGTCTGGTTGGTATTGAGTTCCGAGTCTCTAATCCTTCTGGTTACGGGTTTGACGCGGCCACCATTGATCAGTTCAAAGAGGTTGGCGCATCGCTCAGCCTGATAGAAGATCCAGAACAAGCAGTTGCTGGTGCGCAAGTTGTGTACACAGACGCGTGGTATTCAATGGGTCAAGAAGATGAGCAGCAGGTTCGCACTCAGGCCTTTGCTGCATGGCAGGTGAATGCGCAGTTGATGTCTGTTGCCGCAACGAACGCAATCTTCTTGCACTGTCTGCCGGCGCATCGCAACGACGAGGTCTCAGATGAGGTTCTCGATGGTGCCCAAAGTCGAGTGTGGCCACAAGCTTGGAACCGGATGCACACGGCGCGAGGGCTGATGCATTGGCTACTCACTGAAGGTGGCGCATGAGTACACGAACGAACAAAGCACAACGCCAGCACCTCATAGCCGGGCTGCTCGAGGAGCACCGCGTCACCAATCAGGCTCACTTGGCGGAGCTACTTGGAACTTCGGGTGTAGAAGTCAATGTATCGACCGTGTCTAGAGATCTAGAAGAACTTGGCGCAATCAAGGTTCGCATTCCTGGTGGCGAAACTGCGTATGCCATCCCAGAGATGCCGCGCGCTCAAGTGGCACCACAAGATCACCTGCGGCGCGTGCTGGGCGATTGGGTGGTGGAGGTAGAGCGATCGGGTGACCTCGTTGTTCTGCGCACACCCCCTGGGTCAGCGCATGTAGTGGGCTCGGCCATCGACCGTGCAGGCGTCACGGGAGTCATTGGCAGCCTCGCTGGAGATGACACGCTGCTCTTGATCTCGTCTGAGGGTCAAGGCGCATCCGTGGCTGATGTAATTCACGATCTAGCTGGGCTCACATGAAGAGTCTGAGCAGTAGCAACATTTTCTGTAACCTCAGCGGGCTTATTCAGAGCCTGCACATGAATGGAGAAATCTGATGGCGAAGCGAGTCGTACTGGCCTACTCGGGTGGCCTTGATACATCTGTGGCAGTGCGCTGGATGATCGAGAACCTGGGCCTTGAAGTCATCTGCCTATCTGCAGATGTGGGCCAAGAGGGCACGTTAGAAGGCAACCGCGAGAAGGCTCTTGGCGCGGGAGCGATGGCCTATGAGCAACTCGATCTTCGTGCTGAGTTCGCAGATGAGTACTTGGCTCCGATTATCAAAGCCAACGCACTGTATGAAAAGCAGTACCCGCTGGTATCTGCTCTTTCACGTCCCCTCATTGTGAAACATCAAGTGGCGATGGCTCGTAAATATGGCGCAGATGGGATTGCTCACGGATGTACAGGAAAAGGCAATGATCAAGTTCGCTTCGAGGTGTCTTCCATGGCGCTAGCACCCGACCTTGAACTCATTGCACCCGTCCGCAACTGGGGGTTTAGCCGCGAGGATTCAATTGAATACGCGGCTCTGCACAACATCCCCGTTGGCGCCACAAAAGAGAAGCTCTATTCCATTGATGACAACTTGTGGGGTCGCGCTATTGAGTGCGGTGAGATGGAGGACCCTTGGGCTGAGCCACCGGCTGGCGTTTGGCAGATGACTCAACTCACTGCAACTGAACCTCGTGAGATCACCATCTCGTTTGATCAGGGAATCCCCGTGGCACTCGATGGAACAGCCATGTCTTTATTTGAACTCATTATGGATCTCAACCACATCGTCGGCGCCTATGGGTGGGGTCGCCTCGATATGGTCGAGAACCGTCGCGTTGGCATCAAGAGCCGTGAGACTTATGAGGCCCCGGCGGCACTGGCACTGATGATGGCCCATGCGGATTTGGAGGCAATCACGCTGGAGCGTGACTTGCAGCGAGAGAAGATCCGCTTGGAGCACCGCTACGCAGAGATGGTCTACGACGGGTTGTGGTTCTCGCCGTTGCGCTCGGCACTTGATGCCTTTATCGATTCCTCGCAAGAGTTCGTCACGGGTGATGTTCGTCTGCGGCTAGAACCGAACCGTTGTGTCGTGGTTGGGCGTCGCGCGCCAAAATCGCTCTACGACTACGGCCTAGCAACCTATGACTCCGCCGATAGGTTCCGTCACGCAGACTCCGAGGGCTTTGTGCGCCTATGGGGCCTTGGAGTTCAGACATGGTCGGCAGTGCAAGGTCCAGGATCGCAAAGCTGATGGCCGAAGAGCGCAAGCAACTCTGGCATGGGCGTTTCGATACTGGCCCGGCTGCAGAGTTGGTGGCTTTCACACAGAGTCTGAGTTACGACCAACGACTCATCTTTGATGATCTGCGCTGCTCCAAAGCACATGTGCGCGGTCTTTATCGTGGTGGGCTGCTGACCGAGGAGGAGCTCGGTCAAGTACTGGGCGCGCTCGATACTGTCGAGATCGAGTTCCGCATGGGGCAACTTGCCTTTGTGGAATCTGACGAAGATATCCACACAGCCATTGAGCGCAGGGTGACAGAGATTGCTGGGCCTGCGGGAGCCAAGCTGCACACTGGTCGCTCGCGCAATGACCAGGTAGCCACTGCGTTTCGTAGTTACGTCAAACGCGAGCTTGCAGTAATTGCGTCGCGAACGCTTGACCTAGTTGAGGCCCTAGCTCTACGGGCTGATCAGGCTGGTACGGGTGAAGATGCTGCGTACTTACCGGGGTATACGCACCTGCAACAGGCGCAGCCCGTATTGCTCGCGCATCATCTGATGGCGCATGCATGGGCGCTTCTGCGTGACGTTGATCGAATCGCCGATGCCCGAGTCCGACTCGACGTTTCCCCTCTTGGTGCCGGTGCGCTTGCTGGAAGTTCACTACCGCTCGACCCTGATGGCACTGCTCAAGACATGGGTTTTGCGCGCAGGTTTGAAAACTCGATGGATGCCACATCGGATCGTGACTTTGTTGCAGAGTCCCTCTTTGTTCTCACACTTTTGGGTGTGCACTTGTCTCGTATGGGTGAAGAGGTAGTGCTGTGGACTACCGAAGAGTTTGGCTTTGCCCGCCTTGACGATGCTTTTGCAACCGGTTCATCGATGTTGCCGCAGAAGAAAAACCCCGATATTGCCGAACTAGCTCGGGGGAAGGCCGGTCGTCTCATCGGAGACCTGACGGGGTTCTTGGCAACGCTGAAGTCATTGCCGCTGTCGTATAACCGCGATCTGCAAGAAGACAAAGAGCCGCTCTTTGATGCGCTCGACACGGTGCGTCTGGGTCTGGGCGCAATGACTGGCATGTACGCAACGCTTCAGTTCGATATCGAGCGGATGGCTGAGTCAGCCGATTCGCCCTATGCGGCCGCAACCGACTTGGCAGAGTTATTGGTTCGCAACGGCCTGCCCTTTCGGGATGCTCATGCAGTGGTGGGTGCACTCGTGCGCACCTCGATTGACGACAAGGTCGACTTGAGCGAATTGGTGCAAGCCGAACCGCTTCTTGGC
>JBIKPA010000101.1:0-9534 GCA_044357715.1 Microthrixaceae bacterium
TGGGACCCTGCTGCGATCCGACGGGACTGTGTCGGAACGAACCCAAAGAGCAGTTCGTGATGCAGAGGATGCAGGTCTGCAGTTCATCATCGCTACTGGCCGCCCGCCACGGTGGATTGCACCAGTGGTGGAACAGCTTGGCGAAAGGGGCCTAGTGATCTGCGCCAATGGTGCAGCGGTCTACGACCCTGCCCAGCACGAACTCATTTCGACCGTCGAGATTGCAGCGGCAGTTGCACGTGAGCTTGTCGATGAGATTCAGCTTGCGTTTCCCGAGGCATTGCTCGGAGTCGAGCAGGGATTTGAGTTTGCGATCGATGAGTCGTACCAACAAAAGGGTCAGGACCTTGCCGCAAGCTGGAAGCTTGAGGGTTTGCGAATTGGCCCCATTCGCTCCTTTCTCACAACAGGGGTTCTCAAGCTCATGGTGCGCCTTCCACGTTCGGAGGCATCGGGTGCCTCGGTCACCATGCAAAAAGTGGTGGGGGATCGGGCTCTTGTAACCCATTCAATCGACGAGTCATTTCTTGAGCTGTCGCATCCGTCTGTTCATAAAGCTGCTGCAGTCGAGCAGTTGCTATATGCCTCAGATGTGGATGCCAGTCAGGTGGCAGCATTCGGCGACATGCCCAATGACTTGGAGCTGATTCGCTGGGCTGGCCTGGGCGTGGCGGTTGCGAATGCACACCAGCACCTCTTGGATGTCGCCGATGAAGTCACTTTCTCAAATGATGCTGATGGGGTAGCGGTTGTAATTGAACGGATCTTGGCCGAGCAGTTCGATCCGAGCTAACACCCCTAGCTTTCTGGCTTCTTGGCGAGGGGAGTTCTAGGTTCAGGTCATGGCTCAGGAGCAATTTGATGTTGTGGTGGTAGGGGCTGGACTCGCTGGTTTGGTTGCTGCAAAAACCCTTGTGGCTTCGGGCCGATCCGTGTTGCTTCTTGAGTCATCAGACGGCGTGGGTGGCAGAGTGCGAACGGATCTAGTGGATGGGTTCACGCTCGATCGTGGGTTTCAGGTTCTCCTTACTGCCTACCCCGAACTAAAGCGTCAACTTGATCTTCCTGCGCTCAACCTTCGCAACTTCGACCCCGGCGCGCTGCTTTGGTTTGGCAAGAAACTTCACCGAGTTGGTGATCCGCTCCGGCAGCCTTCAGCCGCATTTGCCTCGGCCATTGCCCCGGTTGGAACCCTGCCAGACAAGCTGCGACTCGGCCGGCTCTTGCTGCGGCTTCGGCGAGCCGACCCCAAAGCGCTGTTGCGCTCAGAAGACATCACCACCATGCAAGCTCTCAAGAACGAAGGGCTCAGCCCAAAAATTATTGATCGCTTTTTCCGACCTCTCGTGGGTGGCATCCAACTTGACGCAGACCTCACTGCAAGTCGGCGGATGTTCGACGTGGTGATGCATTGCCTAGCTGTTGGTTCTTCAGCAGTACCGGCTGCTGGAATGGCCGCGATTCCAACACAACTTGCTTCTGCTCTTCCAGACGGTGTGTTGCGGCTCAACACTGCAGTAGCTCAAGCGCGCTCGGGGCAGGTCACCACCGAAGACGGGCAGCAGATCTTAGCCGCCAACGTGGTAATCGCTACCGAAGGTCCTGCTGCAGCAAAGCTTTTGGGGTTGGCTCCGGGTGCATCGCGTTCAGTTTCTTGCGTCTGGTTTGCCGCAGATGAACCACCGTTTACGCAACCGCTGATTGCCCTCGACAGCTGCCAAAGCGGGCCGGCGCTCAACGTTGCGGTCATGACGAATGTGGCACCCGAATACTCCTCTGATGGCCGTGCGCTGATTGCAGCGGCGTGTCCTAATTTGGGAGCTCGGTCCTATGAGGGCGCCTATGGGTCTGACCTAGTCCAAGCCGTTCGCCTGCAGATGAAGGAGTGGTTTGGACCCCAGGCGCAGGGCTGGTCCCACCTGAAGACCAACGTGATTGCGCATGCGCAACCAGATAGCGGCCCTCCCTTTGCGCCAAAGCGGCGCGTGGCCTTTGGCGACGGACTCTTTGTGTGCGGGGATCACCGAGACACACCCTCAATTCAAGGTGCGCTATTTTCTGGGCGCCGCGTCGCAGAGATGATTCAAGACCAGTAGCTGACCAGCATCTGACCCAGCATCTGAACCAGCATCTGAGCTCTGAGTACTAGTGCTAAGAGAAAAGGGCGCCACTAAAGACCTGCCAGGCCAGCAGGCTCTTTGCGATCAGACTCAGAATGATGAATGCGTACTCGCCAAACCGGTAGTTCATAAACCGGCCTCGGTTGCGGTATTGCAAGAACTGGTTGATGGCAAAGCAGTTGAACAAAATAAACAGTGAGATGAAGATGGCAAACACAAAGCCGGGCACGCCCGAGTACTTCTGCTGAGCACCCACAATGGCCAAGGTGATTGCAATCCACGGGACGATTCCGGCGATACAACCGAAGATGAATGGCCACCAGTCGACTGAGCTCCGATCCGGATTGACTCGCTCCATGAGCAGGCCAAACAAGATCATCGAGGCGTTCACTCCAAAGATTGCAACGAGTGCATAGATGTCGTTGATGCCGGTAAGAAGGCAGATCAACACAATCATCACGGAGGAGCTAATTGAGTACTCCACCCAGCGTGCGGTGTTGCGGCCTTGGCCAAGTTGGCGCTCGTACCAGCCATTTATTTTCGGCGTTGCCATCAGCAGATGATCTGCTGCTGCAAGAGCCAAGAAAAACGCTATGGCCCATCCAAAGCGAACCTGAAACATCGTAAAGGTCTCACCTGTTCCAGGCGTTCCCGGCGGACCGTTTTGATAGGTGGCAACAACAGGAATAGAGAAGTCGTTTGCAAGGAGCAGGATGGCAATAACTTGAACCAAAAAGATCAGACCAACGACGGTGTTACCGATGCGAAGCTTGCGAACCGAGACTGCAGCATCGGCTGGGTTTGCAGTACCGGTTGATGTGCCGGGGACTGCTGCAGCGGTTTTTTCTGATGAGGGCATGAAGCATTACTAGCCTACAAATGTGCCTCGGTGGTGCCAGAGGGCATTTCAAACAAGTGACACACTCTGTGCAACTACACTGGGTGACTATGGTCAGAATCGAGTCCAACTATGGCTGAACCCTTCGTTACCTATGCTGCAAATGAGCCCTTCCCAGGCAAAATCGGCCGCACTGCAGAAACTTCAACCCCCGCATGGCCGGCGCGTCCGCAGCCGCCCGCAGGAGCGCCCAACATTGTCATGATCGTGTTGGACGATGTTGGGTATGGGCAGCTTTCCGCATTCGGTGGTCTTTGTGAGACGCCCAATCTGGACCGGCTCGCAGCCAATGGTCTGCGCTACTCCAACTTTCAAACCACAGCGCTGTGCTCGCCTACACGCGGGTGCTTGCTGACTGGCCGCAACCATCACAGCTTGGGGCTCGGCGCAATTACCGAACTAGCTATGGGGTACCCGGGACTGAACGGCACGATGGGCTTTGAGCACGGGTTCATCTCCGAGGTGCTCGTTGAGCAGGGCTACAACACTTTTGCTGTGGGCAAGTGGCATCTGACTCCCTCGCAGGAAACTACTCCCGCTGGGCCGTTCAACCGCTGGCCCTTGGCTCGTGGGTTCGAGGGTTTTTACGGGTTCCTCGGCGGCGATACTGATCAGTTCCATCCAGACTTGGTTCACGACAACCATTACGTGCCTCAGCCATCTACTCCAGCCGAGGGGTATCACCTCAACGTCGACTTGGCTGATCGAGCCATTAGTTATATTGCCGATGCCCATTCGAGCGCACCCGACAAACCATTCTTTTTGTGGTTTGCGACCGGCACCGGTCACGCTCCTCATCAAGTCGAATCGCAATGGATTGAGCCCTACAAAGGTGCATTCGATTCGGGCTGGGATGAGTACCGCAAGATCGTCTTTGAGCGTCAGCGCGAACTCGGGCTCTTGGCTCCGGGGACGGAACTCTCCGAACGCGACCCAGACGTGGAACCGTGGGATTCCCTCACCGAAGATGCCAAGCGCATGTACGCCCGCCAGATGGAGGTGTACGCAGGATTCATCACGCAGACGGACTTCCACATCGGACGCGTCCTTGACGCCATCGAGGCAACTGGCGAGTCCGAGAACACACTCGTGATTGCAGTCTCAGACAACGGCGCCAGCGCCGAGGGCGGAGAGCACGGCACTCGCAACGAGGGCATGTTCTTTAATCTGGCCCCGCAGACTCTTGAGGACAATCTGGAAGTCATTGAAGAGTGGGGCAGCGAGAACACTTTCAATCACTACGCCTGGGGATGGGCCTGGGCCGGCGACACGCCGTTTCGCCGCTGGAAACGAGAGACCTACCGGGGTGGCATTACGGACCCGTGCATCATCTCTTGGCCCGCTGGAATTTCTGCCCGCGGCGAAGTGCGTCATCAGTACGCGCACGCGATTGACATGGTCCCTACGCTGCTCGAAGCAATCGGGATTGAAGCGCCCGCGACCATCCGTGGAGTCTCGCAGTCGCAGGTGCAGGGTGTCAGCCTGCTGCCGACCTTTGAGAACGCTGATGCAGAGGACCGGCACCGAACGCAGTATTTCGAGATGTTCGGTCACAGGTCGATTTATCACGAGGGGTGGAAGGCAGTCTGCCCGTACCCCGGGCCGAGTTTGGCCGAAGGCACCGAGCGCGGCCACCCGTTTGGCACGTTCCTGACCGAGGCCATCCTTGACAAACTCGAGGCCGAGGACTGGGAGTTGTACAACCTGGTGGCCGATCCATCAGAGTGCCACAACATTGCTGCCGAGCAACCTGAACGCTTGGCCGAGCTGCGAGCACTGTGGTGGGAGGAAGCAGAGAAGTACAACGTGCTGCCACTCGCGTCTGGAGATATTGGGCGCCTTACGGCCCGCCGGCCAGCAGTTGGCGGGGCACAAAAGGTTGTCAAGCTCAACCCCGGGGGCGCCCCGCTGCCATTCACGGGTGCACCTCGGGTGTATAACCGGGCGCATGCCGTGGTTGCGCAGTTGAGCATTCCCGAGGGCGGTGCCGAAGGAGTCTTGATCTCGCACGGAAACCGCCACGGCGGCTATGCCGTCTTTGTCGCCGAGGGCCACCTCACGTATGTGCACAACTATTTGGGTCTGAGGAATTTCACGGTCACGAGCGATCAGCCGCTTCCCTCTGGCGACTATGAGGTTCGCATGGAGTTCAAGCCGACCGGTGGGCCGAACTTCTTAGAAGGCCGCGGGTCTCCTGCAGAGGTTCGCCTGTTTGTTGACGGCGAACTGGTTGGAGCTGGCGAGCTTCCCTATACCGTTCCCAATCTTTTTGCCACGACTGGAGTGAGTTGCGGGTACGCGGCGTTCGACACCATCGATCCGTCCGCCTATGAGCCACCGTTTGCCTTTACCGGCACCATTCGCAGCTTGGAAGTTGATCTGTCGGGCGAAGCGGTGAGCAACCCTGCCGCCGAGGTGGCTGCGTTACTTGCCGAGCAGTAGTGCGAGTAGCAGCTTGAGCCGGACACGGAATTTTGGAAGAACTGCGAAAAGCCTCATGACTGCGCGCGGCCTGCCGACAGGTTGTGCAGCCCAAAGTTAATGGGAGGTGGTTCATTGTGAACTGCTGCAGCGCACCGGAGGAGAACTCATGGATATGTTTAGCAACTTGGTTCGAGTGAGTCTCAGCCGTTCCTCGCAACTGAGTCAGCAAGTTGCCCAGCAGGTTCGTACCGGCTGGCTCATTGCCTCGGCTCAAGGCGACCTCAAGCTGTAGCGGGCTCTAGCTCAGCCGATCGGCTCGAGCAGGACAAGCGGAATTTCCCGGTCAGTCTTTGACTGGTATCCCGCGTAGCCCTTATAGGCAGCGGTGACTATGGGCCACATCTTTGCCCGCTCTTCAGGAGTAGCCACCCGCGCGTTCATCTGTTTTTTGGGCTGGCCCTTGAGTACGACCCCCACCTGTGGGTTCTGCACCAGGTTGAGGTACCAAGCAGGATGCCGGTCATCGCCGCCTCGTGAGGCAACGATCACGAGCGTGCTTCCCTCTTGCAAGGGAGATGTCAGCAGAACAACACGCTCTTGGCCGCTCTTGCGACCAATTGTGGTGAGTTCAATGACCGGCATGGACTGAGCACTCCACCCAATCTTGCCGCCGCTGAGGGTGAGCAACACACGGTGAGCTGAGTTCATTGCTTTCATAAGAGCATCGCTAGGCATCTTCGGACTGTACCTGTGAATCTCACGCCCGTGCACTGGCGTGACCTGCACCGGCCTGAGCGGCTACCTTCTGGGCGGGGGTACCGCGATGTCTGCAACTAGATCACCCAAATACTCTTCGGGTAAGGCAGTGCTTGCTGCCGCTCTTGGCTGTGCGCTGAGCCTGCTCGGCCTTGCCTGCGCCACTTCGCCGCCGCCGCCCATCGCGGCTGACCTGGCGGGTTCCGATGGCCCCTGCACAGTCTCGCCACGGCGGGCCGTGGCGAACCCGGCAGAGTGGCAACTACCGGTGCATATCTTTGAGCCTTCGGGGTCTGCTCGGCCATTCACTGGCGGCAGTTGTAACGATTCGTCTCGACCCGTCATCTTTTTTGCACACGGCTATACCGCTAGCTTCACCGAGGGCTACACCGCGTTGCTGCAGCACCTGGTGAGCAACGGATTTATTGTGATCTACCCGGGCTTTCAGATCGCGTTTGATCCGCCGCAGCAGTACAAGGCAGTCAATGCCGGGTTTGTAGCAGGGGCCGAAGTAACTCCGAGGGCCGACACTGATCGTGCAGGGTTTGTTGGCCATAGCTGGGGCGCTGGCATGACCCCGCGCATGATGCAGCTTGCTGCGCAACGCGGTTGGGGCCGAAGTGCAATGTGGTCGGTCCTGTTCACCCCGAGCTTTCCCTATCAGGTTGGAACCGCAGCGATTCAGCTTCCCGTTGATGCCCGAATGTTGGCAGTGACCTTTGATGAGGACTACCTAGTCGATATGCGAATTGCCACCGACATTGTGGATTCGGTAACGCTGAGTGCCGGCCGAGCCAGCCACCTTCTGGTGCGATCTGATCGCAAGGCGCGTCCATGGCTTATCGCCGATCACACTGTGCCAGTCACGCTTGGAATCTCTAGCGACACAGGCCTTGACGTAGACCACTTGGACCGCTGGGCTGTGTGGCGCCCAATCGACGCAATAGCAGGGTGTGAGCTCTCTGGGATCTGGTGTGAAACAGATCTTGAAGACATGGGAACGCAGCCTGATGGACATGTTGTGCGGCGCGCTGAGTTGGTGGATGGGCAAGTAGACGTTGGCCCGCCCGCCTTAGTTGAATGCACTGGGTTGGTAAAATTGCTCACCCAAAGACGCTGCGGTTGATGCCGGTTTGCTAAAGGTGACCGGTATCCTGAGGTCACTATGGTTGCCACCGACTCCTCTGATCAGAGCGAGGACAACCGCGAGGCGAGCAGCGCAGTGGCGCCAGTGGAAGCTGGGCGCAGAGAGAGCGCCGGGGTGCCAAAGGTACGGGTGACCCCTAGCTTTCGGGCTCATGTTGTTGCCGATCAGGTAGTCCGCGCAGCCTTTGGCAGGCTGCGCAACCCGCCAGATGCAGAGCAATTCCGTCGTATTGCTACCGAGGCTCAGCGTGCTGCTGCGGTGTTTCAATCCAAAGGTTGGATTGATGACCCTGGCTCGTATCACCCGCAGCCACCGCCGTTACTTGACCCAATTATTCGGCCGAGCCGTGCTGCAGGCATGCGTGTTGAGCGAGTGAAGTTTCCGAGTGGGTGGAAGCCGCCGGCTGGCGTCCCTGGCCGCCAGCGCTGGATGCAGTACCAAGAAAACTCCTTGGGTCGTGCCACCGTTCTGCGCCACAAGTCGGGCAATCGCCCCTGGGTGATGTGTATTCATGGCACGGGCCAAGGCGCCGACACTGACCTGCGCTCGTTCAGAGCTAGGCATCTCTACGCCGAGCTCGGCTGCAATGTGGTGCTAGCAGTTCTTCCCTTGCATGGCCCACGGCAAGCACCAAAAGGCACTGAGGCGCGGTTCCCCACACTTGATGTACTCGACAATGTCAACGGGATTGCTCAAGCCGCTTGGGATGTTCGGCGTTTGCTGTCTTGGGTTCGCACCCAAGAGCCCACCGGGATTGGTGTCCTTGGAGTCTCGCTTGGCGGGTACATCGCAGCGCTTGTGGCTGGCCTAGAAGTAGAGCCGCTGCAATGCGTACTTCCGATAATTCCAGCCACTGACTTTCCGGGGTTGTTTCTTCAGCAGTCTCCCCCTGCTCTTCGTGAGCAGATGGAGCCGTTCTTTGAGGACTCACAACTGCTGCATTCGGTGGTCTCGCCACTCAGCTTCAACCCGAGCACCCCAGTTGCAGCCCGAGCAATTGTTGGTGGTCTTGCGGACAAACTCATTGACCCAGTCGACCAAGTAGCCCCGCTTTGGGAGCATTGGGAACGACCAGAAATTCTTTGGTATCCGGGCGGGCACCTAGGTCACGTGATCCGCAGCGACCTCTACTCATTTATCGACCGCAGGCTCAAGTTGGCTGGCTTGACCAGAGTCTAAGTTCGCAACGCCCTGCTGCTGTCAGAATCATGGGCTTGCAGACTCAGCCGACGTTGATTCCTGACCACCAGCCGTCATACGCGGGTCCGGGGCCATGCCAGAGAACATCGTCACGGCCGTCTTGGTTCATGTCGCCGGTTGCAGTTTGATAGGAGCCGTTGACGGCCACATCGGTCGCCCGATTGAATCCGCTACTGGAGCCTCGCCACATCAGGTCGTTGGCGCTGCCAATTCCGTAGCCGAGCAAGTCACTCTTGTTGTCGCCGTCGTAGTCACCAGACAAAAGGCGGTACACCCCATTGAGTTGCAGCGGAGAGGGACCGACTACTGCAGTGAGTACTGCAGCGCTGGCAAACGCTGGAACTCCACGCCAGATGTACTCGGTTCCGCTGCCGGGTGCGTACCAGAAAATGTCGTCCGTGCCGTTGCCGTCGAAGTCGCCTACAGCTGGCTGATAGCTGCCGTTGACTTGGGTGACCGGAATGGGGAAAAAGTTGCCATTGCTAAGGCCCAGCCAGAGGAAGTCGCCTGCCGGGCCGGGTGCGTACCAGAAAATGTCGTCGGTACCGTTGCCGTCGAAGTCGCCCGAGAGCGGCGTGTACGTGCCATTGACCGAAGGAGCGGTTTCGGCTCTGAATACTCCTTGATCGGAACGGTAGAGTCCCTCGGGGGCTCCGCCAGGTGCGTACCAAAAGATGTCGTCATCTCCTTGTGGATCACCATCGAAGTTGCCGACAATGGGAATGTAGCTCCCAGAGACTTGTCTAGTACCTGCTCCCGGGACCAAACCCGATCTTGAGTCAGTCCAGAGATATTCCACTGCTGAACCCGGTGCATACCAGTAGCAGTCGGCATAGCCGTTGCCGTTGAAGTCTCCCATGAGAGGAAGGTAGGAGCCTGACACCTGTGGCTGCAGGGCCGCCGGCGTGAACGGGGCCGCTCGAAGTGGGACCCCTTGAGATTGCAACCATGTGCTCTGCACCGCAAGGCGAGTATAGGCAGTGGGCGAA
>JBIKPA010000102.1:0-9511 GCA_044357715.1 Microthrixaceae bacterium
GTTGCTGCTGCAGAGCCACTGCGAGAGAAGATTACCTGGGGTACTGCAACCGAAGATGAAGTTGCCACCTATCAGTTCCTTGATGACGTGGCTTTCAGTACTGTTCGTCAACTCGTCGGACTAGACGAGTGCGAGGTTGCAGTGACCGGTGCTGCTCCGATCCCCGCACAACTCATCACTTGGTTCCGCACGATCGGTGTGCCACTTGCCGAGGTTTATGGCATGAGTGAGAACACTGGCCCGATGACCTTTGAGCGTTTCAAGGTCAAGGCTGGCACTGTTGGTAAGGCCCTTCCTGGGGTTGAACTAGCGATCTTCCCCGATGGCGAGGTGTGTTGCCGAGGCGGCCTCGTGTGTGAGGGCTACTTGAATGACCCCGAGAAGACTGCCGAAGCGATTGACGCAGATGGTTGGCTGCATTCAGGTGACATCGGAGAGATCGATGAAGATGGCTACCTGCGAATCGTTGACCGTAAGAAAGAACTCATCATCACTGCCGGCGGTAAGAACTTGTCGCCAGCCAACCTCGAGGCATCTCTCAAGACGGTGCCGTTGATTGGCCAAGCAGCAGTCATTGGAGACAACCGCCCCTTTGTCTCGGCTCTTGTGGTTATTGATGGCGAAGTGGCTCCAGGCTGGGCTGCGCGCAACGGAATTGAGTTCACAACACTCGAAGAATTTGCCCAACTGCCAGCGGTAGTTGATGCAATCAATGCTGGAGTAGTTGAGGCAATGTCGGGCTATAACGGGGCAGAGTCCGTCAAGAAGGTGAGCATTCTGACAGAAGAATGGATGCCCGATTCGGAGTTGCTCACACCAACCTCGAAGCTCAAGCGCAGAGGCGTCAACGAGGTGTTCGCCGAAGAGATCGAAGCGCTGTACGCCCAGTAGTTCGAGTTGCCCGGGCGTCTTCGCTAGCTATGCTGGCGGGATTAGCCCGGGGAACAAGTTGTTGATTGCCTCCAATAGGGCTGCAGATGCTGCTGAACCAAGGGACGCGCCGAGCGCAGCAAGCTGCTCCAGAATTGGCCGCAGTGCTGGATCTAGATCGGGGTTATCGATCAGCTGCTGAGCTAGTAGCGGGTTGGAGTTGATCACTGCGCTAAAGATCAAGGCAAGCAGTCCGGCGTTATCTGGATTAGCAAAGATTGGCGTGACATTGTCTGGATCAATCTGATTGAACAGATCGTTCAAATCAACGGTTAGTTCCGGGCTGATCACGACGCGCAGATCGGCAATCGAAGCAAGTAGAGCTTGGACCACAGCCCCTACGGCACCCGTGGCCAGAGCATCGACATCGACTGATCCGAGTAGAAGCCCAAGAAGTGCTGCAGGGTCAATTGATCCTGAAGCAATAGCGTCTTTCACTGGCTGCGGACTCACAAGCACTGCCTGGCCTAGTTGTTCAATCTGAGGACCAGTAAGGCCGAGTTGCTGCAAGGATGAAAGATCAAGATTGAAGAGCTGCGCAAGACCTGCAGGGTCCAGAGTCGAGACTTGTTGAAGGAGTGCGGGGTTGGCTGAAACTTGACTGACAATTGCTGCAAGAGTTTCTGGTAGTGAGCCCGGAGCGGCGGTCAAGTCGTTGCTCGCTTGGCTAGGTGTAGCCAGAGCCACCGTGGTGGTGGTGACAGCCTCGGCTCTGAGCATGGTCGAGGTTGGAAGCGCAGCATTTTTGGGAGCATCTTGAGTAGAGACCTGAGTGGTGTCTACCGAGCGCGAACACCCAGATGCAACAAGAGTCAGCGCGACCAGAACCACACAGAGCATCGAGAACTTTTGTGAACTTCGCATCCTGACCCTCTCTGCTCATCGCCTTGTCAGACTCAAACTCCCACGCTACGGGCCTCGGAGCGTTGTATCAAGGGCCTGTGATGGGTCAATCTGCCTATCGACTCTTTGCTGGGCGGTCCCGGTCTGGATCAACGACCACAAACCGTGGGTCTACCTCGCCAAAGTTCAGTGGCCTCATGAGTAAGTCAATTGCAGACCACAGGGTGCGCGAAGCAGGAAAAAAGAGCAGCGGTCCTAGACCTGCGATTGCCAACTCCACCGCAATCATCACCTGCGGAATTGGATTAGGAAAGAGCGCAAATGTGACTGCCATCAGCAAGATCAGCATCGTCGCCGTGATGACAACCGTGTTCACACCAATTGCACCAATCCAGTGACCCTCAACTCGCTCAAAGTGCAGAGCGCAGGTTGGGCAGCGTTCCACCATAGAAAACCAGCGATGGAAAATTTTGCGACTTCCGCATACCGGACACCGTCCAACACAACCGCGAAACAGCATGCGCCTTGGTGACAAGCCAAGCTGCACCGTGGTTGCAACAACCACTTTCGGCTTACGGCGCGGTTTTTTATTAGGCATCACCTATGAGTCAAGCCGAAGAATGCAGCGAATGCAGATCGCTAGTCGTTCAGCGGGGGGAAGTCCTCACCAAGAATCAGGTCAAGGTTGGCGAGATCCTGTTCTTCTGCACCCGACAACAAACGCGAAGGGAACTGCGTAGGTGATGCACCGAGCAGGGTGCGAACCGACCCATCTTGCATCTCTAGCTCAAAGAACCGCCAAGGCCCCAGGCGAACTCGTGCAGTCTGAATCTGTGAGCGATCGATGCGTTGAACAGTGACCCAGCCCACAACATCGCGAATTTCGTTGTCTGAGAGCGATAAGAAGCATCCCGCTGCCGACACAAATCCGCCCAATCCGATTGCAGCGCTCATGAAGAACGGCCACCAAAAGCTTCCGCCGAGTTGCCCAGCGTTCCACACAGCCCAGAGTCCAAGGGCTAGAGCGAAGGAGCAGCCAATGAGGCCCAAAACAAACAGTGGTGCAGAAAGGAGGGTGGTTCCGCGGAGTCTCTGCTTGTGAACCGCGCTCGGTGTACTCGGCTGAGCTGGCTGCGATTGCGTCATTAGGCGCTAAGTGCTTCTTCTGGGCGACGCAGGAAATGCTCAAGAACCACGACAAACACCATGAGTACTCCTAACACCACAGTTGCAATCTGGCTATCAAGGTAGTCCTGCCTAGCGGAGTAAGCACCAAAGCCCAGCGCAACAGTCGCTGCGCCTAGGAACAATGCACTCGCTCGCCCGGAACCTTGTTCTTTAGCTAGGAACTCAATGGCAGAAAGAGAGATCAGTACAAGACTGACCGACAGAACCAAAGTCCAAGTGCTGTTTGCCTCATTTGTGTGACTGGAATGGGGAAGGATCGCCATGGTTGCGCCGACGGCTATCCCAACTATTCCAAAGTGAAGTGGTAAGTGGGCAATTGCCCAAAAACGGTGCGATGTTCGGCCAGTTGCCTCGCCCTCCGCCGGCACGTTGGCGAAATACAGCCACCAGATACTCAGCACAATCAAGATGGCACCGACCACGCACTTAACTTCAAGACTTATTAGCTTTGAGTCTGCTGCAGCCAGAGAAGTCTTAACGAAGGACTCTCCCAACATGATCACGGTAAAGACGCCGAGGCGCTCGGCAAGTTTTGCCGAGTTGAGGCCGAGAGTATCAAGACCATGTGGCTGCAGCGCAGGCGAGATCAGAATGAACAAACCGAGTGCCCAAATAATCAAATAGCCGGGGTCGGGGTACCAAGGCGAGAAGGCAAAGACAACAGCCGAAAGAACACATGCCCAAATCCTGACTTTGGCAAACCCGCGAAGGTCAGGCCTGATTCGCTGTGCCTGAAAGTAAATCCCCGCAAGTAGCAGCAGTGTGAGCGAGTACAAGGGCCCGGTGGCCATCGTGTGTGCGTACACCCCGTCGGCGGCTGTTACTGCAACAGCAAGTAACAGGATCTGTCCGATAACCAAGGCACGGATGATCGCCGAATCTCTTCCGAGCAGGTTGAGTACCAAAGTCGTTGCCACCCAGACTGCCCAGATCAGGGTGAAGACCATTCCAATCCACGCCAGATTGGCAAGCGTTGGATCATGGGAGTATCCGAAAGAAAGTACGACCACCGCTGCAACAAAAAATAAGTCGTAGAGCAGTTCAAGCGCTGCAGGCGCGGGAGCCCTACGTTGTCGCATCTTCGTGTACTCCACTCGCTTTGTGTCTGCTTGCGTTACTGCCGATCACCGTAGCGACCATCAGCGCAGCAAGCGCGACGCTCAGGCCGCGCAACTCTTCAGAACTAATGATGACGGTGGCAATCGTTGCCACTGGAATAGTTACGCAAGCAGCAGTGAACACAGCGGCAACTCGCCTGGAGTGAGTCTGCCCGGACAGAAGCTCAAGGACCACCATGGAAAGTAGTACTCCGCACAGAGGAAGAGACAAGTAGAGCGCTGCTGACGTTGGCACTGCTTTCCCAAAACTGTTCGTTGCGAGCGATGCTCCAACTGCCACACCTACGATCGAGAGGTGCAACGGCAAGTGAGTAAGCATCCACGTGTTGTGGCCACCTCTGCCCGCGGTTGGGCCAATCGACGGGGCATTTGAAAAGTACAGCCACCAGATTGCAAACACGATCACAAAGTTGGCGAGCAGGCTGATAATGCTGAGACCCTCCATGTCGTATTTCGTGGCTGTGATCGCAGTCTTTACGAACGTCTCTCCTAGCATGATGACGGTGAAAGCGCCGAAGCGCTCAACTAGATGATGGGTTTGGATTGTTTGGCCGCCAAGCGGATCTGATCGAAGCGACGGCGCCAGAACAAGAAGAAATCCAATGGGCCAAAGCAGTAGGTAGGCGTTGTCGCCGACGAGCGGTGAGCATGCAAGCAGAAAAGCGGCTGCTACGAAGAAGCGAATACGAATGGTGGTGTACCCGGTCATCTTTGGCGTTCCCCGCGCAGAAATTGCAAGCATTGCGGAAAGTAGCAGCAGGGTAAGACCCAAAAGTGGGCCAACAAACTTCGAGTGACTCTCTAGGTCATCTGCGGCGGAAATCGAGAGTAAGACAATCAGCAACATTTGTCCGAGGACTAAGACGCGCATGAGGTTGTTCTGTTCTCGGTCCAAGTTGAACAGAAGCGAGGTTTGCATCCAGATCAACCAAATGACGGCAAATACCGAGATCAGCCAGAAAAGGTTTTGCGCAGTTGGATGGTACGAATAGGAATCGGAAAGCACCACCACCGCGGCCACAAAAATGAGGTCATAGAACAATTCAAGAGCAATTGGCCCCGGTGCTCCGACCAAGCCAGCGTGGGTAAGTGGCGTGTTTTGCGGCGAATGATCTGAACTCACTGACACAGAGTAGAGCGAGAAAGGCGTGGCGACAGAGTTTGCTTTATACAGGCTCTGAGCGGTCCGAATGCTTCGCATTCTGGTGTTCTGCACTTGGTGGAGTACACTGACAACGTACCAACTGGCCGATAACGCGCTCAGAGGCAGCGTTGAAACGGTCCACCGTTCAGAGAAACTGAGGTCATGCGACTTCTCCCCCTCGAACGGTTCGGGCGTCCGGTGCCGGCGCTCGGCCAGTCCACCCCCCGACGGTGTCGCCTCTTCCCGTCGATCCGACTTCCCCTTCGCGCACTCCCTGTGCGCGGCCCCATTCCGGGGCGTCGAAAATTTTGGAGTAGTAATGAATCCCGTAAGCCCCACCGCGTCTGTTGACGCGCAGGACCAAGAAATATCAATTCAGGAACCGGAACAAAATGGTTTCGAGGCGCTCGGCGTTCCCGCCGTACTTGCCAAAAGCTTGTTTAAACGCGGCATTACCGCACCGTTCCCTATCCAAGTAGCTACTTTGCCACCAGCGCTTGATGGCCGAGATGTCTGCGGCCGCGCTCCCACAGGATCGGGTAAGACCCTCGCCTTTGGTATCCCGCTGATGTTGCGAGTGGGCCGTGCTCGGCCAAATCATCCGCGAGCGCTTGTGCTAGCACCAACTCGTGAGTTGGCAGCACAGATTACCGATGAGCTTCGCCAACTCGGAGACTCCGAGCAAACAGTTGAGGCCTTCTACGGTGGCGTTGGCTTTGGCAATCAGCTCCGTGCATTGCGAAACGGCGTGGACGTGGCTGTGGCCTGCCCTGGCCGTTTAGCTGACTTGATCAATCAGGGTCATGTGCACCTGAATGAGGTTGATCTGGTCGTGCTTGATGAGGCCGATCGCATGGCGGATATGGGTTTCTTGCATGAGGTCAAGCGATTGCTTGGCGCATGTGCTTCACCTCGGCAAACGCTGTTGTTCTCCGCAACGCTTGACGGCGACGTTGACGTGATCATCAAGCAGTACATGAATAACCCAGTTCGACATGAAGAGGCCGGAGCTGATTCTGATGGCGATACTGCCGAGCACATGTTCTGGGCAGTTGAGCGAGCTGATCGAGTTGAGATGACTGCGCAGATTGTTGCCCGAACTGGACCAACCGTGGTGTTCTGTCGCACAAAGCGCGGAGCAGACCGTGTTGCAAAGCAGCTTGAACAGCGCGGGGTGCGTGCAGTTGCTATTCATGGCGATCGCAGCCAGAGCCAACGAGAGCGTGCCCTTGAGCAGTTCCGTCAGGGTCGGGCGCAAGCAATCGTTGCAACTGATGTAGCGGCTCGTGGTATTCACGTGGATGGCGTTGCTTGTGTGATCCACTTTGATCCTTCTGAGGACCCAAAGGATTATGTGCATCGTTCCGGTCGTACTGGCCGTGCCGGCGCCGCTGGCTCGGTCATCAGTTTTGTTGGGCGTGATCAGCGCCGCGATATGAATCAGCAGCAGCGTTCGCTGAAGCGAAAGTTTGAAATTGTTGATGCCAACCCAGCGGGGCTTCCCGAGGCACCACCATTTGTTGCGCCACCGGCCCGACCCGAACGCAGCAATTCAGGAGGCGGTCGCCCAGGTAGTCGCAATGGCGGTAGTCGCAATGGTGGCGGACGCCCCGGCGGCCAGCGTAAGGGCGGTCGTCCTGGCGGCCCTCGTAAGGGCGCACGCAGCTCTGGTTCTGGCAGTTCTGGCAATTCTGGTTCTGGCAACTCTGGTTCTGGTTCGCAGCGCTCCGCTCAAGGCCGCTCTTCAGCTGCTCGCTGAGAGCGGGTCAGCCGCAAATGAGAGAGAATTTCTTCGCTAGATCAGCAACAGAATTGGAGCAGTAGGTCATGGGTATGCCAATGGGCCCCGGTGGTCACGCAAATCTGCAGTCTTTTTCAAAGGATCGCGCAGTAAATCGCCATCAGCTTGCGCCGGGAACTTTGCGTCGGATCGCAGGTTTTGCAAGACCATACCGAGTCAAAATCATTCTGTTTGTGATTCTGATTTTGGTTGGTGCTGTACTTGGTGCGCTCTCACCGTTGATCTACCGGGAGATTATCGATGTGGGCATCAAAGATGACAACACAGCTCTCGTCATCCAGCTTGGGCTTCTGCTTGCCCTGCTCGCAGTGCTGGGTGCAGCCAATTCGCTGGTGCAGCGCTGGTTCTCATCTCGCATTGGTGAGGGCCTGATTTTTGATCTGCGGACAGCGGTGTTTGATCACGTGCAACTCCAACCAGTGGCCTTCTTCACTCGCACTCAGACCGGCTCGCTGGTGACTCGGCTCAATAGCGATGTCATTGGAGCCCAGCAGGCGTTTACCTCGACATTGTCCAACGTGGTGGGCAACTTAGCCACGCTGATTGCAACTCTTGTGGCCATGTTGTTTTTATCTTGGCAGATCACCCTGCTGGCGCTGGTTCTGTTGCCGTTGTTCTTGCTTCCGGCGCGCAGTCTGGGACCCAAGCTGTCCGCGATTACCCGTGAGCGCTATCAACTCGATGCGGCGATGGGCCAGACCATGACTGAACGTTTCAATGTGTCGGGAGCGCTACTTGTCAAGCTGTTTGGCCGGCCTCAAGACGAGTCGGCAACTTTTGCGCTACGGGCTGGCCGAGTGAGAGATATTGGGGTGACAACCTCGATGTACTCAATGGTGGTGCTCACTGCGTTGACCATTGTTGCGGGTCTAGCAACGGCATTGGTCTACGGACTTGGTGGGGTTCTGGTCATTCGCGGTGGCCTGCAAATTGGAACCTTGGTCGCTCTTACTGCCTACCTGAACCGGCTGTATGGCCCGCTCACCTCACTGTCAAACGTGCAAGTCGATGTCATGACCACTTTGGTGAGCTTTGAGCGCGTCTTTGAAGTATTGGACTTGGCTCCGGGAATCCAGGAACAGGAAAATGCCGAGCCGCTTCCGGTTGGCCCCACCGCCGTGGAATTCGATTCGGTCTCCTTCCGTTATCCGGCAGCCTCTGAGGTTTCGCTAGCTTCGCTCGAGTCCGTTGACTCTGGGCGACTCAGCAGCGAACCCGGTGAAATGCTCTTGCACGACCTGTCATTTCGGATTGAACCAGGGCAGATGGTGGCCCTTGTGGGTCCTTCAGGTGCTGGAAAAACCACCATCGCGAGTTTGATCCCGCGCCTGTATGAGGCCACGACCGGTGCGGTCAGGCTCTCTGGAATTGATGTGCGAACGGCCACACTGCAATCAGTCCGTGAGCGCGTTGGCGTGGTCTCTCAAGATGCACATCTGTTCCATGACACCCTTCGTTCCAACTTGTTGTTCGCTCGCCCAGACGCGACCGAAGAGGACCTCGTTGAGTCGCTGAAAGCTGCACAGATTTGGGATCTGATTGGTCAGCTACCTGATGGTCTCGACACCACAGTCGGAGACCGAGGCCACCGGCTTTCTGGCGGAGAGAAGCAGCGTTTGGCAATTGCTCGCCTGCTCTTGAAGGACCCCTCGGTAGTGGTACTCGATGAGGCTACTGCGCACCTGGACTCTGAATCTGAGGTAGCTGTGCAAACGGCGCTGGCCCGGGCAATGGTGGGCCGCACCTCGTTAGTGATTGCGCACCGTTTGGCCACCGTGAGAGATGCTGATCTGATTCTGGTAGTAGATGACGGGCAGATCGTGCAGCGAGGAACGCATGAGGAGTTGATCAGCGCCGGCGGTCTTTATGCGGACCTAGTACATACTCAGCTTCTGGGATCCGAGGAGTCCGAGGTGGACACCCTCGCTTAGGCCCCTACCCAACCTGGGTTAGCGGGTTGCGAGTCGAAGCGCTTCGCCGGGCGGATGTCTCGATATGCGTTCAGCACGGGGGCTAACTCGATTGGAGTTGCCCCATGAAGAATGACCCCATCGGCACCGAGATCAAACTGTGCGAGCACCCGCTGAGCACACTGTTCGCCAGAACCAGTGGCGGCAGCGCGTAGCCACTCTTGTGGGAACAGTCCTGCGATGTGTTCTAGTTGTTCAAGGGTCGCTACGGCATCAATCGCGCCGCTGATTGATCCCACCACCTTGTCGGCTCTGAATCTGACAAGCACCTGTGGATCCCACTGATTGACGCTCACCAACAGGTCGCCGTATCCCTGAAGGTAGGTGGCAAGTCGGCCAACGAGTTTCTTGAGTCGAAGCTCTTCATCAAGGTGATCGCCCACCGTTGCGAGCACCGACCAGATGCGAATTCTCGCTGGGTCGCGACCGGCACGTTCTGCGCCACGCCGTACCGCAGCAACGCTGCGCTCGAGCGTGTCATCGGCAAAGAAGGTATGCAAAATTACGCCATCGGCCA
>JBIKPA010000305.1:0-2608 GCA_044357715.1 Microthrixaceae bacterium
GTTCGTGGAACTCAACCTTGCCAGCAACTGGCCCCGCTCAGATTGGATTTGTTGAATCCGCTGGTGGGCCGTGGTCACCAATCGCCCATGACGGCGACTGCCTTGACCTTGCCCGCCTGCTCGCTCCCGAGGCCATCATTCTGGTCGCAGATGCTGGCCTCGGTACGATCAACGCAGTACGCCCTGCGGTCAGAGAACTGAAGACAATCGCTCCTGTTCTGCTCACACTGAACCGATTTAACCCAACAAACGAGTTACACGAACGCAATAAGGCGTGGCTGAAGCAGTACTACGGCATTGATTCAAGCACCTCGGTTGCTCTGCTCTCTGCGCAGTTGCTGGCACTTCTAGCTGCTGAAGGGTTACCCGACAGCCACATGTAGTTCAGATTGCATTCATACCTTCTCGCTAAACTTTCTGGGTTCGATGGAGTGACACATAGGGGGAATCGATGCAGCGGCGAGCTTTCTTGGCATCAGTGGGAATTGCAGGCGGAGCACTAGCTGCGGGCTGCGCGCCTCGACCAAACCCCACCTACCCAATCCAGTCGGGGGAACTCTTCGAAGGCATTGGGCCATACCCATCGGGTGTTGGCTCGGGTGATCCAACACCGGACTCTGTGTTGCTTTGGACACGTGCGCATCCGGAGCGCGATACCGGTCAGGGACTCCTGCTCACCACCGAGGTTTCAACCTCTCCACAGTTTGGTGTTGGTCAGATCATCGCAGAGCTGCCCGCTCTTGCAACTGCTCAGCGGGACCACTGCGTAACGATCAATGTGACTGGCCTGCAGCCGGCCACTACCTACTGGTATCGCTTTCGCTACGACGGGCTTACGAGCCCAACTGGAAGAACACGCACCGCGCCTGTTGGTGGAGTAGACCGACTCCGGCTCGCAGCGTTTAGCTGTCAGCGCTATACACACGGCTTCTACACGGCGCATAGCGATCTAGCTGGGCTTGCTGAAGACCCGTCGACAGACCTTGATCTGGTTTTGTGTCTTGGAGATTATGTCTACGAAACCGGCTACGCCGATCGTGTGTACATCCCTGGACGAGATGACCCAATTCAACAGGCAGTCACCCAAGATCAGTTCCGAGCGAAATATCGCATGTATCGCTCAGACCCGGATTTGCAGGCAGTCCACGCTGCGTACCCGATGATCAATGTGTTCGATAATCACGATGGTCTGGCAGCGCCTGGCGACAATCAAGCTACCGGGGCGATTGCGGCATTCTTCGAGCATCTGCCGGTTCGGTCCCGCCTTCCCGGGCGGATCGATCGAAGCCTTCGATGGGGTGACCTGGCAGAGATTTTCATGACAGATCAGCGCTCGTTCAGAGACCAGACACTCGAAGAAGAAGGCCCGCTTGGCACTTCGACTACCGAACGACCAGAAATTCTGGACCCAAACAGAACGATGCTCGGAGCCGAGCAGCGCAACTGGCTACTCAATGGCCTGTCTGGGTCGAGCGCACAGTGGAAGGTAATTGGAAGCCAACTGATGTTTTGGCCGTGGCGAAGCTTTGGCCGTCTCCCGGGCCAACCTCGAGGATCTGGTGTCTATCTGAACCTCACCCAATGGGATGGTTACGTGGCCGAGCGCCTTGCAATTCTTGATCACCTTGAGCAGAACAATGTGCGCAACACCTTGTTGTTCTCGGGGGACAGCCACGTGTTTTCGGCTGCGCAAATTGCACCCGATGTGGATGACCCACGCTCAGTTCCACGCATTGCCGAGTTCGGCACTGGTTCAGTCACCTCAAATAACGCCGATGAGAATAACTATCCCTCCGATGATGTGACCCGGCCCTATCTCCGGTCTGTCAATCCCAATCACCTTCGGTTCTTTGAGTCCGAACGCCATGGCTATGCCGCAGCAGAGATCACCCCCAGTGGCACCTCGGTAGAATTCCGGTCGCCAAGAACAATCCGTCAGCCCACCTCTGCCACGCAGATACTTTCGCGAATGCGCGTCCCAACAGACACCCAGCGAGTTGAACTTCTCGCTCCCTAAGCTGAGCGATAGCCTGCGTGGGTGCAATCTTCGAGTGACTCACAAGTCAATAATGACAATTCAGAACCAAACTCCGATGAGGCCGTCATCCTCTTTTGGCGACAAGGTTGCAGTTACTGCGCCTCGCTGATGTTTCAACTCGAAAAGACTGGTCTTCCGCTAGTAGAAATCAACATCTGGGATGACCCGCGAGCTGCCGAATCCGTGCGCACCATCACTGGTGGAAACGAGACGGTGCCAACAGTTGTGGTTGGCGATTTTGCAATGGTCAATCCCTCCGCTTCTCAGGTCATGCAAGCCGTGAGCGATCATGCACCTCACTTGCTTCCCAAAGATTCCAGCTGACTGATGGCCTCCGAGGATCTGCCAGTACGACCTGGGCTGAACATCCCGGGCAGCGAGATCGACGAGCGGTTCTCTACCTCCGGAGGCCCAGGCGGCCAGCACGCAAACAAGGCTCACACCCGCGTAGAACTGCGCTTCAATATTGCTGAGTCACAGTCGCTGAGCGAGTTTCAGCGGGAGCGCCTTCAAGCAGCACTCGGAGCCGACCTGCGCATCGTCGTAGATGACGAGCGTTCGCAGTTTCGC
>JBIKPA010000227.1:0-4503 GCA_044357715.1 Microthrixaceae bacterium
CTCAGATTGACGCCGGTCAAGTTGAAATTGGTCAGGTCGGCACCTGTCAGGTTGACACCGGCCCCGATGAGGTAGCCGTTGGTGATCTGATAGCCCGAAGGCAACACCGTAGGTGCCCCAATGATTCCACCTGAACGGACACCGGTCAGGTTTGCGTCGGTCAGGGTGGCGTCGGTCAGGGTCGCGTCGGTCAGGGTCGCATTGTCTAAGCGGGCAGCAGTGAGGTTGGCCCCGGTCAGGTTGGCTCCGGTCAGATCCCGATACGTCAAATCTGCGTTCGTCAGGTCGCATCCGTGCAGATCCTGCCCAGGGTTAGCTTGATCGCAAACGGCTGCAACATCTGTGGTCGAAGCGGCTGCTTCACGGCTGACTGTGGTGGTCGATTTGTCTGTAGTAGTGCTTGCGGCGCTGTCGCCATCGCCGCTGCTGCAGGAACCGAGCGCAAACGCACCTATCGCCATGAGCACGACGACTAGTGAACCATTTTTCCGCATTGCAGCTCCGCCTTTTCGTGATCTCACCATGGGTTGAATCTCATAGTTTATTACCAACCGATTGGATGAGTTATCCATGCTCTGTTCTCAACGCATACAGCGCAAGATCGTTGCAGATCCCGCTGCAGGAGGCTCTCTGTAGTAGGGGAAGATGAGCAGGCGCTACCCGTGAGAGCGGCCACGAGTACAAGTGCGGCAACGCCACACAGTCTCATCTGAGTTCGAGTATTCATCGCAGGACCTTCCGGTCGTACATGCAGAGAATCTGCACATTTTATTCTTGCGAGCGGTCTGCAGGTTTCTTGAGCTTCTGTCAACCACCGGACGGGACGTGCGTGTCCTAGCCAATAGGTAGCCTCGATGAAATGGGTGAATCAGCGGAACCTCATTCCCGAATGGTGGGTGACCAGACGCAGGGGAACTCTGGGCCACTGCTACCGACTTCGGCGGCAGATGAGGTTGATCACAAGCATCTGCAGACCGCAGTCACTTGGGGTCGAATCCGACAAGACAAGTTCGCAGAGCTTGCTCAGACGTACCTCCGTTATCAAGCGTTAGCAGGGCTTCTTGATGCCGGGCCTGCACCGTCGCTCGACCCGGATCTAGCTGCTTGGGCCGCAACTCTCCTCCAGCGGGAGTCACCGGAACTACTTGAGTTGCTCAACTTGGACCTTGCAGATGAAGCACTCCTAGATCGCTGGGGAAGTAGTGCCACCGAGGAGAACGGCGCGGCCTCTGTTCCGCCGGCGCTCGCTCAACTTTTCGCAGCAAGACTTGGCACCCAAGCAGGCCTCAACTACGGCCACGCTGGTTTGAACCACACCTATGGCTACCTGCTCAGCCCTGTACCCACAGAGTACGGCCGCAAGCGTCACCGCTGGACATCTCAAGAGGTTGCGCACACCTTGGGAATAGCGGGCAAGTGGCCACTCGGCCAAGGGTCGAGTCCGCAGCAGGGCATGCTCGCGGAAGTAACCGCTGTGCTCGAGTCGGTAGCTCCGCTCAACCGGCCAGATGCGTGGTCCCCGCCAGCGACTGCTCATCCAGCTGCTCCTGCGCTTGAGATGGAAGAGCTCGCTGGCCGGGTTGCTAGCGGTGTGTCAACCGACGGGCAAAGGTGGACAGCCCGCACACGGGTTCTGCGCCGAGCAGACCTGACAGAGCAGCAAGCTAGTAAGGGCGATCAGCTGCTCCTGGTGTACTCCCTGAGCGTTGATGCTGGACCGGAGCGTTACATCACAGCATTTCCTGTGAGTGCTAAGTGGCACGCAGAGTTTGCGGCCACGGCTGTGGAGTCTGTCCTGAAGTACAACGCTTCTCTTGGTGCTTAGCTCAGCGAGTTCGCTCCTGCACACATCGGCAGCTAGAACGTTCCCACCTACCAGGAGATTTGATGACTACTGAACGACTTGATGAAACAGTTGCACTCATCACCGGCGCTAGCAGCGGAATCGGTGAGGCGACTGCACTCCGGCTCTCTGCAGAAGGAGCAACCGTTGTACTTGTTGCGCGCCGGATAGACCGACTCAAGACTCTTGCTGACAAGATTGAGTCCTCTGGCGGGCGCGCTCTCTCGATCGAATGCGATGTGGCGGATCGAGAACAAGCAGCCGCCGCAGTGGCTCAAACCGTGCAGCAATTCGGTCGACTCGACACCTTGGTCAATAACGCAGGAGTCATGCTGCTGGGACCAATCGAGAATGCCAACCCAGAGGACTGGGAACGCATGATCGGGGTCAACGTTGACGGCCTCTTGGCGTGCACGCATGCTGCGCTGCCACATCTGCTCAAGTCGGCTCAGGAATCCAAGCGACAAGTGGCCGACATTGTGAACCTGAGCTCCACGGCTGGAAGGATTCCTCGGGTTGGTTCGGGGGTGTACAACTTGGTGAAACACGGCATCGGAGCGTTTAGCGAGTCGCTGCGCCAAGAAGTCACGAGTCGCTTTGTGCGAGTGACCCTCATTGAGCCAGGGGTGGTCGACACCGAACTGAAGACTCACCTGAGCCCAGTTGCGCAAGAGGCGCTCAAGCAGCGCTTTGCAGGCATCGAACCCTTGCGAGCGGAAGATATTGCCGACACGATTTCCTATGTGGTGACCCGCAATCGTCGAATCGCCCTGAATGAGATTCTGATGCGCCCCACGCCACAGGATTTCTGATCTCGTCGCTACTGGCAGACTGAAAGGGTGACCCACACCATCTCGTTGCCGCTTTCCATCCTTGACCTTGCGATTATTGGTCGGGGAGAGTCAGCGCTAGAAGCGTTCGAGGGAAGCGTCGCGCTTGCTCAGCGCGCAGAAGCCTGCGGCTACGAGCGAGTTTGGTATGCCGAGCATCACAACATGTCGGTGGTTGGTTCCTCTGCTCCGAGTGTGCTGATTGCGCACGTTGCAACGCAGACAACTCGCATCCGCCTGGGCGCTGGTGGCGTGATGCTGCCGAATCACTCGCCGCTCAGCATCGCAGAGCAGTTCGGCACACTGGCAACACTCCATCCTGGCCGCATAGATCTTGGTCTTGGCCGTGCACCGGGCAGTGACCAAGCCGCAGCGCGCGCCATGCGCGCAGATGCCAGAGCATCCGAGCGGTTCCCGCAAGATGTTCTCGAGTTGCAGGGATTCCTGAGCGAGCACAGCATCGTTGAAGGGGTATCGGCAACACCCGGACAAGGAACCAACGTTCCGCTGTACATTCTGGGCTCTTCGCTGTTTGGTGCTCGCCTCGCCGCGGCGCTTGGGCTTCCGTTTGCGTTCGCCTCGCACTTTGCGCCCGAGGCACTGCTCCAGGCCGTGGCTATCTACCGAGACGAGTTTCAGCCCTCTGCGCAACTCGCTTCGCCCTACGTGATCGCAGCAGTCAATGTGGTTGTTGCCGACACAGAATCGGCCGCGGCAGATCAGCTCTTGCAGGCGATAAGACTTCGAGTTGCTCGCTTCCTTGTTCCAGACATAGATCTGAGCGATGAGGATGCCGACGCTTTGATTGCATCACCTCAGGGCCGACAGATTGCATCCATGATGCGCTACACAGCAAGTGGATCACCCCAGCAGGTGGGGGAGTACCTTCACGAGTTTGCCAAGCATGCTCAAGCAGATGAGTTGATCGCTGCTCACGCAGCTCCGACTCTTGAGGGACGGCTGCGATCGGTTGTCTTACTCGCTCAGGTTGCTGGGCTTGTCGCTGCCTGAGGTGCATTGCGCTTGTTGCCGGGCGACATGCGATGAGCCTGTGTCGATTGAACAATGAGCAGCCCGCCGAACAGTGCAATGCTGACCCATGGCGACACGAGGAACCCGCTGATGGCAGCGACCAGATACCCGATGGCGATGAAGCCCGCAAAATTTCGTACCCGGATCCACATTTCTCTGTCTCTCCTGTTCGCCCAAAGTGCTGGATCTTTACTGATGATGTGGAAGAAGCAGGTCCACGACACGCTCATGATGACAGCAAGCAGGCCATAGAGCAGCACGGCAATCTGCTCATCCTGAGGGCTTGCTACCCGGAAGGCGGTTGCGACGATTCCAGTTGGGAACGGAAGCAGGGTCGCTCCGAGCAGTATTCCAAAGTTCGCCACAAGCAGCGGTGAACTCACGCTCTTCAGACGGTTGAATGCAGCGTGATGGTTGTGCCAAGTGACCGCGATGTAAATAAATGAGACGAAGAACGCTGTGTAGGTCTCGAGCTCTCGGGTCAGCAATCCACTGAGTTCGGCCTCGCGAAACTCACCAAGATCTAGGTCAAGAACAAGCAAGGTCAGAGCTATTGCGAGAACGGCATCGCTAAAGAACTCCGTCCTTATTGTTTCGATCTCTTCGCGCTCGATAGAAGCGAGGGGAGGCTCAGACGGAGCCACATTTTCTCCAGCGCTCTGATGGGAGTCGTTGAGTTCAGACATGTTGCGGGGTGCCCCTCGTCATTCAAGTTGTGCCAGCCGTTGCTCAGCTGAGTTGGATCTAGGCAGTAACGGCCGGCTCTCACTATTGCGGGTGCTGAACCTTGAGCGCGCC
>JBIKPA010000216.1:0-4703 GCA_044357715.1 Microthrixaceae bacterium
TACCTTCACGAGTTTGCCAAGCATGCTCAAGCAGATGAGTTGATCGCTGCTCACGCAGCTCCGACTCTTGAGGGACGGCTGCGATCGGTTGTCTTACTCGCTCAGGTTGCCGTTGCAGTCGCCTGACCCGGCTCATCCAGCCACATCTGTTCGATATCTTCTAGTGAACGCCCGCGAGTTTCGGGTAGCGCCTTGGAAACCCAGATGAACGCCACCACGCTGAGGGCGGCAAAGAGCAAGAACGTGCCCGACTCGCCAATCGTGCTCACCAAGCTCAAGAAGAACTGACTTACAAGCCATGCACTTCCCCAGTTGGCTGCAGTGGCAATAGAAACTCCCCGACCACGGATGCTGCGCGGAAAGATCTCATTGATCACAGTCCACACCACAGGACCCAAAGAGAACGCAAAGGAGGCAATGTAAACCACGAGTGCAACCAGGGTAATCAGTCCGGCATCGGTCGGGCCGCCAGTGGTGTTTGGGCTGCTCTTGTTGATGAACCAGAAGCAGATCGCCACAACAGTCAGGCTGAGCGCCATACCGACAAGGCCTGCCCGGAGCAGTGGCTTGCGGCCGAGTTTGTCGACGAATGCCACCGCGATCAGGGTGGCCAATACGTTGACTGCCCCTATGGCCCAAGTGGTTGCGGCTGTTTGGCCCTGCGGAGTAATGAACCCCGCTGCAGCGAAGATCTTATTTGCGTAATAGATGATTGCGTTGATTCCGGTGACCTGTTGAAACACGGCAAGCCCAATTCCGATCGTAAGTGGCCGTCGCCAAGTTCGGCTGAACACCACTGCCCAACTGGCCTGCTCTGCCTCGTCGTCGACGCTCGCCTCGAGTTCCGCCATTGCGGCGTCAGTGTCATCAGGTCGAATCCGCGCGAGCGCCGCTCTGGCATCGGCCCTGCGGCCTTTGGTCAAGAACCATCGGGGGGTATCGCTCGAAGGAAGAATGAAAGCGACGAGCAGCACTGCTGGCACAGCCGAGATTCCAAGCATCAGGCGCCAGCGCTCTCCGCTAGAGAGCAGTTCGTCAATCAGGTAGGCAAGAAAGATGCCAAACGTGATTCCAAACTGATACCCAGAAACAAACCGGCCACGCACACGAGTCGGCGCCATCTCGGATGCGTACAACGGAGCAGCTACCGATGCCACGCCTACTCCGAACCCAACGATGAGTCGGCCAGCCACCAAGATCCAAGCACCGGGTGCAAGAGCCTCGACGAGCGCACCGAATGCAAAGAGCACCGCAGCCAAGAGCACAGCCGACTTTCGACCGATCTTGTCTGACAAAACACCAGCGACCAAGGCCCCAACGAGCGCCCCAAGCGTGACCCAGCTCGTGATGATCTCCACCATAAAGGTAGAGACCGAAAAGCTTTTCTCAATACCGACGAGGGCACCAGATATCACGCCTTGGTCATAACCAAAGAGCAACCCAGCAGTCAGGATGACTGCTCCAACTAAGAACAACCACTTGGTCATCGGCATGTGAGCATCCTCGTCTGTGGGGCTGCTAACACCTGCACTTTGTGGAGACGTATCAGACATAGAGAGATATCTTGGTCTAGTTGCCTGCGGTCAGGCGGGATGAACCCACTGCGCAGCACCGAATGCTGTCCCTACAAAATGCTGTCCCTACAAAATGCTGTCCCTACAAAATGCTGTCCCTACAAAATGCTGTCCCTACAAAATGCTGTCCCTACAAAATGAAGAGCATCTCCTGATACGTGGGGAGCGGCCAGAGGTCGTCAGCTACAACACACTCAAGCGAATCTGCGGCTGCACGGACAACCAAAGTGCAGGGAAGAAGAACCTCGCATGCGTAGGTGGCTTCCTCTGACGAGGAGTCTCCGCCATGGCTTTCGAGTGCTTTTTCTAATGAGTTCAGGCCGCTCAGAAGTGAGGAGATATGAGTTCCAACTTCTTCAAGGGTAGTGGTGTCGTAGGAGAAGTCGATCTGTTTCAGGCTGGCTGCGGCCGCTGCAAGTTCCCCTTGGTAGCGCAGTGCTGCCGGGAGAATGACGGTCCGACCCATCTCGAGAGTGGCGCAGGCCTCTACGTTGATATTGAGGCAGTACTGCTCAAGGTTCACCTCATAGCGGCTTGCAAGCTCTCGATTGTTGAGGATTCCGTATTTTTCGAAGAGTGCTTGAACTTCCGGAGAGTCCAGCTCGGCTAATGCCTCGGGAGTAGTCCGAAGGTTCTTGAGTCCACGCGCCGCTGCCTCGATCTGCCACTCCTCGGCGTAGCCGTCGCCGTTGAACACCACCGACCCGTGGTCAGTAATGATCTCTTCAAGAACTTTCTGCACTGCCGCGTTGAACTCGGTTCCCGAAGACAGCAGCGAGTCGAGTTCGGTTGCAATGAAGTCCAGCGATTCGGACATGATTGAGTTGATGGCAAGCATTGGCCCTGCAATCGACTGTGATGATCCGGGAGCACGAAACTCAAAGCGGTTTCCGGTGAAGGCAAATGGGCTCGTTCGGTTTCTGTCTCCAGGGTCACTTGGAAGATCAGGAATCGTATCGACGCCAACGATCAACGTGCCCTTTTCTTTAGATGAGGTTGCACCGCCCTTGGCGATTTGGTCGAACACATCCATGAGTTGTTCGCCGAGGAAGATCGAAATAATTGCCGGTGGTGCCTCGTTTGCTCCAAGGCGGTGATCGTTCGCCGCAGAGGCCACGACCGAGCGAAGAAGTCCGCCGAAGAGGCTTACCGAGCGGATCACGGCAGCGCAGAACACCAAGAACTGCGCGTTGTCGTGAGGGGTATGTCCGGGGTCAAGCAGGTTGCCCTGCGTGGCGTTACCTAATGAGAAGTTCACATGCTTGCCAGAACCGTTTACTCCTGCGAAGGGCTTCTCATGCAGCAGACACTCCATGCCGTAGTTGTTTGCGACTCGCTGCAGCGTGACCATCAGGAGCTGCTGATGGTCCGTAGCAAGGTTTGCTCGTTCAAATACTGGGGCAATTTCGAATTGCCCGGGTGCGACCTCATTATGTCGAGTCTTCGCCGGAATGCCGAGCTTCCAGAGTTCTTGTTCGCAGTCGTGCATGCACGCAAGGACGCGCTCCGGAATCGCGCCGAAGTAGTGATCGTCGAACTCTTGACCCTTAGGGGGTTTGGCGCCAAAGAGGGTGCGTCCCGAAGCGATCAAATCAGGACGAGCAAAGAAGAAGCCTTTGTCGATCAGGAAGTACTCCTGCTCTGCACCAGCAAATGAGGTAACGGTATCGATCTCGGAGTGGCCGAACAGCTCAAGAATTCTTGTGGCCTGGGTGTTGAGTACCTGCTGCGAACGCAGTAGGGGGGTCTTCGTATCGAGTGCCTCTCCAGTCCAGGAGACAAAAACCGTCGGAATGCAAAGGGTGTTGCCATTCGGGTTCTCTAAAATGTAAGCGGGACTCGTGACGTCCCAGCCTGTGTATCCGCGTGCCTCAAAGGTTTGGCGGAGGCCTCCATTGGGAAAGCTCGAAGCGTCTGGCTCACCCTGAACCAGAGTCTTACCTGCGAACTCAGCGATTGCAGAACCGTTCGAATCCGGCTCGAGGAAGCTGTCGTGCTTTTCTGCTGTGAGGCCGGTGAGAGGATAAAAGACGTGGGCATAGTGGGTTGCACCCTTTTCAATCGCCCAGTCCTTCATGGCAGAGGCAACAACATCAGCAATCGAAGGGTCGAGCGGAGCAGCCTTGTCGATCGTAGCGAGGACTGATTTGTACACAGCCTTGGGTAGGCGATCCTGCATAGCAGATCGGCCAAAAACATTCTTTCCGAACAGTTCGCTCAAGGATTCCCTGTCGCCCAACGCTGCTGGAGGAGTCACGTACCTGGCCACAGATGTGATTGCGTTTTGGCGAGATGCATTTCCGCTCATTGCTAACTCCTCGGTGCAGTGGGTGTCCTCAGCGCGTCTTACGCTATTCCCATGAGGCACAGACGCTAGAAGAGATTCGTCACGGGAAGGTTTCCTGCCAGTAAAAAATCGGTCATCTGTGGTCTGGGTCTCTGCCAGCGCAGTTGTTAATATTTCGACATCAGCAGTTCGCGAATCCGCGAAATGTCAGCCGTTTCGAGTTGCAGACGCGATTTCCACAGCCGAACTGAAGAGAGTGTGTCCCACTGTGCAGGATCCGCAGCGGCCGCGTCCTTAATGCTCGCTCCAGCCGAGAGGTGATATTTCTGTCTCCACTGAGCCAGTTTCGAAGGAATGTCCTGCGTGCTCGATAGCGTAGGACCGGATCAGAAGCCCGGAGCAGTGCATCCGAGGAGGGTGCGTAGGGCGCAGTCTGCGGCCAATAAAGCCGAAGGACGCGTCTACCGATCTCAAGTCCAGATAAAAACTGCTCCTTAGGTTCCTCGGCTGCGGTTTGCTCTGCTGCTAAGTCGATGAGCGCAACAAGAGTGGCAAGTTTGTAAGTGGCTGAGTACCTAGTTGTATCGAGGAGAGAAAGGATCCGTTCGGTAAAGTCGAGGACCTCAAGTTCCTTCATCGCGACGGAAACTAGCCGATTCGATAGCTCGCAGTTGTGAGTGAAGGAGAATCCTGCGGGACCGGCATCTCGAGTGTGGCTACTGGGCATCACGGTCAGGCCACACCTAGAGGTCAATTCGTCATAACCCGGTTTTATTCTCTGTCTGAGCGGCGGCCAAACCCCCTGAGTTCGCAGTATCGCCGTTGCGAACCTAGGTTATCCA
>JBIKPA010000306.1:0-2575 GCA_044357715.1 Microthrixaceae bacterium
CTATTGCTCAGGCTGGGTGAGACAGGAATGACTAAAGCTGTTACTCACCTGCCAGCTGTTATCAATCCCGTCGGTAGCCGATGAGGTAGTTGGAGTCTTGGCAGCGAAGTGAGTTGGGATGGTGCTCGGCACACTGTTTTAAAACCGCCTCACGACGAAATCACTGCAAGGTCCGCACGGGGTGGTAGACCGAACAGGGGCCTGCTCCCCGGTGACAACCTGTGCATGGCTCGGCAGACTGCGTTGATGGAAGATTATCGTCGACCCCTGCACTTGTATCCCGAGTCCCTCTGCGGCGCGAATCTGAGATACTGCCTACTTACCGTGCTCCATCAAGCCGGCAGGCCCCGAACGATTGCGCAGTTGCGGGCAGCGCTAGAGCAGCTTGGGCTCACCGTGGCCGGAGCTGATCCCAACAAAGTCATCTCGGATGTCTTGCGCTACGAGTTGCACTTGGGTCGAGTCGCACGGACGGGAAGGGGACAATATGAGTCCAAGTATCGACCCAACACCACCGTTCGGCGGCACAGGAGCAGATTGCAGGCTTTGGTGGCCAAGGCCAGATCCGATGCGACAGCCAGATCGAATGCAACAGCCAGATCGAATGCAACAGCCAGATGGAATGCGGCGGCCGGTTCGAATGCAACAGCCAGTTTGAATGCGGCGGCCGGTTCGAATGCAACAGCCAGTTTGAATGCGGCGGCCGGTTCGAATGCAGCCACCAGTTTGAATGCAACAGCAAGGTCCGATGCAACAGCCAGATCCGATGACGAGTCTGCAGGCGGGTTTTCGTTGTGACGCGGTTTTAAAAGAGTGTTGTGCCCTTCCAGACCTAGGGCACTAGTCGGCCGAGAAGGGCTTCGCTCGTGAGCCAGACTGAACCTGCAGTGCAAGCAATTCCTACAATCACATATCTCCACTGACGGTCAGTCCACAGGGCTAACGCAACAACGAATGGCAGCACGAGTAGCCCATATCTACCGAGTGAATCCGTGACCTGCGATGAGAGCAACAACAACAACGAGACACCCGCATAGGCAATCCAAGAGCCTGGCAGTCTGGCTGAACCCTTTTGAGTTCCAAAACCCTGATCGCTAGAGCCCCAATAGCCACTCAGCATGTAGAGAAACAACAACAAGAACAGAATCATGAATCCCAGGTTGTAAATATCTCGAAAGTTGCCGCGGAGTAGTTCGCCCATTGGTTCGAGCACGCGTGTCACGGGATCTTGAAACCCGCCTCGTATCTGCCGTTGTAGACGTAGGGGAAGAAGCAGATCTTTGGTGGATCGTTCAATCCAAACAAGAGCAAGCACCAATCCAGTTACTGGCCCTCCAAGGCCAATGAGCCAGTTCCACCAAGGTGGCCTAGGTCGAACTCGTAGCAACTCAATAGCAATCGGAACCAACAGGAGACCACCGACGGGGCGGATCCCAGCTGCAAGCAGGGCGAGCAGGCCAGCAGTAACAAAACTGCGTCGTTGAAGCGCAAGTAACGCTCCTGCAACGACCAAGAGCGCTAGGCCCTCGGAGTAGGCAAAACTCAGGATAAATGCCGCTGGAAAAATGGCGATCAAGACCGCCGAGCGATTCGTGGCACCTAGTACACCTTCTTGGGTCGGCAGCGCAGTGCCTTGCAGCCCCGGATCGCCGAGAACCTCTGAAGCGAGCTTCCAGAGAACCCAAGCACCAAGAAACGCGGCAATGTTGCTGATTCCAATCAGCGCCCAGTCAGCGTGTCCACCAAGAATCGGTCCGAACGCTTTTGCCAGTGCGGGGTAGACAGGGAAAAATCTTGCCTCTTCGCCACTCAAACCACCCACATCACTCAGCGTCGGCCGCGTGTACCACTGTTGTGCCAGACCCCGATAAAACGCGCCATCCCAAGTAAACAGGCCCTGTTTGATCTGTTCTGATCCACGAGGGGTTTCAAGGCGACTCTCCATGAGATGCGCTGTTGCAAATCCGGCAGTTACGCAGAGTCGAGCCCAGACCCATCCAAGGCACACTGCGGGAAGGCCATCGCGCCACAGACTTTGGGTGCGCCGGAGGCTCTGGGCGTTCAACTTGTCGGGCGCAGTCATGCTGTGGGGCCTCGATCAGCCTCGAGGGGTAAAGGCCCAGAGGTTGGCCGACTCATCAAGGCCACTGTCATCAATGGCTATGAGCAAGCTCTGATCTCGATCAGCTGCAAGGGCCACGAGTAAGCCCTCGCATTGGCCCTCGAAGGTTCGATACGTGGGGCTCTCGACCACATACACAGTCGCGTTTTCTGGGATTCGGTCAGCTACTTTCTCTAGAAAGCTAGCTGGTGTTGAAACAGCATTTCGTTTGGAATAGTCCACCCAATCCACAAACCTAGGATCGCCACCGGTGGGGTACGGGATCACGTCACTAGGAAAGGTAGAACTACTTCCCTGCTGCAGTTCCCGCTGGAGTGAGACTCCGAGTTGGTCAGGGCAAGAGATAACCACGGCAGGAGCCGGAGTTTCTGCGGCCAGAATCTTTTCTGCAATCTGACCCGTTTGAGATCTGAGTCCGCCAATAGCTCCAAGAGCCCCAAATGATCCGATGAG
>JBIKPA010000103.1:0-9193 GCA_044357715.1 Microthrixaceae bacterium
AATACTTCCTTCGAGGGTGGCGACTTTGCCACCATCATTTCCTCGCTTGATGGCCGACTCTTTGCATCTCTCGATGCGCAGACCATCGTGATGCCCGGCCATGGCACCGACACCACGATCGGCACCGAGTCCCCGCACCTGCAGGAGTGGGTCGACCGCGGCTGGTAGTGCTCTCGCTCTCAGGGGCGACTTCTAAGGTGACTTTGGACCCTGTTTCGATGGGTATCAGATGAGCGAGGGTAATCAGACCCACAAATGAGGAATCTTGGAGGTTCTGATATGAGTACAGATATTGAAGCAACTCACGGAGAGAGCAAATCTCTTCGTCGCCGACTCATTGTTTCACTCGCTGCGATCATTGCGGTAAGCGGAGCCTGGTTGGTCCTGAGCCCGGGTGGGGCTGGCGCCTCGCTGCAGAACTCACAAGAGGCAAGCGTCTCATCAGAGGGTGGGGGCGGTCACGGTGGCGGCGGTGGCGGTGGCGGTGGCGGTCACGATTCCACAACCACCACCGAAGAGACCACAACCACCGTTGAAGAGACCACGACCACCGTTGAAGAAACCACAACTACCATTGAAGAAACCACAACTACCGTGCCTACTTCGGTGCTTGGCGCAACCACAGTGCCCCCCACCACAGTTGCACCCGCTTCAGTACTTGGAGTGACTACCGATCGAGTCGTCGTCGTTGACGCTGCGCCGATTGAGTTTACTGGCTAAGGCTATTGAAGTTCAGAAGTTGGAGGGTCGCTGCTTCGCACTGCTAGTGAACTGCTCGGTGCGGAGCGGCGAGACCCTCCATTTTTTCATGTTCCCCTATTTCCACTACACGCGTAGGAGAAATAGACTGATGGTATGAGTTCAGAGAGCACAAGCGAACAGAGTGCAAGCACAGAGACATCCCCCCTCTTTCAGATCACTGACCTACGGGTGTCACCGGCTGTTCAACCCACAGCAGAAATCCTCAAGGGCCTGTCGCTGACAGTTGATCGCGGCGAAGTCCACGCACTCATGGGACCAAACGGGTCAGGCAAGTCAACTTTGGCTAGTGCGCTGATGGGTTCACCGGAATACGTCACCACCTCGGGCACCGTTACTTACAAGGGCGAGGACATCACCGACTGGGGTGCCGACGTTCGCGGCAAGTCTGGGATGTTTCTTGCGTTCCAATACCCTCAAGAGATTGCAGGCGTGTCGGTTCGGCAGTTCCTGCGCCAGGCCCTGTCAGAACGAAAGGGCATCGACTTATCGGTGCTGGAAATCCGCTTGGCCATCATGGAGTGGATGGAACGCCTTGATATGGACCCTTCATTCGCCGACAGGTTCCTGAATGAGGGTTTCTCAGGAGGCGAGAAGAAGCGAAACGAGATTTTGCAAATGGCGATCCTCGAGCCCGAGCTTGCGATTCTGGATGAGACTGACTCAGGCCTCGACATTGATGCATTACGCGTTGTGGCAAATGGCGTCAACGCTGTGCGTGCAGACCGACCCGAAATTGGGGTGCTGGTGATAACTCACTACCAGCGACTACTGGATTATTTGACTCCCGACTATGTACACATCATCGTCGATGGGCAGATTGTGGATTCAGGCGGTCCCGACTTGGCAAAGAAACTCGAGGCTGAAGGGTTTGAGGCATGGCGCTAAATCAGCCCGGGGTAACAGACCATTCGGAACATGAGTTTGATGTCGGTCGCATAAAGGGCGACTTCCCCATCTTGTCTCGCACCATCCATGACAAGCCGCTTGTCTTTCTAGATTCGGCAGCCTCTTCGCAAAAACCTCGGTCCGTGTTGCAGACAATGGACACCTACTACGAGACAATCAACGCAAATGTTCACCGCGCGGCCTACACAATGGCAGAGGAAGCCACCAACGCCATGGAGGCTGCCCGGTTAAAGATTGCTGGCTTTATTGGCGCTACCGATGCCAATGAGGTGGTCTTTACCAAAAACGCAACTGAGTCAATCAACCTGATTGCTCGCTCTTGGGGCGCAAGAAACCTTGCCAAGGGTGATGCCATTTTGCTGACTCACCTAGAGCACCATGCGAACATCGTTCCTTGGCAACAACTTGCCGCAGAGCGAGAACTTGAGATTCGTTGGATCCCGCTGACAGCAGACTGCCAGTTAGACCTGAGCAATCTGGACTCGTTGCTTGACGGAGTCAAGATTGTCGGCCTGACGTCAATGTCGAACGTGGTTGGAACCATCACACCGGTACGAGCAATTACCGATGCCGCTCACGCTGCTGGGGCAGTAGTGGCCGTAGATGCATGCCAGTCAGTGCCTCACCTGCCAACCGACGTGCACCAACTTGGGGCCGACTTTCTCTCTTTCTCTGGTCACAAAATGCTGGGCCCTACTGGCATCGGCGTGCTCTGGGCACGCAAGGAACTCCTTGATGCAATGCCTCCATTTCTTGGCGGTGGAGGCATGATTCTTGACGTGCGCCTTGACGGCTTCTTGGCAGCAGAAACCCCTCACAAGTTCGAAGCGGGCACTCCGCCAATCGCCGAAATCATTGGTCTTGGCGCAGCAGTCGACTACCTGAATCAGCTTGGTATGGCACAAGTGCGCCAGCATGAAGTCGCACTCACTGCATTTGCCTTGGAGCATCTCGCAAACCGGTTCGGCGATCGGATCTCGCTATATGGGCCGCAGGATGCAGAGTTGCGCGGTGGCGTCATGAGCTTTGCGTTCGATGACATTCACCCCCATGATCTGTCGCAAGTGCTTGATCAGCATGGGATCTGCGTTCGTCCTGGTCACCATTGCGCAAAACCGCTGATGCGGTTACTCGGAGTTGGCGCAACCGCAAGAGCCAGTTGGTACGTCTACAACGACGAGGCCGATATCACTTCGCTTGGCGATGCTCTCGAAGCCGCCGGCAAGTTCTTTACGTTCTAGTCGCTACTGTTCCCTACCGTTACCGATACCGTTACCGTTACCCACCCACCCCAATCCACTACACGGAGATCACCGCATGTCGGGCCTTGAAGACCTCTACCGAGAGATCATCCTTGATCACTACCGAAGCCCGCGCAATCGGGGCGAACTAGAAACGCCACCTGCAGTGCGCGTCGAGGGGTTTAATCCGCTCTGCGGTGATGAGATCGTCGTTTTTGTCGAGGTGGATGACGCGTCAAAAGGCGATGCTGCAGTGGTGACCGATATTCGAATCGGCGGGCAAGGGTGCTCCATCTCGCAGTCTTCTGCCTCAATGATGTCTGCAGCAGTCAAGGGTCACAGCATTGCCGAGATCAAGGATCTCACGAAGTCATTCAAGTCAATGATGTCGATTCACGAAGAGGGCCTCGATGCCGATTCGGACTCAGACTCTCAAGAAGACTCAGCTGCCGCGGAGCTCAAACTTGGTGATCTTGAAGCGCTACGTGGAGTAGTCAAGTTTCCGGTTCGGATCAAGTGCGCAACGCTGAGTTGGAACACGCTGCATCAAGGCCTAGACGAGGCCCTCAGCTCATAGCCTCGACGAGGCCCAGTTCATAGCCTCGACGAGGCCCCAGCTCTAGCCTCAGCCTGCTGGAAGCTCCCAACGAAAAGTTGCAACTACCGGGGTGTGGTCGCTCAGGCTTTCACCTGTCGAGGCGGTGAACCGTTCGGCCGGAAACTCAATCTTGGTGGCCTTGAGTTGCACCGTTTCGTTGCTGCGATATGCAAACTTGTCGATGATGCCGGGCTGATCGCATGCAAGCTCCACACAGACATCGGTCAATCCGGTGGAGGATAAGAACCGCTCCCAGATAACACGATCAACAAAACCGGTATTTGGTTCTGGGTACCCCTCGTCAACGTGCAAGTTGGTGTCGCCACCAACGATGATGGCGCGGTCGGCTCCCCGGGAGCGAATAAAAAGCGAGAGTTCTTCAAAGTCAAGCACCTGAAGCGCTTGGTCACGGGCGCCACTTCCCGCTTCGGCGTGCAGGCTATACATATCCACTTCTCGGCCATCACCAAGCGTCATTGTCACCACGCGGAACCCTTTCATGGCAAGGCAATCCCCAGCCCCGCTGAAAGCATCCCCGTAGCACTTTGACCAAGCGTGATGAGCTTCAGCAGTGAGCGGGAAGCGAGACATGATGCCGATTCCGTCACCAACGAGCAGCGGACGCGCCGCCGGGTTTATTCCTACTGCTGCGGGCCCCGGGTGACGGTCAGTTCGATACGGGTGGGTAGCCTCTGCTCTCAGCCGTGTGTGATAGTTCGTAAAGTCCAAAGCTCCTGCGGCAGGTTGCCACCAATCAAAATCCTCTTGGGTGAGCACAACGTCATACGCGTTGAGTAATGGACTGATCATCGGAATGTGCTTCTTTGGGTTTTCCTTTGAGACTTCTTGGGGTAAGCCCGCCACGTTGTAACTCAAGACGCTGAACTCTGAAGGTGGATCTGGTAGCGGAGACAATGTTGTGGGTGGACTGCCGGGGTCAGATGGGGGCGCAGTGCAGGCAGAAAGAGAGGTCAACACCACTACTGCCCCGAGCATCGCTATGGCAGCAACTGCTAGCTCTCGAGAACTTCGTCTTTGGCGAATCGAATGGTTACCTGAACTCAACATGAACAAGAGATTACATACGGGGGTGAGAGAGTGCTAAGGAAAGCCAAACTTGGGTCTGGCCGTGCATACTTGTAGAACACTTCTTCAAAAGAGAGCCGACAACACCACGCATCATGAACACAGCGAAAGTAACGCCGGATCAGTTTGGAATCTTTCTGCCCGATCAACTTGATCAGGCCGAAGAGTTTTTTCGCACATTTGGCTTCGTTACCCTGAGAGGGCTGTTCTCAGAGGCAGATCTGCTCTCCATGGAGCAAGAATGCGTGTCTGCGCAGGGACAACTCACCGCTGGAACCCTGCATGAGCGCCACGGAACCGCAATTCTGATTGAAGAAGATGCAGGCGACAAAGCAACTCAGCTTGCGAACTACGTGACCTATGTGACCGACTTATCGGATTCGGTAGCTACGGCAGTTCGGCACCAAACCACACTCAACCTCATGAGCCGCTGGCTCAGTGACGACTACTGGCTACTTGAGCAGCAACGATTCGGGGTGGTGTATCAGGATGCCCGGCCAGGAAAAGAATCAAGCTACACCCGCATTGGTTGGCATAGCGATTGGCAGAGCGGGCCGAATCTGAACATCTGGCCCTCAGTTGCCTTCACCTTTCACATTGATGCAACAAGCCCGGCAAACGGTTTTTTGCGAGTGGTTCCGTTCAGCCACCTTTGGAACACACCAGCACCATACGTGAACGCGAACAACGCCCCTGTTCCAGAAGGCTCTGCTGAAGCTGCCGGCCACTCTGATCAGCCACCACCATTCAAGATGCCTCTTGGTTTTGAAAAGGTTCCCGGCGAGATTGCGTTGTATTGCAACCGTGGCGACGTCCTGTTTCACGATGCCTATCTCTGGCATTCCGCCGCCCGAGGAACCGATGATGACACCAAGCGGAGGCACATTCGGGGCACGTTCCACAGTGGACCAGAACAGTTGGATAACGATCATTTAGATGATTTCGTTAAAAACGCTGCAAGATAACTCAGACTAATTCGGCGAGTGCCTCGGCAAGGCCGTCATAGGTTGAGTCCTCTGCAAGAATCCGTTCTAGGTCTTTACGAGCTAAGGAGCGTTTACCTTCGAGCTCGTAGCACCGTGCCCGCTCCAGCCACGCTCGATGGCGAATCACAGAGTTGCGCTGCTTTGTTTTCAATGCCTCTTTAAATGAGGTTCGAGCAGCCTCGTAGTACCCAAGTTCACGAAGTGCCACCCCACGAAATACGCAGAGCAATGCAGTGAGATCGTCTTGATTGGTGACCTGATCAGTCAGTTCGACTACATCAGACCATCGGCCAAGCTCTGCATACAGCTCGGCTAACGAGATTGCGCTTGCAGCATTTGGTTCGAGTTGTTCAACAATTTCGACTGCCTCAGCTTGGCGGCCTTGGAGTTGCAACAGCTCCGCAAGGGCCAATCCAACCGTGTTGCGACTGAGCGAAAGAGGAGCGCTCACCCCCGGGGCCAACACTAGGTTGAAACTCACCGAGACGTATTTTTGGATGAATGGGTCACTCGCTGGATCTTGAGCAGTGGACCACACCAGCATCAGCATCTCGATGGCTGCTTGAACCTGCTCGGCTTGCATTCGCAGCAGCCCTGCAAGACTTCCTGCTGCTGCGGCGTAGCTTGGCTGCTCGCGGGCAATTGTCTCGATCCGAGCAACCTCGCTTGCAGACATTGCTGCAAACAGGTCTTTTTCGACCCGGGGTGCAAACCAACCTGGCTTCTTTCGACTCTGGGCGGGCTGAGTCTGCGCCGCAACGGCAGCATCCCTCGTTGCCCTTGGCCGAGCAGAGCCTGCGTTGCCGCCGTCGAGTCGCTGAACATGCGACAAGCCGGTGCCTGGTATCGAGACTGTTCTCTGCAGGGTGCCATCTGCGCGCTGCGTAACACGAAACCCCTTGACTCCAGCTGAAACCCCGAGACCGCTGCGAGACATGTTCAAACGAACCCCCGGCATCAACTGAATCGACTTCCTCATTCGAAAACCCATTTGTACCCCTCCCTTGATACCTCGCCTAGATAGCTATCTCGCTACTTAAGCAGCTAGCTCTGACATTCTCCGTGCGAGTTGCACATCAAGATCCGTCAGGCCGCCGGCATCATGAGTGGTGAGTTCGACTACCACTGTTGAGTAGACATTCGACCATTCGGGGTGATGGTTCAGTCTCTCTGCCACGGTTGCGCTTGCTGCCATAAACCCAAAAGCAGCACTGAAGTCGGCGAACCTAAATTCTCGGCGAAGCTTCCCTGCCTCCACCTGCCAACCTGCAAGCTCTTCTACAGCTGCTGCAAGTTCATCATCAGTCAAGAGATCGGGTCGCGCCATCGTTCCAGACTAGGTCGGCCCGCACGCTCAAACAGGTGTCGAACTACAAAAGTCCATCAGAGAAAAACGGATCATCCACCACGGGTCGAGCAGCAACCACGGGTGCAGCGGTTTGTTCCTCTTCAACCCAGGCTGAGTATCCGGTCTCTTCAAGCCGAGTAGCAATTTCGGGTCCGCCCGATTCAAGGATCTGGCCATGGGCAAAGATGTGAACCACATCTGGATGCAACTCTTCTAGCAAGCGGTTGTAATGGGTGATTGCAAGCACGCCTAGACGCTCGCCACCCTCAAACCCCTCGCTTGTCGCTAGTTCAATTCGTCGGGACACTGCACGGAGCGCGTCCACATCAAGCCCCGAATCCAGCTCATCCAAAATAGCGATCTTGGGTGCAAGCACTGCCATTTGCACGGTCTCATTGCGCTTCTTTTCGCCGCCCGAGAGGTCAACGTTGAGCGGACGGTCCAAGAACTCACGCTCAAAGCCGATCAGATCTGCCTCTGCGCTCATCAGCGATGGAACGACAAGACGATCGCGATTCGATGCCGCATAGGCCTCTGCTAGAACGTCTTTGACGCTGATTCCTGGAACCTCGACGGGGTACTGCATTGCAAGATACAAACCGGCTTGAGCACGTTCCCATGTGGCCATGGCCAACAGATCAACCCCATCAAGGGTGACTGACCCGCCAGTGACTACATAGCCCGGCTTTCCCATCAACACGTTTGACAGCGTGGACTTACCCGAGCCGTTTGGGCCCATAACCGCGTGAACTTCACCGGAGCGAACCGTAAGAGTTACCCCTTTAAGGATCTCCTTTCCGTCCACTGTTGCCCGAAGGTCGTTGATAACTAATTCACTCATACCAGCACTCCTTCATGACAGCACTCCTTCATGACAGCATCACGAGTACCTCTCCATTTACTACCGAACTCTCGTAACTCGGAACCGGCCGGACTGCGGGGAGCGAGAGCGGTTCACCAGTTTTTAGATCAAATGCGCTGCCGTGCTTTGGGCACTCAATCGCGCAATCCTCGACCTCACCATCACTGAGCGACACATCAGCATGACTGCAGCGGTCCCCGATCACATAGACCTGAGGGTCGAGGCGAACCACACAAAGCCGGTGGCCCTCAACATCAAACCGAGAGGCTTCACCTTCGGTGAGATCGATCAGAGAGCAGATCCTGACGGCGCTCTCGTTCATGATTTCCCTTCAGAGGAAGAGGCCGATTGCGACTCATTGCTCGCAGGGTTTGTGGGCTCAGTTGCCAACAAAGCACCCACCTGGCGGTCAAGGATTTCGTTGATCCGATCACGCGCTGTCGAGGCTAACGCTGGCACAGCAAAACTGTTGAGTACCTCATCAAAGAACCCAGCCACAATGAGTCGCTCGGCCACCTTTGACGGCACGCCACGACTCTCAACATAAAAACGCTGCTCCTCATCCACTGGTCCCACCGTGGATGCATGCGAACAGTGCACATCGTTGTTCTCAATCTCTAGATTCGGCACTGACTCGGCCCATGCGCTGTCTGAGAGCTTGAGGTTTCGATTTGTTTGATAAGCATTCGAACCTCGCGCATCCGGTTTGATCCGAATCAAACCGGTATAGACCGAGTGCGACTCTTCGGCAACGGCACCTTTGAACAACAAGTGCGAAGTGGTATCGGGAGCACGATGTTCTTGGTACGTGCGCAGGTCAAGCATCTGATCGCCATCACCGAAATAAACACTCGATAAGTTGCCTGTAGCTCCTCGCCCAACGAGTCGGCAGTCCATCCGGAGGCGGGCGTAGCTTCCACCGATGGCTGCTAGCGCCGCGTCAAGAGTCGCATCTTGGCCCACCTCGGCAAGAAAGCTTCCAATTTGATACACGTTAGGGCCAACGTCTTGCAGCGCACTGTGACGAACCCGTGCGGCGTTGCCCACAACTACCTCGGTCACGGGTGCCACCAAGGCAGAAACATCAGCAGAAAGCGATGCTTCGATAAAAGAGAACTGGCTATTCTCTCCGCCTCTCACCGAGAGCCTTGGAAAGCTAATCGAGTCCGCAACGTCCACGTAGAACACCACTGCGATGGGTAATTCGATGACTAGATTGCGCGGCACATCAAGCAGCACCGGGTCGTCGCTGAACGCATCGTTATAGGCCCCGAACAGGTCTGGAGCCTCATGCATCACTGCACCTAGCGCCTCTGCAGCACCCTCAGCTGCTAGGCAGTCGGCCGCTGAGCCAAGTACAACTCCCTGTTGAACGAGAGACTCGTTGAGAGTCGTTGCAAAGAC
>JBIKPA010000104.1:0-9191 GCA_044357715.1 Microthrixaceae bacterium
CCGAAGTTCCTTCGGGGAAATGCTGCAAAGATTCTGGGTCTCAGCGAGTAAGAGGCACTACGTCAGTTATTCCGCTCAAAATCTTCAGTTGCTTCCCAAAAAGGCCGATAAACCCGTATGTCTTTGCTGAGGTCTGGTTCAACTCATTTGCGTCTTGCGACGCTCTTGGTTTCTTCAGCCGCACTGCTACTCAGCGCATGTGTTGCAACAGTTCCCCCCGCACAGGAACCAATTTCAGCTCCAGCCACGACACTCCCAATAGCAGTCCCAACTACAACTCCTGCGGTGCAACCAGGCCCGATCGCCTCGAATGCTTGCCGCCCTATTGGGGTCTCTGGAGCGCAAGCTGACCTCTCCCCAACGGCTTCGCTCACACCCCAACAAGCAGTCGCAGAAGCAAGCACTGCCTTTGTCTACGCACTCATCGACCCAACAGTTTTGGGTGGACCGGGATCGGTTCCAGTTGTGGTGACCTCGCTGGATTCTCAGGGCCGACCCCAGATTCAAGAGATCACCGCGGCAAGCTTGGAAGAAGCACGTAGCGAAGTTGCAGCTATTGCCTCAGACAGTATTGCTCAGGGTCAACAGGTTGTGTCTGTTGAACCCGACTCGCTGGTTCACGCAGTTGCCTCGCCCACCACGAATGACCCATGGAGGCCCTCACAGTGGGCACTCAATCAGTTCAACTTTGAGAGTCTCTGGTCAAACAGTAACGGCAGCGGAGTTTGCGTTGCTGTTGTAGACAGCGGAATAGCTGTCAGCCATATTGATCTGGCAGGCAAGGTGGCAGCTTCGGCCGACTGGTCAGGCGAGGGCGTCACATCATATGGAGATCACGCAACTCATGTGGCTGGGATTATCGCAGCTACCCCGAATAACGGCCTTGGCACCGTTGGAGCCGCACCGGGGGTGACCCTGCTGAATGCAAAGGCACTCACTGCTGTGGCTGGCACAGGGACAACGACTGGAGTAGCTCAGGCCATTACTTGGGCGGTGGACAACGGAGCAGAGGTGATCAATATCTCTATCGGTGGAAGCGCTGGCAGTTCAGCGCTCTTGAGTGCAGTCAACTATGCACAGTCCAACGATGTGGTGCTCGTTGCATCTGGCGGCAATGAGGGACTCACGGGCAGTTCCCCTAGCTGGCCAGCCGCCTATGACTGGCCAATTGCGACAGCATCAATCACCGATACTGGTGCGCTATCAGCGTTCTCTACTCGAGCTAGCTACATTGATGTTGCCGCACCGGGAAGTTCGATACTTTCGACAATTACCCTGAACCGGTTCGCATACATGTCGGGCACCTCCATGGCCGCGCCACATGTCACGGCACTCGCCGCACTCGCCCGAGCAGCACACCCAACTGAGTCCGCTGCACAGATCAGATCTCGAATTATGGCTACATCAACTGATGCTGGCAGCATCGGATGGGATTCAAGCTTCGGCTGGGGTGTTATCAATCCCAGCGCAGCGGGCTGACCTCCCCGCTGACGAGAGTAAGTCTGCGTTCTAACCTGCGCTGCCATGTCACGAATTGGCGCAGATACTGTTGAACTCCGACAGCTTGGTGATTCGCTGAGCAGACTCGCCGATCAAGCTCAGCACTGCGCAGCCACGCTTGATAGAAAGATCCGGCACAGCTCGTGGCGTGGCCCTGATGCAAGGGGTTTTACTCAAGACTGGCAGCTACGCCATCGGGTCTCTCTGCGCGATGTTGCAGAAGCCTGTTTACGTTGCTCAGCGCAACTCAAGCAGCAAGCGGAGCAGCAAGAACAGGCTTCAGACGGACCATTTAATTCCAGTAACGAACAGCTTCATGGTGAGCTGCGAACTCCGGATGCCTTTGCAGAATCAGAACTGCGACTTCTCTCTGGTACGCAGATTACTGCTGGTGCCTTGCTCGTAGGACTCACGCACAATCTTACGATTCAGCGGTTTTCGCAAGAAGAAGTGAAGGTAACAAGTACTGAGCGAAACCAAGCTGGCCTTGCCGCAACAGCAGGTGCCTCGCTCACCTTTGGCGCACAAAATGCAGCACTCGGAGCCAACCTGCGCGCCCAGGTTTCGGTTGCGCAGCTGACTCGGCGCGAATACTCGACAACACAAAATAATCTGCTCCCGCAATTAGCACTCATCGAAGCCGAAGCCGCAGTTCGACGCGCGGTAGTTGGCAGTATCGGAGTTCCTGGGCTTGGCATCCTGGCGGGGCTAGTCACACAATTTGGCCCAGAAATGGCCAGAATGGAGCGGCTGACGGAACTCAGCCTGACGACAGGAGGCACAGCATCGCTGGCCTCTTCTCTTGGTGTGCAGGGAGCAGTTCGGGGCGGGGGCAGTTTTCGATTCGGCCAAGGCCATAACTCCCAGATTCTTGAAGTTGAGGGAACCGCAGCAGCACTCGTCTCGGGGCAATTCCTGCAGCGCCTTCGGGTGGCCTCTGTGGGAGATGCGGGTACCGAGATTCACCTCTCTCGGCTGCGGATTGAGATTCCTGACAAACCCATGCGAGGTGCTGATCTCATTATCAGTACCACTACAACGGACGGGCATCGCGAATTCCGCAGCGTCACCAACCTAGAGGTGTCGGAGGTAGGAACGAGCCGAGGTGTTGAACAGGTGCATCAGGCACTTGAACACCTTCGAAATGCAGAGCTTGATCAAGCGCTGCATTCGCTCTCGCGACTTGACCTTCCAATCTCTGAGTCCTTGACCCGATCGGGCGAATTCGAAGTACGCGAGCACACGGGCATTCTGGGGGTGACCGTTGGAGCTGGCATCGGTCTCGGCGTCTCCGGAGACGGCGGCTACCAACAACTGAGATTAGAAAAGTAACGGCCTATGCGAGCAACAGTTGACTAGCAAGCTCAAGCTTTGGCATGACCGAGGTATCGGACTCTACCCCCGAGATCCAGCTAACAAGAGCAGCTAGCCAGACATCACTGAGTAGATCGATCCTCATGAGAACACCCTCGGCATCCTCGCCCAAAGCAACGGTGTCACCCAACGCATCGCTGATGATTCGGCGCATCAACACACGTGTCTCGGCAACGGCTGGTGCAATCTCTTGGTTGCCAGACACAAGAGCTCGAATCATGGCAATGGTGATCTGAGGTTGTCGCTGCAGCGCGCGATTTGAGCGTCGAAGCACATCAATGACGCGTTGAACGGGATCCGTTCCCTCTGCCGGCCGCACCGAGAGGCTGTCTGCAAGACCCTCGATGTCTGCGATCATGACCGATACCAGCAGATACTCCTTGGATGGGAAGTAGCGGTACAAAGTTCCCAGAGCCACCTCTGCGCGATGGGCCACCTCTCGCATCTGCACCGCATCCCAGCCACCCTCAAGGGCAAGTTCTGCAGTGACTTCGAGCATGCGCGTCAAACGGGCATTCTGCGACTGGGTCAGACTTGTTGCCTCTGTTGACACCCGTTCCCTCATCCCGTAAGTAGTCGGCACTGATCATATGAGAACCGGTTCACTGCAAGCTCTCAATCGGCCAAGCAATGAGCTCGCCGGCCACCTGCTCTAGGCTCCCGGTAGCGTCAACTTCTACCGGAACTTCATCGATGCGAACGTGTTCGGTTGCGAGCTCTGCCTTGAGCAAGTCGATGTGCGCAGCAGAGTTTGCGAGCTGGCCTTCAGGCCCCCAAAGCTGCAGGGCAACTGGTTGTTCAAGTTGCTCGGCCAACTCAAGCAACTCTGCTGTTACGTCATCGATGCCCTCGATACCGCCGATCTGGTCGCTCACAGCAAAGTACGGGCGGCCCTCTAGGCAACAGACAACGGCTGCCGCTGCGGCAAAGCCGGGGGTGAAACTGGCAGGAACACAAATGTTTCCAGGAAATGAGGTGGGAAAACTGCGTGCCAACCAGAAGCCTGCAGCTCCTGGGTCTGCGACAACTATTCCCCCTTCTGGGAGCATGCCAGCGATGTGAAGCGCAGCCCTAGGGGGCGTCAGCGGAACAGTGTCAGATTCATAGAGAGGAGTGATCACCTCTCGAAGCTGCTCATATTCAATCGGGCGTTGCGGAAGCTGCTTGCTAGCAGACCACCCAGTGGCCAAGGCGTGGAGTTGGCCGGGGGGAACCTCTTGAGTCACAAAACTATCGAGTAGATGCGGCGGGGTTTCGGCAGGGTCAACACCGCTAAGAATGACTATGTCTGCGAGATCTAGGCCAGTGCACTGTGCATCTCTCTGCTGCAACCCAAAGGTCCCAAAATGAAAGGGGCTATCCCAGCGCTCCACGCCCTTGGCCCCCCAACTCGTGACGATCCCGCTACCAGAAGTGCGCGCGAAGTCTCGAACCCCATCAAGAGCATTCGCTCGGATCACTCCGGGTCCAACAAGAACCACAATATTGAGAGCTGCCAGTGACTTGTCAAGCGTCAGCACCGGTACTCGCTCCACCTGCCGAGTAGGTGCAAGATCGGTTGGGATTATCTCTGCTAGGTCGAGGTCAAGGTGCAGGGCAAGCGTGCCCGGCACCAGCATTCCAAGAGGGTCGACAAGTGCATCAAGAAGCTCAACTGCGCTCGTGACTCTCTGAAGCGGAGCGAGGCCACCTGGGCTTGAGGAAAGATGAAGGATGGGGCCTTCTAGGAGCGCTGCGCCAAGGCGACCACTGCCATCATGGTGACCAATCCGACCATCTGCATCAGCTAACAACACAGCAAGGTCAGGGTTCTCCACTGGAATATGGCGCAAGTTGCACAGCGCATTGCCATAGACACGTTGCACCCCTAGAGAGCGCAACCGTTCTTCAAGTACATCGGCGATGGTTCGAGTCATGCAGTGTCCTCTACGGGGGGTGCGAGCATATCTAGTGCCTGTTCTACTGCGCCTACCAACTCGGGTTCTAGGTCGGCAAATGAGTTGACTGCGCTCAGAACACGCTTCCAGCCATCGCTTGTTGAACCCCATCCCAATCGCCGACAAATACCGGCTTTCCACTCTTCGCCTTTTGGCACCTCTGGCCAGGAGTCGATACCCATGGAACGTGGCCGAACACACTGCCAAATGTCTACAAACGGGTGGCCCAAGATCAAGACGTTAGGGTCAGAGATTTGCTCTGTGAGACGAGTCTCTTTGGATCCTGGGACTAGATGATCAACCAAGATCGCAAGGCGTCGATCTGCTTGCGGATCAAACTTAGCTACGGCTGCGATGAGGTCATCTATGCCGCGCATGGGTTCAACGACAATGCCGAACTCTCGTAGCTCGTCTCCCCAAACACGCTCAATGAAACGGGCATCATGATCACCCTCAACCCAAAGCCGTGAAGCTTGGGCAACGATCGCTACCTGCTCGGCGGCGACGACTCCCCCGGCAGCCGAGAGACGCGTTGGCAACTCCTGCGTTACAGAGGGTCGCCCAGGCCGAACGAGTGTGACTGTCTCGCCGTTATAGGCAAAAGAGCCGGGGTGATTCTCAAAGGTGTGCCTACCCCCTGAACGGTCTTGAATTACCACAAGTTGGTCGGTGAATTTTAACAATCTGCCGCGCAGTTGCGTAGAGCGATGCACAAGCATCAGGTCTGCTACTGCGGGAAGCTGCCGGTAGCTCTGGGCCAGGCGTTTCGCCCCAGATACTCCCCCTACGCTGCGATCCGCAAGGATGTCGTCAACCATACGCTTCGGTCCACGCGCTTGCAGCCCAGCCGGCAGAACCTGGGCGTAACCCCTCAGCGAGCTGGGTCAGCGTGCTGAGGCCCGCTTCATCAAGCAGAACGATTTCGGCGATCGTCCCGCTTGTTGGATCGAGGGCAGCACAAAGTGCCCGGCCGTTTGCAGACCTTTTGCCAGGTGCATCAGTACTCATCAAGAGAACTTGAGTTTTCACACCCTCGGCTGCTTGGCCAGAAAGCATCAACGATAACGCCGAGGCCTTGCCGAGCGAACGGAACAGAGTCTCACCGCGCTTCAGCCCGGGTCGAGCTGAAGTAAAGGCCCCCGAAAAATCGACCAGAAGGCGTTGGCCCGAAGCGTCAAGCACACAGAAGCTGAACTCGACTCCGGCCACCTTTACACCCTCAGCAATCGGCCCAAATTGCTCAAACCCGGCCAACATCAACATTCGCCGAGCTACTTCTTTTGCAGCTAGCCCTTCTCGTCGACATCTCTGCAGCCAATCTTCATTGCCGGCCTCGGCAGATGGAACAATTGGTCCCACTTGGAGATCAATCTCGGTTTGGGCGATACGCTCTTTGGCCTTGCGCACATAGTCGGCATCAGTGTCGTAGCCGACAAAGTGACGCTCGCTCTTGACCGCTGCAACGGCGGTTGTTCCCGACCCCATGAAGGGGTCAAGGATGAGGTCGCCTTTATAGGAATACAAGTTGATCAGACGTTCGGGCAGAGCCACGGGAAAGGGGGCTGGATGCCCGACCCGCTGAGCTGACTCAGGTGGGATCTCCCACATATCCAAGGTGGCATCCATGAACTCATCGCGGTACATCGTCGACTCGTAGGGCAACCCCCGGGCCTTGCGCTCATCAGCAGCAAGCGGGCGATCAAATCGACCTTTCGAAGCAATAATCACGCGTTCGGTGAGGTCTCGAAGGACCGGATTCGTTGCCCGCTGAAAGCTTCCCCAAGCACAAGATCCAGATGCGCCGCGCTGCTTCACCCAGACCACTTCACCCCGAAGCAAAAGTCGCAAATCATCCTGCAGAATTGTGGTGACATCGGCCGAGAGGGATCGGTAGGGGCGCCTTCCTAGGTTTGCCACATTCACAGCGATTCGCCCCCCGGGCTCAAGGGTTCGAACACACTCAGCAAACACCGCTCGGAGCATCTGCAAGTAGTCCAGATAGGTAGCAGGAACGTGATCGGATTCGAGTTCTGTCTCATAGGCCTTGCCTGCGAAGTATGGAGGTGAGGTAACAACAAGTGCTACCGAGCCATCAGCCACATGTGACATATCCGCTGAAGAACCCAAGAAGATCTGATCAATTGAGCGAACCTGCTGAGCATCCGAGATCCGATCCTCGGCAGAGATTTTCGGTGCCGCAAAGCGAGCATAAAAATCACTGGCATCATGGCCTTCGCGTTTACCTACCCCAAAATCAGAGGTTGAGGTAGACCTCCGTTTTTTTGGCTCAGTTGCTTCGACTCGTGCCACAAGGACTCCCGTTCAGATCACCCCGACACTACGGGGCCGCCGCGGCACTCGTGAGTTCATCTCCCAGATTGATCAGACCGCTTCTGCCTTGACCTAGTAGCGCAGGCCAGGTGCCCGAGTGAAAAACACGTCAGTAGCGAGTTGCTGACCCAGCTTGGTGGCATCCCAACGCTTGGAGTTGTTATTGATGGTTGGACCATCAGCCCAGCCCTTCATCAAGATGATATTTTCTGCAACGGCACGAATGATTTGCCCCGTCACATGGTCAGCCTCATCAGAAGCGAGCCATGCAACAAGCGGGGAGGAGACTGAAGGGTCCATGCGGTTCCACTCATCCTCGGGAATCTCATCAGCCTCGATCACTGCGGGGGCATTCGGCATAGTTCCGGTGATACGGGTTGCAGCGGCTGGGCCAACTGCGTTCACAGTGACTCCCATTTTGTACAGTTCCAGACTCAGGGTCTGAGTCAGGCTGGCAATCGCTGCCTTTGCCGGTGCGTAATTGGTCTGACCAAAGTTGCCAGTCAGGCCAGCGCCCGAAACGGTGTTGATGATCCGGCCATTGACCCGCTCGCCAGTGGCCTTATTGACGTTGCGCCAGTGCACTGCGGCATGCTTGCACGGGGCCCAGGTGCCACGCAGATGCACCTTGATGACTGCGTCAAAGTCTTCGGGGGTCATGTTGAAAATTGACCCGTCGCGAACGATCCCAGCGTTATTGACCAAAATGTCTAGGCGACCGAATGCGTCTATGGCTTGGGCAATCATCTCTCCCGATGCCTCATAGTCAGAAACATCTCCATAGTTTGAAACGGCCTCGCCACCGCGAGCCTTGATGATCTCTACTGTCAGATCTGCATCGCGGCCAACTCCTTCGCCCTTGACAGAGCCGCCAAGGTCGTTGATGACGATTTTTGCGCCGTGCTTTGCTAGTTCAAGCGCATGACCCCGGCCAATGCCGTGTCCTGCTCCAGTAACGATGGCAACTTTGCCGTCCAACATGCCCATGAATTCTTTCCTCCGTAAAAACAGTGCCTTCTAAGATCTGACAGAACGTCAGATCTTAGAAGGCAACTGAGCTATTCACTAAAACACTCGACTAAAGCCCTAGGCGAGGACTTCTACACCCTCGGCCTCGGACTCGCCGGTCTGGGCCTCGTCGCCTCCCGTTGCAAGCTTCCAGATGAGCGCACCGATCACACCACCAACAATTGGGGCAACAATAAAGAGCCAGAGTTGCGCCAACGCAGTTCCACCCTCAAACAGGGCTGGGCCGAGTGAGCGGGCGGGGTTCACGCTTGTGTTGGTGATTGGAATGCTGATGAGGTGGATGAGGGTCAACATGAGGCCGATGCCAATAGCTGCCTGAGCTTTGGATGCAGCCTTTGTGGTCACACCAAGAATCACGATGACAAAGAGTGCAGTGAGCACAACCTCGGCAATTGCCGAACCCGCAAGATTGTAAAAGATCCGGCCGTTTTCTTGGCCGTACGCATTGGACGCAAAGGCGCCTTGGTCGATCTTGAAGCCTCCTGGCTTCGATGACTGGATTGACCACAACACAGCAACTGCCGCAATAGCCCCGAGGCACTGAACGGCCACATATGCCGGAACATCCTTCCAGGCAAAGCGCTTCGCCGTAGCTAGCCCACAAGAGACAGCCGGGTTGAAGTGACCACCTGAAACATGACCAAAAGCGTAAGCCCCACAGAGCACGGTCAGGCCAAAGGCGAAGCTAACTCCAAGGTAGCCAATGCCAAAGTCAGTCACAGTGGTTACGCCGATATCGACACCACCAATGCCAACCTTGCCAGTGGTAGGCGCCAGTGCGCGAGCGGCGAAGATTGCAGAACCGCAACCACCGAGAACTAGTAGAAAGGTGCCAAGAAACTCAGCACCGAGTTTTTTTGCCAACATATGTCTCCCTTGAGCGACTCATCAGTAACAAAACGCCACAGAAACGGCTTCTGACAGCGGGATCGAATCTAGTTTGCAACTGCAATGGACGCGCGGAACTTCAGGATGAAAAAACTTCGACTGCGGTCCACAGGGCTAAGAGTGCAAAAATAA